>JAFXAC010000051.1 GCA_017522125.1 Clostridia bacterium | reverse complement strand
TCGGAAGCAGTATCCGTCGGACGAACAAAGCGTATCCGCCTTTATGAATTTGACACCACGCTATGGGATAGCCCTCATCGTTTCGGTGGCGCATATGAACTGTATTTTAAGCATATTATTCCGCTATTATGGAGTATCTACGAGGGCATTTCACTTGAAACATCAGATATCCCGAACGATTTTATTTCTTATATCCCCACCCTTGAACAGTTTGGGGTAATAGGACGCACAGAGGATAAGTTATGCGTCAAAATCCCCGTATTGAAGAAAACCGATTATGATGAAATGTGTGCGTTGATTAAAAATGCGACCGAAGAAATAAAAGCGGTGATAGGAGTAGAATTTACTACTTTTATTACTTCTTTGAAAACCCCTGTTCCAAAACACCTGACATCTGTTCCCGAGCTTTTCAGATACATGGAAGCAACTGCTTATTTTGTTATGTCTATCGTTAGGGAAGCATATGACAAAGGATTGCATCTGAAGGATATTGATTACTGCTGTCCGCCCGTGGTGTTGGTGTACGAATAATAAATTCCAAGAAGAAACCGCTGAGAGTAACCGTAATGGTCACTCTCAGCGGCATTGCTTTTTAAAACTGCTTTATCGCAGGTGCGCCAAGGCGAGCTTTTTATTATGCTTTATTAGTATGCAATATATTTTTCAATATAAGCCTCAAGCTCGTCGATGGGAACGCGAACCTGCTGCATGGTATCTCTGTCGCGCACGGTTACGCACTTATCCTCAACGGACTCAAAGTCGTAGGTGATGCAAAGAGGCGTTCCGATCTCGTCCTGACGGCGATATCTCTTACCGATAGAGCCCGTTTCGTCAAAGTCAACGCTGAACTTCTTGGAAAGCATGGTATAGACCTCATCTGCCTCTGCGCTGAGCTTCTTCGAAAGAGGAAGAACGGCAGCCTTGAAGGGCGCGAGCGCGGGATGGAGATGAAGAACAACACGAACGTCGTTCTTTTCGGCATCAATGACCTCTTCATCGTAAGCATCAACAAGGAAAGCAAGAGCAACGCGGTCTGCGCCGAGAGAGGGCTCGATAACGTAGGGAATGTACTTTTCGTTAGTTTCGGGATCGAAATAAGTCATATCCTTGCCCGAATGCTCAGCATGCTGACCGAGGTCGTAGTCGGTACGGTCTGCAACACCCCAAAGCTCTCCCCAACCAAACGGGAACAGGAACTCAAAGTCGGTGGTAGCCTTCGAATAGAAGCAAAGCTCCTCGGGGCTGTGGTCGCGGAGTCTGAGATTTTCGTCCCTCATACCGAGGTCAAGCAGGAACTGATGGCAGTAATTCTTCCAAAAAGCGAACCACTCAAGGTCAGTGCCGGGCTTGCAGAAGAACTCAAGCTCCATCTGCTCGAACTCGCGAGTTCTGAATACAAAGTTACCGGGGGTTATCTCGTTTCTGAAGGATTTACCGATCTGGCAGACGCCGAAGGGGAGCTTCTTTCTCGTAGAGCGCTGAACTGCGGGGAAATTAACGAAAATTCCCTGCGCGGTTTCAGGGCGGAGATAAAGCTCGGTGGTAGAATCCTCGGTAACGCCCTGATAGGTCTTGAACATCAGGTTGAATTTCTTAATGTCGGTAAACTCCTTGCAGCCGCAATCGGGGCAAGCAATTTCCTTTTCCTTGATGTAGGCTGCCATTTCGTCGAAGGTCCAGCCTGCAGGATTGTCATCAAGACCGTTTGCGAAGGCATATTCCTCGATAAGCTTATCAGCTCTGTGGCGAGTCTTGCACTCCTTGCAGTCCATAAGAGGATCGGAGAAGCCACCGACGTGTCCCGAAGCTACCCAAGTTTCGGGATTCATTATGATAGCGCAATCAAGACCGACGTTGTACTTGCATTCCTGAACGAACTTCTTCCACCACGCCTTTTTTACGTTGTTCTTAAACGCAACGCCGAGAGGGCCGTAGTCCCAAGAGTTAGCAAGTCCGCCATAGATCTCAGAGCCTGGGAAGATAAATCCGCGGTTCTTACACAGGGCGACAATTTTGTCCATCGTTTTAGCTTTGTTGTCCATTTTTCAATATCCTTTTTTAATTATATATTTTTCTAAAATTTGAAAACGCTCTTATCGCATCATCATCGTCAATTACGGTAAAAACTTTATTTCCGACGTTCTTTTTTACGGTGGGAACGTTTATCTCTATCTGCGACGCGGAGTATTTGAACATCATATCAACGTTTTCAACAAGCTTCTCCGCGGTAAAATCAGTATCGCAGTTATCAATAAGCTTGGTAATCGTCTTGGGCGCAGATGCATAATTGATAATATTGGTATATTGAGAATAAATATCCCTAATATACCTCATAGCAGTTCGCTCCTGCGTATTTATCGCATCATTATACGCATTATACACAAGAAGCTGCAAAGCTCCGCTTCCATCGAGCAATCGTCTGCCCATTGGGATACTAATATAAAGGTCGCGCCCCGGATCGTTCAAATAAAGGTTGGCCGGAACGTTACAGCTTACTCCTCCGGGAAACATAGCGTCCTGAAGCTGTGGGAACGTTTCGTATGAGGTAAGGATGTAGTTATCAATGCTCACTCCCGTCAATGCGTGAATACGGTCTATAAGAAAGCGCATACCGTATTTGGCATAAACGTCAGCAAGCTGAACGTACCCGCCCTCGACCGTAACGTATGCATTAGTCGGGAACACGGTAAAGCTCGTATGCCCTCGTTCCTTGTCGATCCTCATTAAAATTATTGTAGTTGCGTTTATGTCGCGGTAAGGAACCTCGTAAAACCCGTCCTTAAAAACAAGCGAGCCGTCATCCGCAACGTAATAGCTTGAATAATCAACAAGCAAATCAGACATTACGCTAAGCTTTGCGGGCTTCGCTAAGTCCTTGGGAACGGACGGTGCAGGAGTTACCTTTTCGATTCCGTAAAGGCGCTTTAGCACCTCAGGGTCATAGTTTGAATACGTTGACGGGCGATAATCTGTCAAGACCATGAGGACGTTTGTGGACGTACCACCGTCGCCATACAGCGAGGGTAAGCTCGGCTGGGTACTGTCCCCTTGCGGATTATCGGGCGAAGGGTTACTGGGGCCGCCTTCTTCAACGTACGTTTCCGAAAGGTTGATAACAATGAAATGCGCAATGGGGTAAGCCACGAAAATAAAAACAAAGATAGCAATAATAAAGGTCAGAAAGAAGTTTTTAACAGCAGAAATCATATCTATACATCTCCTTTCCTAAAAATTTTAACATTGTTATTATATAACATAAATTTTAAAATAGCAATAGAAATAAGTAAATTAGATATTAATTATCAATTAACCGAGCGTTCACCGAGAATATTTCTGTATTTATTGTAAAATTCCTCGTATCTTCCCTCGTCAAGGGCCTCGCGTATCTTTTCCATAAGCTCGTTGTAGAAATAAAGGTTATGAAGCACGGCAAGTCGCATTCCGAGGTTTTCCTTAGCCTTAAGAAGATGTCTGATATACGCGCGGCTGTGATTGCGGCACGCAGGGCAACCGCAATTTGCATCTATGGGGCGGTCGTCAAGAGCGTATTTCTCGTTCAGAATATTGACCTTTCCGTGCCAGGTAAAGAGATTTCCGTGGCGCGCGTTGCGGCTTGGCATAACACAGTCAAAGAAATCCACGCCGCGATATACGGCTTCAAGAAGATTAAGCGGTGTTCCGACACCCATAAGGTATCTCGGCTTGTTCTTAGGCATATACGGCTCAACTGCATCGATAATGCGGTACATATCCTCGGTAGCCTCGCCAACCGCAAGACCGCCTATAGCATATCCGTCGAGATCGTATTCTGCAATCTGCTTCATATGCGCAATACGAAGATCCTCATACGTGCTTCCCTGATTTATACCGAAAAGAAGCTGGTGGGGATTTATGGTATCGGGCAGAGCATTGAGCCTTGCCATTTCATCCTTGCATCTGAGAAGCCAGCGCGACGTTCTCTCGCAGGACTGCTTAACGTATTCATACGGTGCGGGATTTTCAATGCACTCGTCAAACGCCATCGCTATTGTTGAGGCAAGGTTTGACTGTATCTGCATACTTTCCTCGGGTCCCATAAAAATGCGCTTACCGTCGATGTGGGAGGCAAATTTAACGCCTTCCTCGGTTATTTTTCTGAGCTGTGAAAGCGAAAAGACCTGAAATCCGCCGCTATCAGTAAGGATCGGGCCCTTCCAATTCATAAACTTATGAAGTCCGCCAAGATCGTGAATAAGCTTGTCACCCGGACGAATGTGCAGGTGGTAGGTATTGGAAAGCTCGACCTGACAATTTACGTCAATAAGGTCAATGGCGGAAATGCCACCCTTGATAGCGGCGCAAGTTCCGACGTTCATAAAAACGGGAGTCTGTATATCTCCGTGTACGGTATGGAGAACGGCGCGTCTTGCGCGGCCCTCGGTCAAAATCAATTCAAACATTTTCAACTTCTCTTAAATCTATGATTTAGTTCGTTGCGGCTGATCTCAAACGCAACGGGTCTGCCGTGGGGGCAGTAAGTAATTTCGGGGTTTTCAAAAAGATCCTGCACGAGCTTTTCGATATATTCCTGCGGATACGTGCGTCCCGCCTTTATCGAGGCCTTGCACGATGCCTGATAAAGTGCCTTTTCAAATACGTCATCTGCATTTATTTCTACGTTACCCGTGTTGTTCTTTATCGCATCGGCAAAGCCCTCAAACATCGCAGAAACGTCCTTTTGTGCGATTCCTGTTGGAATAGCGTTTACGTAGACCGTGTTTTTGGTGGTTTGGAACTCAAATCCAACCCCCTCGATGCTTTGGCGGTAGTCCTCTATTGCGGATACCTCATCACTCATAAGCATTATTTCGATGGGGACAGCGATCTGCTGTGAGGTGCGCTCCGCGGAGTACAAAAGCTTTTTCATTTTCTCGAAATTGAGTCTTTCGTGTGCCGCGTGCTTATCAATTACGAGCATCGAGGACTCTTTTTCGACGATAACGTACGAATTAAAAAGCTCACCGACTATTCTGTAGGAAATATTAGGTATATCGGGGATACTCGGCTTTTTTTCGGGAAGAATTACGGTTTCTTTTTCGGTAACATTAACGCTTGCACGAAGCGGACGATCGTTTATCACGGGGGGCACGGGTGTTTCCGCCCTTGGTATAGCGGTTGGCGCAGGCTGACTATAAGCCTCGGCAATATTCATCTGCGCGTGCGGCTTTTCTCCACCCTCAAGTCTTTTATCACGGACAGGAACGAACGCCGAGCTTACTCGGAAGCTCGCACCGCCCGCAAAATTCATTTTAGTGCCGCCGCCAAGCTCAAGCTCGGGGCGCTGACGGTTCTCCTGAAGTGCGGACCTTACCGCGTGATAAACGACGTCAAAAACGGGGCGCTCGTTGGAAAACTTGACCTCAAGCTTTGATGGGTGAACGTTAACGTCAACAACACTTGGAGAGAGCGTAATGTTCAATATACACCCCGGGAATTTATCGGGCGGTATATACGAGGAATACGCTTGTTCAATAGCGGCGGTCGCGGTTTTTGTCTTGATATAGCGACCGTTTATGAAGAAATTCTGATAATTCCTGTTCGCTCTCGGCGCGTCGGGCGAGGTAATAAATCCGCTTATTTCTATTCCCTCTCGCGTAGCCTCGACGGGAATCGTCTTTGCAGCAAAATCCTTGCCGTAAACCGACCTGATAGCTCCAGCGAGCTTGCCGTCGCCTGCAGTTTCGAGCTTTATTGCGCCATCGGAGATGAGCCTGAACGCTATCTCGGGATGCGAGAGGGCGATCTTTTCAACAACAGTTGCAACAGCCATTGCCTCTGTTTGATCCCTTTTTAAAAATTTAAGACGTGCGGGCACGTTGGCAAAAAGGTTTTCAACTATAACGGTCGTGCCATCCGTTGCGCCGCGCTCCGTGATCTCGCCCGTTCTGCCCGAATTTATTTCAAGCATCGCGCCAAGTGCGGCATCCCTTGTCTTTGAAATAATTCTTACGTCGGCAACGGAGCAGATGGCGGCAAGCGCCTCGCCGCGAAAGCCGAGGGTGGATATACCGTCAAGGTCCTGCGCCGTTTTAATTTTGCTCGTTGCGTGTCTTTTAACAGCAACGGGCAGGTCGTCGGGTGACATTCCGCAGCCGTTGTCGGTAACGCGCATCAGCATAATGCCGCCGCGCTGTATCTCAACTGTAATTCGGTCAGCGCCCGAGTCGATGGAGTTTTCGACAAGCTCCTTGATTACGGAGGCAGGGCGGTCAACTACTTCGCCCGCGGCTATTAAATTGGCAACCTCGAAGCTTAAAACGTTTATCTTTCCCATTCCCCGACTCCTTTCCTTGTTATTTTAGTCTTTTTTGAAGCTCGTAAAGCAGATTGAGTGCCTCAAACGGTGACATATTGTTAACGTCTGCGGCTCTTATGTCATCAATTATTTTTTCGTTTATACAATCGTCAAGCGTGATAAGCGTATCGTCCTCTTGCTTTTCGGTAGCACCGAGAACGTTTGCCGCCCTTGAGCGCGCCTCAACGTCTGCAAGCACCTCTCTTGCGCGCTTGATGACCTCGGATGGAATTCCCGCAAGCTTTGCAACCTCGATGCCGTAGCTATCGTCGGTTGAACCCGGGACGATCTTACGCAGGAATACTATGCCGTCGCCGCGCTTTCTTGCGGCTATATTGTAATTTACTATGCCATCGAACTCGTCCGCGATAGACGTAAGCTCGTGGTAGTGCGTTGCAAACATCGTTTTTGCGCCGACCTTGCGGCTTTGCGTGTATTCAAGAATAGCTCGCGCTATGCTCATACCGTCAAAGGTGGACGTTCCCCTGCCGACCTCATCGTAAATAATGAAGCTGTTTTTGGTGGCGGAACGAAGGATAGTCGCTACCTCGGACATTTCAAGCATAAAGGTTGATTGCCCCGATGCAAGGTCGTCCGACGCGCCAACACGCGTAAACACGCGGTCAACGATGCACATATCTGCAGACGCGGCGGGAACGAACGAGCCGATCTGCGTCATAATGACCATAAGCGCGACCTGACGCATATAGGTGGATTTACCCGCCATATTGGGACCCGTGATTATCATCACGCGGTTGTTTTTCATATCAAGATGCGTATCGTTTGGAACGAAGTACGCGTCCTTGACGAATTTTTCGACAACGGGGTGCCGTCCGTCCCTTATGTCGAACATATTTTTATCGTTGAGCGATGGGCAAACGTAGTTGTTCTTTGCCGCGACGGACGCAAGCGAGCAATAAACGTCAAGCCTTGCAAGGCAAGCGGTGACAGTTCTTATTCTCGCCGCCGCATCTGCCGTAAGACTCCTTATGCCACAGAAAATATCGTATTCAAGCGCGGAGAGCTTGTCCGAAGCGCCGAGAACGGTGGCTTCAAGCTCTTTTAGCTCTTCGGTGATATATCTCTCGCCGTTCGTAAGCGTCTGCTTTCTGATATAGCGCTCAGGCACCATGTCAACAAAGCTCTTGCTGACCTCGATGTAATAGCCGAACACTCTGTTATAGCCAACCTTTAGCGTCTTTATGCCCGTGGCTTCCTTTTCTCTGTCGGCTATCTTCTGTATCCAGCCCTTGCCGCCGCTTACGATCTCGCGCAGCTTATCAACCTCCTCGTTATAGCCCGCGCGGATCATTCCGCCCTCTCGCACGCTGAATGGAGGATTTTCATCAGTTATTGCCGCATCAATGGCATCGCGCACGTCCTCAAGCGGATCGAGGCTTTCGCGAAGCGCCATTAGCTCGTCACCCTCGCACGCCGACAAAAGCTCCCTTATTGAAGGAATAAGCGAAAGCGTGGAGCAGATCGAACGAAGGTCGCGCGCGTTTGCGCTTCCGTATATCACCTTCGTTATAAGTCTGTCCATATCAAGAACACCCGACAAGAGGTCTGTCAGATCTTCTCTTAATATGTAATTATCGAAAAACTCACCTACGGCGCTCTGTCGTCTTGTTATCATTGCAAGATTGAGAAGCGGACGCTCTATCCATTGACGGAGCATACGCTTGCCTGGTGCTGTCTTTGTTTTATCGAGTACCCAAAGCAGACTTCCCTTTTTATCCTTTGAGCGCATGGTCTCGGTCAGCTCAAGGTTGCGCCTTGTTGCAACGTCAAGCTGCATATACTGACCGCTTTCGTAAATATTGATATCTCGCATATACGAAATATCAGTCTTTTGAGTCAGAGCTATGTACTCTATAAGTCCGCCGAGCGCACAGATAAGCTCGCGCTTTTCCTTGTCGTTGCTTCTTATTGCATCGGCAAACTGAAGCTCCACACGAGAAAGCGCCTCGGAATACTCAAAGCTCTCGCCCCTGCCGTCCTCAAGCATCGCATTAAGCCTTGAACGGATAAACGCGGAAAGCTCGGGAACGCTTGAAGCACTCACGTTGATAAGCACCTCGCTCGGTGAATACGTAGCAAGCTCGTTAAGAAGGTCAGCCGTGCAATCAGCACCGATAAAATCGGTAGCAAATATCTGCGCCGTAGAAATATCGGCAAAGCATATGCCGCTTCCATGCTCGGAAATACATATAGAGCAAAGGTAATTGTTCTTTGCTTCGTTGAGCATTTCGGCTTCCCTTACAGTGCCAGGAGTTATCAAGCGGATAACGTCGCGCTTGACAAGGGTTTTGGTCTTTGATGGGTCCTCTATCTGCTCGCAAATAGCTACCTTGTAGCCCTTTTCAATGAGCTTTGCGATATAGCCGTCCGCGCTGTGGAACGGCACGCCGCACATCGGCGCGCGCTCCTTTTCGCCGCAATCCCTGCCTGTCAGAGTAAGCTCAAGCTCTCTTGACGCCGTTATGGCGTCGTCAAAGAACATCTCGTAAAAATCTCCAAGACGGTAGAAAAGCAAACAGTCCTTATATTGATTTTTAATTTCAAAGTATTGCTCCATCATTGGAGTCATGGCATTGCCCTCCTTCCTCTCGGAAAATCAGTTCATTAGTGGCAGCCCGAGCAGGTGCTGCAATCGTGCGTGCAGCCGCCATTGGGATCCTCGCCCGTTACGACCTGCATAATTTTGTTGTTGACCTCGGTAAGGAGTCCGCGTACTGCATCCTGCTTCTGAGAAAACTCAACGAAGGTTTCGTCTGCCGTGATGGTTTCGTAAAGAGCGTAAAGTCTTTTCTGAATGCTCTCAACGAGAAATTCGTTTACGGGGTTCTTGGCGGTTTCCTCAGCGAGAACCTGCTGCTGGATAGAATACTCGCGTATCTTGGTCTGAAGAGCCTCGTCGGTAGAATACTTCTTTTCTGCTTCCTCGTAAGCCTTCATAAGCTCGCTGTCCTTGATAGCCTCGCCGACCTTTTCGGCAAAAGCGATAATTTCTGTTCTTTCCATTGTTTTATCTCCTGATTTTTAATATTTTTCTCCGTACATCACGAATGGATGTGTTTCGGTGATCTTTACGTTTACGTATTCGCCCTCAAGGCTGCTATCACCCTTGAAAAGCACTATTTTATTCCCTTCGGTCCTGCCCTCAAGCATACCGTCGTTGTTTTTGCTCGTACCGTAGCAAAGCACTCTTTGCTCTGTGCCAAGCAGCTCGGCGTTCTTCTCCTCAGCTATCTGCGTTTGCAGATCAAGCAGTCTGCGCAGACGCTCGCCCTTTACCTCCTCGGGGATCTGATCCGCCATTTGTGCGGCAGGCGTACCCGTGCGAGGTGAGTATATAAAGGAATACACCATATCGTATCTCACGCGGCGCAGAACGTCAAGCGTTGCCTCAAAATCCGCCTCGCTCTCTCCTGGAAAGCCAACTATTATATCTGACGTAAGCGTTACGTCGGGCATTTTTTCGCGGATATAGCCGACGGTGTCAAGATATTTTTCGACGGTATATCCACGGTTCATCGCTTTAAGCACGGAGTTGCTTCCCGATTGCAACGGAAGATGGAACTGCTTTGCAATACGCTCCGATGATGCCATAACGTCAACAAGCTCGCACGTGGCATCCTTTGGGTGGCTCGTCATAAAGCGCAGCTTATAGTCTCCTTCGACAGACGAAAGACGGCGCAAAAGCTCTGCAAAATTGCACTCGAACGTGCATTTTTGCCCGTATGAGTTGACGTTTTGACCAAGCAAGGTAATATCGCGATATCCGTCATTCACAAGAGTGCGAAATTCCTCCTCGATAACGCGCGGATCGCGGCTTCGTTCCCTTCCGCGGACGTATGGAACAATGCAATACGAGCAAAAATTATTGCACCCGTACATCACGCTGAGCCACGCGCGATAAGACGAGGCGCGCGCGGGCGCAATCCCCTCGGCGATCAGCGGCTCATCATTCGGAAGAAGAAAATCGCGTCTGCCCCCTTTAAGCCTTTTGGCAAGAAGCTCGGGGAACTTATAAAGCTCCGACGTACCGAAGGTGAAATCCACGTAGGGATATTTCATTTTTATCTCGTCGGCGCGGTGCTTTTGCGAAACCATACAACCGCAAACGGCAATAACGAGCGATGGCTTGTTCTTTTTGCAATGCTTGTACTGACCGACGACCGAGAGGGCTTTTTTCTCGGCGTGCTCGCGCACGGCGCAGGTGTTTACCACGATGAGATCGGCGCATTCGGGGCAATCAGTGAGTGAATATCCCATAAGCGCCGCCATTCCCGCAACGCTCTCGCCGTCAGCCTCATTTTGCTGACAGCCGAAGGTATTTATAAATATTTTCAGCGCTTTATTGGAGTTTATGGATCTGACCCTCGAAATGTAAGCATCTCGCCTTGCCGCTTCCTCGGCGCTGATTACTCTGTTTCTATAATTCATTTTTGACAACCATTTAATAATATAATTATAATAATCTAATATATTATACTACAAAACCCTTTTCGTGTCAAGTGAAATATATTCAAAACCCCATTGTGACTGGCACAATGGGGATATTTAGTTGAATAATTTGCGAAGCTGATGTCCCTTTCCCGAAAGCGCCGCAAGCAACGCGTCGGGAACAAGATCGAAGTCGGCAACGAGAGAATGCGGCTTCGCCATCGGATCGTCCTGCAAAAGCGGAACGAAATACACGTTTTTGCGCGAATATAGCGTCGCAAGATTTTTGAGATTTCCCGAAAGCGCATCGTTCGTGGCAAGCGCGATTATAAGCGGTCTGTCACTGCGAAGGTGCGCCTTTGCCGCCATAGTGACGGTCGTGTCGGTAATCCCCAGGGCAATCTTTGCAAGTGTATTTCCCGTGCAAGGACATATAATAAGCGCGTCAAGCTTCTCCCTCGGGCCTAAAGGCTCTGCTGCAATAATTGTCTTTATTGCCTCTTTTTCACAAATATCCTCAACAGCCGAAACAAGCGCCTTTGCCGTGCCGAATCTCGTATCTGACACGGAGGTTATTTCGCTCATTATCGGAAGGATATCATATCCGTTATCCTTTAGCTTTCTAAGAATTTCAAGAGATTTTTTGTGGGTGCAAAACGAACCGCACATTGCATATCCGATCTTCATTTAATCACCACTTACAGAGATAGAAGAAAAGTTAAAAAGCAATATTTGTCTTTTCTATTTTTCCTCAAGATTGCTTAAATAATCAAGAACGGTCTTACCGATTATCATTCCCGCTGTCCTCGGAAAATACTTTCCGGGCAGCGATAGTGCCTTCAACACCATAAGTCCACGCTCCTCGGCGTACTCAAAATCAAATCCACCCGGACTTGATGCAAGGTCTATATAAAGCGTATCCTTACTTGCGGCGGCAAGCGCGTGAGAATCAAAAAGCACAAACGGAACTGTGTTAAAAACAACGTCATACCCGTCACCCGCAAGCGCGGACAAGGAGCTGCCCAATATTCTTTTGGGTGACATTCCCGCTATCTCGATCCGCGCAAGGTCCGAGTCCTTACGTGCCGCTACGTCCACCCTTGCCCCCATTCTCAAGAGCAGCGAGGCAAGCGCCTTGCCTATTCTGCCGTATCCGACAACGAGGACCTTTGATGAGAATATTGTGATATCGAGGTTTTCAAGCGCAACGGCAACTGCGCCCTCGGCAGTTGGCAGGGCGTTAAGGATTTGAAGCTCCTCGTTCAAAAAGTAATCTACTGCCTCGCGCTTGTGCTTTTTCGCGTAATCAGTGAAAGCACTCGACAGCCTTCCGCCTAAAACAATGCCACTTGATGCGTCAAGAATATCCCGCAGATACGGAACGTCCTCATCAGCGCTTGGCAAAACGTTAAGTCTTCCGCTATCGTCCTCTGCCACGATGGGAAGAATTATCGCGTCAGCCGAAGCAACTGCCGAGCGCCACTTGGCACAGCGCACAGCTTTACCTATATCTCCCTTTACTGCCCAAGCAGCAGCTTCGTATCCCGCATCTGCAAGCATTGCCGCCAGCGCCGCTTGCCGTGCATCTCCGCCAAGAACTGCAATTTTTTCGATATTTTTCATTACCGCCTCCCGTGCAAAGAGTTGAAAAGCACCTATTATAGATTATGACATAAATCCACCTCTTGTGACAAAAAACAGACGGCTTTGCCGTCTGCTTCATAATATTTTTATGCCTGCCGTGTTTTTCAGATTTTTAACGTCGCCCGTTTTTGTTTCAACGAGCAAGGAAAAATCATCACATATCTCTTGTGCTACCGCTATTTCTCCGTTTTCAAGCACTACTTCTCTGCCCACAGTGGTGCAAAGCGAGCGGTATTTCATAAGAAAACCATCGTAAAGCGAACAAACGATTCGCTCGGCAATAGCCTTTGCTATTGTATCGTAATCCATCTTACCGATATCGAGCGTCGTGGCGTTTCCGCACTCCTGCGGCAACTGTGCGCCGCCGAGATTTATGCCAAAGCCTATGCGAAAGGACGTTATTTTGTCCTTTTCAATAGAGGTAGCGCTAAGTATTCCGCCATATTTCTTGCCCTGATACAAAAGGTCGTTTATCCACTTGATGCGGAGTCCGTCGCGGTACTCGGAAAGCACCTCGGTGGCGCAAACGGCGGCAAGCGGAGTCAGCCTGTTGACGAGCGCAGAGTTTTCTTTAAGGTCAAAATTCCTTTTCACAAGCAAGGTGGCGTAAATACCGTTTCCATGCGGAGAACAAAAGCTATGATCTCCCTGCCCTCTACCTGCGCTTTGTTCTTTGGCTAAAAACAAATATTCGCCCTCGCCAAGAGTGGGCGACACGCGCCCACTCTCAACAAAGGTCGAATCAATACTTTCGTATTTAAAAATTTGCATTATCTTTCCTCGCGGAAGTATGACCTACCGAGCGCGGCAGGGGGTTGATGCTCCTTCTTCTTTCTTGAGCTTGTAAACACAAGAACGATTATAGTAACGAGGTAAGGAAGCATCTTGATAAGCTCCTTGGTGCTGCCCGAAAGTCCGGGAATGAAGATACAAGCAATGTAAAGTCCACCGAAAACGTAGGAGCTGAATATCGCACTGCGTGGCTTCCACAATGCGAAAATAACGATAGCGATAGCGAGCCAGCCGCGGTCGCCAAATCCGTTGTTAGTCCACGCGCCCGTAGTGTAATCCATAACGAAATACAGTCCGCCGAGTCCCGCTATTGCACCGCCTATGCAGGTTGCAAGGTATTTGTACTTGGAAACGTTAATACCTGCGGCATCTGCGGTTGCGGGGTTCTCGCCAACGGCGCGGAGATTGAGTCCCACTCTCGTGCGGTTAAGAAACCACTGTGCAAAAAGCGCGATAAAGATAGAAAGGTAAACAAGGAAACCGAAAGAAAAGAAGGTTTCCCCCACTATACCGAGGTGGTCGGACAAAAACGGAATTTTAGTCTTATACGCATTTCCCGTAACGAGAAGCGAGATAGAGCCGCTTTCGCCAAACATTTTAAGGAGCGATCCGCCGTAAAAATTACCAAGTCCTACGCCCAGAGTAGTGAGAGCAAGACCGACGACGTTCTGGTTTGCCTTTAGCGTTATTGTAAGGAAGCTATAGATGAAGGCAATGAAGGTTGAGCCTGCAAGCGACGCGAGAAGCGAAATAATAACGCAAAGAACGGGAATCGGCTCGGCGCAAAAATGCTCGTAAAGATAACCGCCTATTATTCCCGAAATACCGCCGATATACATAATACCGGGGATACCGAGGTTGAGGTTTCCACTCTTTTCGGTGATGATCTCACCCGTTGCGCCAAAAAGCAAGGGAGTGCCTTGAATGATCGCGGCGGCGATAAACGCCATTATTGAGGACAATACGCTCATTTTACTTCCTCCTTGTGCTTTTTATGACGGAAATTGACCTTATAGTTTATGAAAAACTCGCTACTGATGATGAAAAGAATGATAACGCCTGTAAGAACCTCGCCAACGCTTGAGTTAAGACGAAGGGTGGACGCTATCTCGCCCGCGCCCCTTTGCAGGAAGCAAACAAGCAAGGAAGAAAATACCATAACAAGAGGATTAAACTTCGACATCCACGATATCATAATGGCGGTAAAGCCGTTTCCTCCGACGGAGTTTGCGGTTATGGAATGCGCAGTTCCTGCGGCAAGTATCCAGCCCATAACGCCGCAAAGCGCTCCTGAGATAAGCACGGTACGCAGAATGACCTTTTTTACGTTTATTCCTATATATCTTGCGGTGTTTTCGCTTTCGCCAACGACGGCGATCTCATAGCCCTGCTTGGTCTTTTTGAGATAAACGTAAACGATTACGGTAATAAGCGCAACGATAAGAACGTTAAGAAGGTACTTCTGACCTGCTATAGACGGGAACCATCCATTTTGAGAGTCGGCGTTTACAACGCCCAGAATCATCGAGCCGCTGGGAACCCAAATCATAATGAAGAACGAAACGAGCTGCATTGCAACGTAGTTCATCATAAGAGTAAACAGGGTTTCGTTGGTATTCCACGTCGCCTTGAAAAAGCCGGGGATTCCTGCCCAAACCGCGCCTGCAATAACGCTGGCAAAGAACATAATGACTATAAGAAGCCACGAGGGGATCGCGTCGCCAATGTAGAACATACAAGCAACGCTTGCAAGCATACCGATAAGAACCTGTCCCTCCGCACCCGTATTCCAAAAGCGCATTTTGAACGCGGGGGTAACGGCAAGAGAAATGCCGAGCAATATAGCGGCAGATTGGAGAAGATTCCACATCTTACGCGACGTTCCAAAGCTACCTTCAACCATTGAGGAGAAAACGTTTATAGGGTTCTCGCCCGTCAAAAGCATGACAAGGAGCGCACAGAAAAGCATAGCGATAAGCAAGACGGCGGCTCTTATGCCCCAAGCCTTAAGGCGAGGCAGATCGTTTCGCTTCGTTATGTATATAAAAGGCTCGTGAGTCTTTTTAGTTATAGCTGCGGACTTTGCTTTTTCATTCTGCATCAGTGCTTTCCTCCTCTCCTACGGTTTTAGTCATAAGATAGCCTATTTCATTTTTAGTGGTGCTTCTGCCGTCAACTACACCCGTGATCTTTCCGCTACCGATTACCATAATACGGTCGCAAAGCTCAACGAGAACGTCAAGATCCTCGCCGACAAAGATAACGGCAACGCCGTTTTTCTTTTGCTCGTTGAGAAGATCGTAGATAAGGTAAGATGAGTTAACGTCAAGTCCTCTTACGGGGTACGCCGCCATAAGTACGGTGGGGGCAGATGCGATCTCGCGTCCGATAAGGATCTTTTGTACGTTACCGCCCGACAGCTTACGGACTGCCACGTCCGTTCCGGGCGTTACAACGCCGAGCTGCTCGATAATTCTCTCAGCAAGCGCCTCGGGCTCTTGTCTTTGAACGAACATAGAGCGTCCGCTACGGTAGCTGCGAAGCATCATATTATCGACGATGTCCATATCGCCGACAAGTCCCATACCGAGTCTGTCCTCGGGTACGAAGGAAAGGCGCACGCCAAGCTCTCTTATCTGAATAGGGGTTTTATCCCTGAGGTTTTCCTCCCTGCCCGTTTTGGGATCGTGATATATTATTGATCCGCCGTCGAGCTTTTGAAGTCCCGCGATAGCCTCAAGAAGCTCTCTCTGACCGCTTCCCGCAATGCCCGCGATACCAAGTATCTCGCCCGAGCGTGCAACGAAGCTAACGTCGTCAAGCAGCTTGACGCCATCTCTGCTATGACAATTTATATGCTCAACAACGATCCTGTCCTCGGGGTTCTCGGGCTCAGGGCGCTGGATATTGAGTGCGACCTTCTTACCGACCATCATCTCGGTAAGCTCCTCCTCGTTCGTTTCGGCGGTGTTGACGGTACCGACGTATTCACCGTGGCGAAGGACCGCAACCTTATCGGAGAGCGCAAGCACCTCGTGAAGCTTGTGAGTGATGATTATTATCGCCTTTCCGTCGTTGCGCATACGGCGAACGACGTCAAAGAGCTTGCCTGCCTCCTGCGGAGTAAGAACAGCCGTAGGCTCGTCAAGAATGAGAATGTCTGCTCCCCTGTAAAGCACCTTGACGATCTCAACGGTCTGCTTTTCGGAAACGGACATCTCGTAAATCTTTTTATTAGGATCTATGTCAAATCCGTATTTTTCGCTTATTTCGTTAACTCGCTTTGAAACCTGTGCAAGATCGAACTTGCCGGGCTCATCAAGACCGAGAACTATGTTTTCGGCGGCAGTAAAAAGGTCCACCAGCTTAAAATGCTGATGAATCATACCTATTTTGAAGTTGAAGGCATCGTGCGGAGAGTTGATAGATACCTCGTTTCCGCCGATAAATATCTGTCCCTCGTCGGGATGATAAATGCCCGATATCATATTCATAAGCGTGGTCTTGCCGCTTCCGTTTTCACCAAGAAGTGCAAGTATCTCGCCGTTGTATACGGAAAGATTTACGTCCTTGTTTGCCTGAATACGACCAAAGCGTTTGGAAATGTTGCGCAATTCAATGGCGACCTGGTTCATTTCTAATTCCTTTCAGCTGTTTTTTCCGTTATGAAAAGAAAACGCACCGCGAAGCTGTGTCCTCGTTTCATAACGAAAAACACCTCTGGGGATGCCGAAATCGGCATCCCCAAATGGTATAAAAATTTATTTGCTTGCCTCGATACCGTCGATAATAATATCAAAGTAAGGAGCGGAGCGCTTGCCGTCAGCGGACTCGTCAAAGTATCCGTCGTGAACAACGTTAGTGTCGGGAGTGAAAGCCGCGTCGGAGTCAACGTCTGCAAGATACTCGGTGAGGGTCTGTCCCTTTACGGTGAACTTGGAGGTATCAAATACCTTCAGAGTGCCAGCCTTGAACTGTGCCATAGCGGCGTCGATAGCCTCCTGAGTGCCGGGAGCTGCGCAAGCGGGGTTCAGCTCGGTGAGCTTAACGGAGCCTTCCTGAATGCCGCCGCACCAGTCGTAGGGGATCTCACTACCCTTGCCATCTCTGGTCTTCTCGATGATGAGCTTCATGTAAGGAGTCCAGTCGATCTTAGAGGAGATGAGCGCGGTGGTGGGAGCGATGCTGATGGTGCTGATGTTGTAAGCAACGTTAGGAATGCCAGCTTCTTCACAAGCCTTGGGAGCGCCCTCGGAGTCAGCATGCTGGCTGAGGAGTACGCAGCCTGCTGCGATAAGAGTCTCGGCAGCGGTCTTCTCAAGTGCGATATCGAACCAAGAGTTGGTGTACTCAACCTTCATGGTAGCAGAGGGGCAAACGGAGCGAGCGCCGAGGAAGAATGCGGTGTAACCCGACTTAACCTCTGCGTAGGGCCATGCGCCAACGTAACCGATAACAGCCTGTTCAGCGGTGATCTTGCCGCTGGAGATCATCTCGTTGAGCTTCATACCTGCGGCGATACCTGCAAGATATCTACCCTCGTAGATGGAAGCGAAGGCGTTGTGGTAGTTAGCAAGCTTTTCGGTGTGAGCCTTAGTACCGGTAGCGTGGCAGAACTGTACTTCAGGGAACTCCTTGGCAGCCTGGATCATAAAGTCCTCGTGTCCGAAGGAGTCAGCGAAGATGAGGTCGCAGCCTGCATCAACGAGCTCACAAGCGGCGTCGTAACACTCGGGGCCTTCGGGAATATTGACCTTCATGATAACCTGGTCCTCAGTAAGACCCATAGCCTTTGCTGCAGCATCAGCGGCATCGATGAAGTTCTTGTCGTAGGTGGAGTTTTCGTCATGCAGGAAGATAAAGCCAACCTTGAAGTCGGCGTTGCTATCCGAGCAAGAAGCGAAAGCGGTGGTGAGTGCGAGAAGCATTACAAGTGCAAGAACAAGTGACAATGCTTTTTTCATGGTTTTCCTCCATTGAATAAAAATTTATTATCAGCGCTATGCGCCGAGAATACAAAAATGAACGTTTTTTACAAAAATGTTTTCACACGTACATAATATAACAATAAAACCCCAAACTGTCAAGAATAAAACAAAAATTGCAAGTGCATATTTTTACAAAAAAATCACTCAAAAATCAGCGAAACGACGTCACAATCAACGAACATCTTGCCATATGAGGCTCTGCCCTTACTCAAAGCAACACCTTCAAGCAAGGCTCTGTCGGTAAGATATAAATTCTTTGCGCTCGGAAGAGCGCCTGCTTTATCACTCTTCGTCCGCGATCCGTGCGAGCCTATTATTAAGGTGTCGAGCGTTTCGTCTATCTCCTCTTTTATCTCGCACGACGGGCTTGCATACATAATTCCTTGTTCCTTCCTATGAACAAGGAGTGATACGGGAGGATGACGGTATCCTTCGGGTGTTTTTGCCCCAGACGCGATTATTTCAACATCACCAAAAGCAGTAAGCACATCATCTGCTCGGTACATAAAGCACCTTGCGCCCTCCTCTGCGGTGGCGTCCGCGATAAGTGACATTATCGCCGCGTCCTCCGCGCTTTCGGGCGCGGGAAGGTATAAACGGCGAACGCGATTTGACTCAACAAACGCAGAAACGGCACGAACGTGCCCTTCGTGATAATGCGTAAGAACGAGCGCATCAAACTCGGTCGCTCCACGCCCTGCGGCGATTTTGCGTCCGTTATACAGTAGCGAGGACGAGCCACCCGATATATCACAAACAACGGCTCCGTCACCCATTGTAATAACGATTGCATCGTTTTTGCTGACGGAGATAAAGTCCACGTACACCGTATCGGCGGTGTTGTTGTACACCAAAACACCGATAACGACTATTGCAAGTCCTACGTAGGACGGCAAAACCGCAAGCAAGCGGTGTCTTAATTTTATTGAAAGCAAAATGAGCGTAAGGCAAGCCGACGCTATAACGATAGGCCCGACAAAATCGTGGCGCAGAGAAAGCATAACGCGCTCCATCAAGGACACCCTTGACGTAAGGCTCAAAATAAATTCTCCGACCGCTTCGGCTCCCGCGACAACAATTCCGCCAAGGAATGGAATGCCGCCCAGAGCAAGAGAGAAAATCGAAAGAATTATAAACGCCGTTGCCGCAGGACAAAGCAAAAGGTTGGCAATGACGGATGCCAAGGACATCGTTCCTATGCTGTACCAAACGGGAACCAGAGTCAGCATCCACACGGCAAAGGAAACCACAAGCGCCGCCGCTATCTTCTTTATAAGATTCACAAACGCAATGAAGCGTTTGCGTCTTTTGTTAAGCTCCCCTCTTCTTGAGGGATCAGCCTCAAGCTCCAAGCGCAGCTTCAAGCGGTTCTTTTGAAGAATGCTCGAAAATTTGTCCGAAAAGACGGGCATTACGACAAGTATTCCCATAGTGGCGCAAAACGAAAGAATAAATCCGACGTCGAGTATTGCCGCGGGAGATATGAGAAGTATTACCCAAGCGGCAAGTCCGAGAGATGAAAGGCTGTCGTCGGACATACCGCAAAAGTAGCTTATATATGTAATGCCGAGCATTATTGCCGCCCTTACCGCACTTACGGGAAAGCCTATAAGCGACAGATAAAAGAGCATAAAAAGCAAAAGCACGGCAGAGCGCAAGCCTTTCCCCATGCCAACACCCAAAAGCACCGTGCCGATAAGCGAGGCGATTATCGAGAAATGAAGTCCGCTTATCGCAAGCAAATGAGAAACGCCCGTGCGTGCAAAATCTCTGTGGGTGGAAGCCGAGAGCTTTTCCGTGTTCCCCAAAAGCATAGCCGAGGCAAGCGCCCCCGCCTCTCCGTCAATGAGAGCTTCAAGCCTTAACGAGAGCTTGGAGTTCAGTATTGTCATTTGCTCAAAAACGCTTTTCTCCTTACTCCCAATAAGCGTGTACCCCTCGCCATCCTCGGAGAACACCTCAAGGAAAACACCGTCTGCCAGCGGACTTGTATATCCAAGGGAAGTCGCAAGCGCGTCCTCGATCCGCGCATTATTAAAAACTGCAACGTCGCCGCGTTTAAGGCCTGCAACGTATTGACATTCAAGCAAAGCGTCGACGTCGCATTCTTCCCCATCTATCCTCGCGATATTAATTTCGTAGTTCGTATAAAAAGTTCCTGCTCCTTTTACGTCGATTATTTCACACTCTATCTCTCTGCCCTCTCCCACAAAGCGGAGCGAGCCAAGATATCCTACGTCGTAGTATGTAAAGCAGCCGAGCAAAACGCCACCGCCGATAAGAAAAACAGCAACGTTTGCAAAAAAGCGATACGGAGTTATAGATTTCCTGACGAGCAAAAACGCGCACACGATAACGGCTGCAAGCAACAAAAGAGCAAGCGCGAGCTTGCCCGTTTTATTGAAGCAGTAGCCGCATACCGCCATCACAGCGGCAAGCGCGCCTGCCTGAAGCATCGGTCTTCCTCCGAAAACGTCCATAATTCAAAGCTCCTCAACGAAATGGTCCTTAAAGCCCTTGCCGAAAACGGCAATAGACCTCGTAACTATAACGAATGCCTCCGCATCCTCTTCCTTTATAACGTCACGCAAGGGCGGAAGCTGTGCCGCGCGCACGACGGTAAGCAATATCTCCCTGCTCGCCCCCGTATGCTCCCCCTGACCGTAAAGCATAGTTGCGCCTGCATCAAGCTCGCTACGCACTCGCTCGGAAATATGCCTGCTTTTTGCGCTTATGATATAGACGAGCATTGCGCCGTCCGCGCCATAAAGAATTTTGTCAAGCACGAGCGTTTGCACCGCAAGCGCTATCGCTGAATAAAGCGAGGCCTCGACGTTACCGAGCAACACCCACGACGCAAGGACGACCGCGCCGTCAAATATAAGAAAAATAACACCCGTATTAACGTGTCTTATTTTCCGCTTCATAAGCTTCACGGCAACGTCCGTTCCTCCCGTTGTTGCTCCGTGACGAAATACGACACCAAGCCCTATCGCAACGAGCGCGCCACCAGCAACCGCCGCGAGGAGCGTGTCATACGTCAGCGCGTTTACATAAGCTGAGAAAAGGTCGGTAAGCACAGCGCTGAAGCCAACGGCAACCAGCGTATCGAAAAGAAAACGCCGCCCGAGGCGCATCGCGCCTATAAAAAGAAGTGGCACGTTTATTGCAAAAAGCAAAGCACCGACGGGCAAGCTCGGAAACGCCGTGTGGATCATCAACGCGATTCCCGAAACGCCGCCCGGTGCAAGATGTGACGGCTCATAAAAGCAAGCCACGCCGATGGCAAAGGGAATGCATCCCGCGGCGATCAATGCATATTTCTTGAGTGCTTGGCATAAGCCGCCCGATCCGCAAGAAGGAGCCTTCGTTTTTGCTTTACTAAATAAACGCATCGACATATTTTAACATATTTTTCACCCAAAATCAACTTGTAGTATTGATAAATCTACGTTTTGTGCTATAATTAAATAAAAAATCAAGTGAGGATCAAATGAGAAGATCATCAGCCAAAAAGCTTGCAAAGCTCCCCGTCCCCGTTTTATTGGCAATTATTGTAATTGCTATCATCGCGGTAGCCGCACAACGTTTTCTGACAAGCGAAACACCTCCGAGTGTTGTCGACTCCGCAGAGTTCCACTTCATCGACGTAGGTCAAGGAGATGCAGTACTGATAAGAACACCCTCGGGCGACGTGTTGATAGACGCAGGCAAAAACAGCAGCGAGGAAGCACTTGACGCATACCTAAAGGCTCAGGGCGTTAAGGCGATAGAGTACGCAATATTTACCCATCCGCACGAGGATCACATAGGTGGCGCAGATATGGTTATCAACAATTACGATATCAAAAACGTTATTTTGCCCAACTGCCCCTCAACCACCAAAACCTACACCAATATGCTTTCTGCGATATCCAAAAAGAACGTTACCACCAAAGAAGCGCATAGCGGGGATAAATACCGCATAGGCGAGCTTGTCCTTAATATCCTCGGTCCCGTCAGAAACGATTACGAGGAGGTAAACGACCACTCGATCGTTATTCTTGCGGAATGGGGCGGCACGCGTGTGATGCTTGCGGGCGACGCGGAGCTTGAAGCGGAAAACGACATTCTTGAAAAATTCGGAAACAGTAACATAAATTGTAATATTTTGAAGCTCGGTCATCACGGCTCGTCCTCGTCAAGCGGCGAAAAATGGCTCAAGGCACTTGACCCCGATATCGGCATAATTTGCTGTGGCAAGGACAACGAGTACGGCCATCCCCACTCGGAGATCGTGGAAAGGCTGAGCAAGCACGGTATAAAGTCCTACCGCACCGACGAGCTTGGCTCTCTTGTGTTCGTTTCCGACGGAAGCACCGTTTCTCAAAAAAAGGACTGATAATATTTTATCTTTTTATCGACAAAAAATACATTTCCTCTTGACTTATTTTATCTTTACATTTATAATTAATACAACTGAATTAGCACGGAGGTTTTTATTATGGCTAAGAAAAAGGAAGGCGGCTTTGTTGCCGATTTCAAAAAGTTTATCACCCGCGGCAACGTCGTTGATATGGCAGTCGGCGTTGTAATCGGCGGCGCATTCGGTAAGATTGTTACCGGATTTGTTAACTACATAATCAATCCCTTTATCGGTATCTTTATGGGCTCCGGCAGCCTTGACAGCATCAAGACCGTTATCACTCCCGAGGTACTTGACGAGGCAGGCGAAGTCGTTACCAAGGAGGTTGCTATTCTTTGGGGCACTTGGATCCAGACTATCATCGACTTCCTCATCGTTGCATTCTGCATTTTCGTAATGGTTCGCATTATCACCACGATGTCCAACAAGATGCACGCCAAGGAGCTTGCCGAAAAGGCTGAGGCTGACAGAATTGCCGCAGAAAAGGCTGAGGCCGAAAAGAAGGCTGCTGATGAGGCTGCCGCAGAAAAGGCCGCCAAGGAAGCTGCTCTTCGCGAGTCCCTTATGAATCAGGAAAAGCTGCTCGGCAACATTCTCGACGCTATCAAGAAGAACTAATTTTCAAGGGGTGGCTCGCCACCCCTTTTTAAGGAGAAAAAGATGATCGTTTCTATTTTAGGTGACAGCATTTCGACCTTTGAGGGATATATCCCCGAGGCTGACGGCATAAATCTCAAGCACAGAAAAAGATACCCGCAGGATACCCTCCTAACCGACGTAAACGAAACGTGGTGGATGCGCGTTATGAACGAGCTTGGCGCAACGCTTGGCATCAACGATAGCTGGGCAGGCTCTTGCGTAAGAAACAAGATAGACGGAAATCAAGGCGACGTTGGCGAGGATGCCGCAATGGCATCTCTTACGAGAATAAAAAATCTCGGCGCGAACGGCACGCCCGACGTTATTCTCTTTTTTGGCGGAACGAACGATGCGGGCAGAAATTACACGCTCGGTGAGTTTGATCCCGACACCGCCCCCGCAAGCGTTGATCTGACAACTAAAAAGTGGGATTCATTTGCGGACTCGTACGTATGCGCGATACTCAGAATGAAGTATTTTTATCCCAACGCAAGAATTTACGCGCTGACACCGTCGTTTACAAAAAGCTATTACCCCAACGAAAGACTTGACAGCTTCGTCACGGTGATAAAGAGCATCTGCGCGCACTACGGTGTTCCATGCGTGGACCTGAGAGAGTCGGGGTTGACGGTTGATATGCTTCCCGATGGACTTCACCCCAACGCCGTTGGAATGAAGTGCATTTCCGAGGCTGTGATGAACAGTTTTTTCAGATAAGAAAAAATTCAAAAAAATTGAAAAAATTTCAAAAAACCTATTGACAAACGATCAAGTAGGGTGTATAATATCATCGTTGTCGACAAAACGACATGCGAGAGTGGCGGAACTGGCAGACGCGCACGTTTGAGGGGCGTGTGGTTCACACCGTACGGGTTCAAGTCCCGTTTCTCGCACCAAGCAAAACCGACCGCAAGGTCGGTTTTGTTTTAGATTTAAGCGGGTATGGCGGAATTGGCAGACGCGCTAGATTCAGGTTCTAGTGGGGGCAACTTCGTGAAGGTTCAAGTCGTTTTCCCCGCACCAAAAATCGACAGGCTATGCCTGTCGATTTTTTATCCATTGCGAAAGCAATGGCATATCATCACGCGATAGCGTGTATATCATCGCCGAAGGCGTATATCATCAGCCGCAGGCTGTATTTCTTTCGCAATGATGATATACAACACTTCGTGTTGATGATATACAATTCCTTCGGAATTGATGATATACAAGGCTTCGCTTTGATGGGAAAAAGCAACATCAATTATTTGCGCGCGAGCTGCAAATACAGGCAAGGCAATAATAATGCGCGCAAATTTAGGTTCTTAAGTCCTTTTACCCTCCCCCAAAAATTCGACAAGCCGATGCTTGTCGAATTTTTTATCCAAGCCGCAAGCCTTCGCCTTGATGATTCGCTGTCTTTTGCGTCACGAAAAAATCGTCTGTTGAGCATTTCAAGATCCGAGCAAGATGCGGCAGAAAAACGATATCGGGATAGCAGGTGTTCTGCTCCCACTTATAGACTGCTTGCGCTGATACGCCGATAAGCTCGCCGAATTCTTTTAGGGACAAATTGTTTTCATTGCGATAAGCCTTGATCTTATCCGCAATCGTTATTCGGTAGATCGGCATAATCATCTCTCCTTAAAACCGATAGTTTTCAGGCGATACATGACAGCAATAACATCTTCCGAACGAACATATTCGATGACGCCCGATGCTCCTCGAAATCCCGTTTGGTGGATCATATCAAAACCTAACGATTCGATTTTTTTATACAACCGCAAGGTCACTTCCTTCAAATTCCCGCCCTTGAACTGTTCAATTACCGTCAAATAGTAAATGAAAGAACATATAAAATCAAGCTGACCGCGCGTAACGTGCGATATAATTTCGGGAATATTCACCGTTTCATTGCCGATTTTCAGTGTTGAGTCGTCTTTGATCTCGATGTTTCTGGCAAGGCACACTCTTCGGAGATCACCGAAGTCAACAGTACGCGATAACGGCGAAAAAATGGACTTCGAATTTTTATGATCCTTGGAGTAATCTTTATATTCAGAAACAGAAAAGTTTTCCACTAAAATTACCCTGTCTGCAATACGGAAATATTCTCCCGAGGCTCCGACAACGATGATAGATGAAATGCCGTACTTTTCGTAAAACATACGGGCATTATCGATAAAAGGCACGGTAGACGCGTTTTTTATAACCGAACGCATTTTTTCGTCCTTGTACATAAAGTTATTTGCACTTCGGTCTTCATCGAACAGCATCAAACGACATCCTGCCTCCAACGCCTCGGTAACCGCCGCAGCTTGCGACGTTGAACCGCTTGCGTTATCGGTAGAAAAGCTTTGAGGACGGATCGACTTAACAGGCAACGCTCGCAGAAAGAAGGATATATCGGTGTTTTTGATGCTTCTTCCCTCCTCAGCTTGAATGGTCATAGCGCTTTCATTGGTTATGACATACTCACGTCCGTCACCGAGGACGTGGTTGTAAACGCCTTCCTTCAAAGCCTCCAAGATCGTGCTTTTTCCGTGATAAGCATCACCAGTGATCAAGGTTATACCCTCGGGGATAGCCATTCCGCTGACGTTGTACCCACTCGGCAACGCAATATTTATCTGCATTGATTTTGGAGAAATAAACGGAACCGCCCCCTTGCTATCCTTATAGTCTGTTTTGCCTTTTCGAGGAAGCACAGAGCCGTTGGCGACAAAGGATACATACCCGTTGTTTTTCAAATAGCGTCGTATATACTCTTGATTTCGCCATAATTCCACAGCTTGCCGAAGGGCATTCGAATCAAAGCTTGAAACAAAGTCTTCAACTAACGTGGGCAGATTCTTGGTCAAAAGAAGCTTTAATGCCTTTTCGGATATGATTCCTTTATTGCGATTGTTGAAGGAATCCTTTTGAGCTTGCGCCGACAAAGCTAAAACGCTTCCGCTTTGCGCTTTGATACCAAGCGCGGGATCTGCACGCCGTCCCGTGTTATAAGCCGTATTATTAAACGGCAATTTTATTGTTAACGAAATAGTTATCGTTTCGTCGTTGATTTGCGCTATGGAATTTGACAGCACTCGGGTTCCGAACTTATAAACAAGAAATAGCCCCTTTTGAACGTTACTTTCCGATTGTTGCATTGTATCATTTGCCATGTGCGCCGCAAGCGAAAACTCACGCATAATATAGGACGTTAATGCGGTCTTATCGTTTTGATCAAATCTGTGATTATCAAAGATCCGCCCGCAAGGTATCTCGATCGACACCGTTGCAAATTTGAATTGTCCGCCATAGATATTCCGAATATGATAGACGATTCCGTTTCGCTCGTATCTTCCGTACAGCTTTGTATACGAGGATACGGCTTTTCCGTCAAGTGATTTAATGATTTCGTTTAATTTTTGCATAAAAATACCTCCGAGAAATGATTTTGAGATGTGTTGCCCTTATGGGCGCAGATATAGAACACATTGTCAAACCATTTTCGAAGGAAAAACAAAAACGGTATATCGTCAGATATACCGTAAAATATTAGCCGATCGTATTTATGCACGCTCAAAAGCGTCATGCTTCACTCGGCGACACATGGCATCCGACAATGTATTCAATTGCAGTTTTCATAATGGTCGCCTCCTTTAGCACGAATTTGTATTAACTACGATATTAGTATATCACATTTTTCTATTAAATGTCAATCAGCAATCAGAAGCTTTTTATCAACTGTTAGTTAAATTTTGGCAAAGCATATCGAAGAAATCATCGGTTTTGCAACCCAATATTCTCGCAAGGTGTGGCAAGAAAATAATATCGGGATAGCAGGTGTTCTGCTCCCACTTATAGACCGCCTGCGGAGATACGCCTATCAGCTCGCCGAATTCTTTTAGCGAGAGATTGTTTTCGTTGCGGTAAGCCTTGATTTTTTCCGCAATCGTTATATGATAAGTCGGCATACTTATATCGAATCACTCTCCTTTAACATATTGATTTTTCGCATACGATTGATAAGCGCCATAAGCTCTTGCTTTCGAGGCAGGTCAAGGAATCTCTCACATGTAGTAAAAAATGGAGAGTAAAGAAAATCTATTCCTTCCCTACCAATCCGTTCATACATATCGTTTATCTTCTTTTCAATATCGATTTTTCTGTCATTATTTGTTATTTCCAAATACCGTAGCATAAATCCAAGCGTATCAAGCTGTCGGGGAGAAACTATATCGTGAAGTCCGCGAACGTCTATTGTTTC
>JAFXAC010000050.1 GCA_017522125.1 Clostridia bacterium | reverse complement strand
TTCAACGAAATTTGCCCTTGCGGGCAAGTGAAATAGCTACGCTGTGAAATATTTGCTCCGCAAATGTGAAATATTCGCTGACGCGAATGTGGGCAAATTTCATTTCACATTGCGACGAAGGAGCAATATTTCACAATGTGCGACAGCACATTATTTCACATTCGGCACAAGCCGAATATTTCACTAAAACCTTGCCGCAACAAGTTGCGGATGTAAGAAACGCAGTGACGAAACAGCGAGCCTGCGAGTGTCTATACAAGGCTACGCCTTGATTTGTTTGCTAATGTGTGGTATAATCTACTAATAAACGGGGGTGCATCTATGAAGAAAAGCAAAAACAATTTGATCGTCTCCATTTGGAACGCAATAGGAATCATCATTATAGCAGGTTTTTTTCTCTACGGTTTTATGATAGGTGGGTCTGCTTCGTTGGGGTATTGCGACGCCAATGCATACTATGTCGGGAATCACGGCGAATATACGCAGGTTTCTGAAATCATTTATCATGTCAGTTATGTGTGGGAAATTCTATTTTGGATTTTTATTCCGCTTACACCGCTTGGATGTTTTTTGATTTCACATATTCAAGAAAAACGAGAACGAAAGAAAAACAGATTAGAGTAATGAATACCTTTTTGCTGTTCTTACCTCGTTTTACACACCTTTTGGTCGATCTTAGACAGAAAAAAGCACTAAGCACTTGCGGCAGCAAGGATTTCATTAAAAACACAACGGCTCTGCCGTGATGATATGCAATTCCCGCGGAATTGATGATATGGGGCGGCTTCGCGGTTGATGTTTCCACCCCAGCCGCCCGCCCACTCCCCCGAGCGCGGCTTGCGCGGCGCGCTCACCCCCTCGCCGTCCCCCGAGGGGGATTTTTTATTATGCAAGCCTTGGCTTGATGCCATACACGGCTTCGCCGTATGATGCATTTGCCTTACGGCAAATATGATGCACGCTTCGCGTATGATGAATGATGTATTTGCCCTTCGGGCAAACATGAAGGAAAAAAGTGGTTGAAGCCGCGCTTCAACCACTTTTGTTTTATAAAACGCTTTTTGCATAGCAAAAAGCTACCTTAACATTTTGCGCAAGCAAAATATTTCACATTTCGCGAAGCGAAATATTTCACACGCCTTCGGCGTGATCGAGCGCGCGAAGCGGAAAAACCGCATATCAACCACTCGTTGCTTGCGTTTTTTATTTTTGTGTGATATAATGGAAAAAATGGGAGGCGGCGCGCGTGCTTGCGCTTGCCGCGCCTGCCCGCTTGTTGCATTTTAATATCTACTGTGAGAGGAGAATATCAATGAAAACGACCGTAAACCACCCGATCCACGGCGAGATCGTCTACACCGAAACCGCTTTTTTGGGAAAAAAGAGCATAACCGTAAACGGCGTAGAGGCTGTGGCTATCTCGAAAAAGGAATTTATGATAGACGGCAAGCACGCCACCCTGAAGGGAAGCTTCCTTTTTGGAGCTACACTGTGTCTGGAGGGCGAAAGCATTGAGGTATGCCCAAAGCCGCACGGATACGAGATATTTCTTGCTGTTGTTCCGTTTCTCATTTTGCTCATATGGGGCAACGTACCGGCGCTGTGCACGATATTCCCCGTCGTCGGCGGTATGATAGGCGGCGCACTGTACGGCGTTGGTGCCGTGCTGTCGCTGTTCTTTATGAAAAAGGCAAGCAAGGCGCAAAGCAAAATTCTGATAGGCTTGGGCGTGTTCGCGCTGACCGCGCTGATATCGTTTATAATAGCGTGCGTGATAATAACCGCAATAGTCGCGAGTGAGATCCTTTTATAAAATGAAAACGGAGCTTTTGTCCTTTGACAAAAGCTCTGCTTTTTATTTTCCGACGCAGAATTTGGAGAATATCCCGTCGATAAGGTCGGTGCGCACGGTGTCGCCGCGTCCGTCAAGTTCACCGAGAGCCGCGGCGGCGTCCTCAAGGCACACGCCCGCAAGGTCGGGCGGAAAGCCGCTGTCAATGGTGTCGGCGGCGGCGGCAAGCGCGTCCGCGGCACGCGCGATAGCGTCGTACTGACGCGCGCCCATAACGATGGCGTCGGCGGAAAAATCAAGCTCGCCGTCGATAAAGAGCGATGAAACGAGCGCCTCAAGCGCGTCCTTGCCCTCGCCCGTCAGCGCGGACAGCCGCGCGCGCAAGCCGAAGCGCGAAAACAGCTCTTCTGCCTCGGCGCAGGGGGTGGAGTCCACCTTATTTAACACCGCGACGACCTGCCCGCCGTGCGCAAGAAGGCGCTCGGCAAGCGCGATATCGTCGCCGTCGGGCGCACGCGTCGCGTCGATGACGTAAAAAATAAGCTCCGCGCCGTCAATTTTTTCGATGGCGCGTCTGATTCCGATAGCCTCGACCTCGTCCGCCGAGTCCTCGCGTATGCCCGCCGTGTCGAAAAGGCGCAGCGTTACGTCGCCAAAGGAAACGGTAGTGGACAGCACGTCGCGCGTCGTTCCCGCAATATCGGTAACTATAGCCTCGTCCTCGCCGACGAGGAGATTGTAAAGGCTGCTCTTGCCCGCGTTCGTTCTGCCGCAGATAACGGCGGGAATGCCCTCTGCCACGGCGCGTCCCGTGCGGTAGGTCGCGGCAAGCGCGGCGGTCTTATCCACAAGAGTGCCTATGCGTGCGCGCGTTTCCTCGGCGGAGATAGAGCCGAGGTCCTCCTCGGGAAAATCAACTCGCGCGTAAATATCGGTAAGGAGTGCGGTCGCCTCGTCGCGAAGCTCCGCACAGCGTTTGCCGAGCGTGCCCGCCATTCCGCTTCGCGAAAGCCGCAGCTGTGCGTCCGTTCCCGCGTCGAGCAAAAGCCCGAGTGCCTCCGCCTCGTCAAGACCTATCTTGCCCGACGCAAATGCGCGGCGGGTAAACTCGCCCGCCTCGGCGTGGCGCGCGCCCGCGCCAAGACACGCTTCGAGCACGCGGCGCGTAACGAGCGCGCCGCCGTGACAGCATATCTCCACGGTATCCTCGCCCGTAAAGGACGCGGGCGCGCGGAAAAGGACGGCAAGTCCCTCGTCGATGCAAAGGCCGCCGTCGGGGGTGAATATCCTGCCGAAAACCGCGCTTCTCGGGCGTTTTTGCGATAGCGTGCCGCCCGACGCGGGGACGAATATCCTATCCGCGACCTCGGCGGCGGCACTTCCCGAAATGCGAATGAGCGCAACTCCGCCCTTGCCGCGCGGCGTGGACACGGCGGCTATCGTGTCAAAAGAAAAATCCTTCATTATATATATCCTCAAAATATCTTTTCAAGCAACATTATAACACGGAAGGAAAAGAGTGTCAAGTAAAAACGGCTTTGCCTTTTTTACAGTGAAATCCGACTCCGTCGGGTGAAATACGCCTGAGGCGTGTGAAATATTTGCCCAAGGGCAAATGTGAAATATTTTGCTTGCGCAAAATGTTAAGGTAGCTTTTTGCTACGCAAAAAGCGTTTATAAAAACAAAAGTGGTTGAAGCGCGGCTTCAACCACTTTTTTCCTTCATGTTTGCCGTAAGGCAAATACATCATTCATCATACGCGAAGCGTGCATCATATTTGCCCTTGGGCAAATGCATCACTTAAAAACGCTCCGCGTTTTTCCTCGCACGCAGGAAAATGATATAAAATATCATTGCGGCGATGAGAGTGGTGAATACTGTTATTACCCAAGGAAGCGCGTCCTCGGCGGTCAGCGAGTCGCCCTCGGCGGCGGTCGTCGTGGGCGCGGTCGTTTCGGGCGGGCGCGTTTCGTCAACGGGGGGCATCGTCACCTCGCCCCTCGTCGTTTCGGGAATGGTCGTTTCGGGCGCGGTGTCGGGCTTTTGCGACTCCTCGTATGCCGCAATTATCTCGGCAAGCGAGCCCGTGTGATATTCCGCGTAAGCGTCGGGTGCGCCCGTGGGGACGGTGCGGTGGTCGTATTTTTCGGTATACGAATACGCGATATCCAAAAGGAGCTGCTCGCTGTTTCTGAGTGACGATATCTGCATACCGATGGACGCGCCGCGCGAGTGATTCCCTATGGGAACGCAAATTTCGGGAAGCCCAAGCGGCGGGGAGATCACCGAGCAATTATTTATGTAGGTCTGCTTGTAAACCTTGATCGCGCCGTCCTCGTCAACGCCCGTGTACTGCGGCGCGTGAAGATACGTCGGATATATGACGGCGGAAATATTGTTGTCGGAAAGCAGCTTTTCATATTCAGCGTAGAATTTATCCTTTGCCGCCGCATAGCCGCTTTTCGACTCCTTGCACGCGCTTGACAGACTGAATACTTTAGGCATAGATACCTCTATGACCTCTGCTCCGAGGGCGCGAAGCTCGTCGGCTGCGGCGGAAAACGCCGCAAGTATCTCCGCGTCGACTGTCGATGACGTGCGTCCCGAGGTGCTTTTTGTAACGCCCGAAAGCTCCTTGAGTATGCCGATGCGCATACCCGAAAGTGCGCCCGAGTCAAGGCTTTCGGCATATTTGCCGCCGCCGACAAGCACGTCGAGCATTATTGCCTGATCCCTTACCGTTCTCGTTATTGCGCCCGCCGTGTCGCGCGTTTTGTTGAGCAAAACGAGCCCGTCGCGAGCTATAAGCCCCGAGGTGGGGCGCATGGACACAAGCCCGCCGAGAGATGCGGGATAGCGGAGCGAGGAATTCGTATCGGTGCCAAGACCTGCCATAGCAAAATTCAGCGTAGTAGCCACTGCCGAGCCGCCCGACGAGCCGCCCGCGGCAAGCTCTCGGTTGTAGGCGTTGTAGGTCTCGCCCGCCGCCTTGCTCTTGGTGTAGTACGCCGATTGCGCTTCCGTGCTCATATTTGTCTTTGCAAGTATCACCGCGCCCTCGTCAATGAGCCTTTGCACGACGGCGGCGTTGGACTTTGCTATCTGCTCGCTTGTTTTTTTGTTGCCGTTGGTGGTGTGGTAGCCCTCGTAGTCGATGTTATCCTTAACGACGACGGGAACGCCGAAAAGAGCGCCCTGTGCCGTGCCTGCGGCGATAAGCTCGTCGCGCTTTTGCGCCTCGGCAAGCGCGTTATCGCACATCGTGATAAAGCAGTTGTAGGGCGTATTGTACGCCTCGATGCGCTCAAGATAGTACGCCGTCAGCTCGACGCAGGAGATAAGACGAAGCTCGACGGCACGCCTTACGGTTGCGATGTCCGCCTCGTAAAGCGCGGAAAGCACCGCCTTTTTTTCGTTCTCCAAAAGCACCGCGGGCGGCAATACCTCGCCGTTTTCAGCCGCGGCGGCGGGCAAAAGCACGCCGAGCGCGAGCAGGAGCGACAAAATAAATACTAAAATTCTTTTCATTATTAAAATCCTATGATGTGATTTGCAAAATGAGTATATCATAATTTCACCCAAATGGCAAGCGCGGCGCGTGAAATCTTCAAAAATTTAATAATTTTTCAGGAAAAAATCATAAATAATTTATATTTCTGTCAATTTTTCATTATATGTTGCTTTTTTTATTAAAATGTGGTATTATATACTCGTGTTATTATGTGATAATTAAATCTGCATTGCAGTCGGAGAATGATAGTGAAGCTGAAGGAGAAAATAGAAAGAGTCTTTCCGATGCACGCGCGAGTTCCGCTTGCCGCGGTGGTGGTGCTGCATTTCATATTTTACTGGATACCCAGCCTGCTTATGCGAGGAGCTTATCTACACGATTTTTCGTTACCCATAGACGAGCAAATACCGTTTTTGTCCTTTTTCATTATTTTTTACATAGGCGCATATCTTCAGTGGGGGCTTTCGTACGTTTTCCATTTCGGAAAAAGCCGTAGCCTTTGCACGCGCCTTGCCGCCGCCGATATAATGACGAAGGCGGTCGCCGCGGCGTTCTTCGTGCTTTTGCCAAGCACTATAGTGCGTCCGACGCTCGATGGCGGATTTTTCGATTTTTTGGTGAGCATAATATATTTTTTTGACGAGCCCGTAAATCTTTTTCCGTCGCTTCACTGCACGGTCAGCTGGCTTTGCTTCAGGAGTGCGCTTTCGATAAGGCGCGAGCTGCCGCGCGCCTACGTTTGGGGACAGCTTGTGTTCACGTTGCTCGTTTTTGCGTCCACTGTGTTCATCAAGCAGCACGTCTTTATCGATATCGTAGGTGGAGTAGCTCTTGCGGAGCTTGCGTGGCTCATCTCGCCGTGCGTACCTGCGGACGCCGCGTTCTCAAGGCTTGAGGCGGTATTTATGAAGAAACAAAAGTAATTAGGAGATCTTATGAACAAAGAACAACAGAATAAGCACGGGGAAGGAGCGCCCAAAAAGAGTAAAAACGGTCTTTGGCTCATCGTTTTTATTCTCATTGCCGCAATCAGCATTTGGGCTGTCGCGGCGCAAAGCAGGAGCTTTTCCGCGGCTGAATTTTTCTCGTATATATCCACGGCGTCGCCCGTTTGGCTGCTCTGTGCCGTTGCCTCGACGGTGATGTTTATTCTGTTTGAGGGAATGGCGCTTATGGTGACCTGCCGTATCCTCGGACACAAAATACGCTTCCGCCACGGCTATATCTACTCGGCGTCCGACATATATTTTTCGTCGATAACGCCCTCCGCCACGGGCGGACAGCCTGCAAGCGCGTATTTTATGATAAAGGACGGAATGTCGGGAATGACCGCCACCGCCGCCCTGCTATCCAACCTTTGTATGTACCTTGTTTCCCTTATCGTCGTAAGCATTCTTTGCTTCACGGTAAGACCTGATATTTTCCTTGCGTACAGCACCGCGTCAAAGATAATAATCGTCTGCGGCGGTATCGTGCTTACCGCGCTTGCGTCGTTCAACGTGCTGCTCTTGGTCAACGTAAAGATACTTCACCGCATTTGTCGCGGCGGAATAAGCCTGCTTTGCAAGCTGCGCATACTGCGCAATAAGGAAAAGCGCCTTGCAAGGCTTGACACGAGCATCGAGAGCTACCGCGAAAGCACGGTTATGATAGGGAACCACAAAAAGGGCTTGTGGATGACGTTTTTATTTAATTTCCTGCAAAGGCTCGCCCAGCTTGCGGTCAGCGTGTTCGTTTATATTGCGACCACGGGCTGCTCGTTTTGGCAGGCGACGGACGTTTTCTTCATTCAGGGCTACACGGTGCTCGGCTCAAGCTGTATTCCCGTTCCGGGAGCTATCGGCGTCAGCGACTACCTTATGCTTAACGGCTTTTCGACTATTATGAGCGAGGCGCAGGCGGTAAATCTTGAGCTTCTTTCCCGTTCTCTTTCGTTCTATCTTTGCGTTTTCATCTGCGGAATATCCGTTCTTATCAGATATTTCACAATCAAAAAAAGAGGTAAAAAATTATGATAGGATTTTATAACTACACCGTCGTTTTAACCTACCTTTCTCTCTTGTCGGCTGGTACGGGCATCATAGTTTCGCTTGCGGGCGACGGACACCCCTATTGGGGCGTGTTCTTCCTGCTTCTTTGCGGACTTTTCGACGCATTTGACGGCAAGGTGGCTCGCACGAAGTCCGACCGCTCCGATATGGAGATGAATTACGGCATACAGATAGATTCGCTTTCCGACCTCGTTGCCTTCGGCGTGCTTCCCGCCTGCATCGGCGTTGCGCTCATCAACACCTCGGAGTTTTTTGAGAGATTCTTTGGCAGTGGCAGTCCAAGGCTCGTTATTTTCATAAAGTACGCGCTTTTTGCAGTTCTCGTGCTTTACATTCTTGCCGCGCTGATAAGACTTGCATACTTCAACGTTACCGAGGAGGAGCGTCAGCGCACCGAGGGCGGCACGCGCCGCGCCTACACGGGACTTCCCGTTACCTCTGCCGCGCTCATCTTCCCCACGGTCATGCTTTTCAGATATATTCTCCCCTTTGATATTTCCGTGGTCTACATTCCCGTTACTATCCTTACGGGCTTTGCGTTCCTTGGAAAATTCAGCATTCCGAAGCCGAAGCTTCGCGGAATACTCATTATGGTAGGAATAGGTCTTGCCGAGGCCGTTGCGCTCCTGCTCATCTGGTATTTCCGCACGAGATAAGCTATGGCAGAATCCCGTTCACTCAGGTTTCTTTATCACACGAGGGCGGGCAGGCTGGTGCTGAGGCCGCTTACCTCGCGCGGCGTTTCGCGCGCGGCGGGCTGGTTTTTGGACACGCGCCTCTCGAAGCCGATGATAAAGAGATTTGTAAGAAAAAATGACATTGACCTTGCGGATTTTGAGTCTGATAATTTCCGCTGCTTCAACGATTGCTTTTGCCGCAAGATAAAGGACGGCCGCCGCCCGATAAACGAGGACGCGGGCGTGCTTATCTCCCCCTGCGACGGCTTGCTCAGCGCGTACCGCATAAGCGGCGACACCGTGCTTGCGATAAAGCAGAGCCGCTATACGCTTGGCTCTCTGCTTTGCGACGATGCGCTTGCCGCGCGCTACCGCGACGGCGTGTGCCTCGTTTTCAGGCTTTGCGTCAACCACTATCACCGCTATTGCTACCCCGCGGACGGTGAAAAGGGCGAGAATATCTTCATTCGCGGCAAGCTGCACACGGTGCGCCCGATAGCTCTTGAGGCAAGCCCCGTGTTTTGCGAGAATTGCCGTGAGTACACGGTGATAGATACCGACGACTTCGGGCTTATCACGCAGATAGAGGTCGGCGCTCTGCTCGTCGGCAAGATAGCAAATCTCCACGGCGCGCGTCGCGTCGAGCGCGGCGAGGAAAAGGGAATGTTCCTTTACGGCGGAAGCACCGTCGTGCTTTTGCTTGAGAGGGACAAGCTCGATATTGATAAGGAGTTCTTTGCGGCAACCGAGCGCGGCGAGGAAACTCCCGTCGTTATGGGACAGGCGCTGGGAAGGAGAAAACGCTGAGCGTTTTCAGTGAAATCCGTTCCTTGCGGAACGGGTGAAATATTTGCCCTTTGGGCAAATGTGAAATATTTCGCTTCGCGAAATGTGAAATATTTTGCTTGCGCAAAATGTTAAGGTAGCTTTTTGCCGAGGGCAAAAAGCATTTGATAAAAAACAGGCTGAAACCAAAGGTGTCAGCCTGTTTTTTTAGTTTTTCTTTTCGTTATCTATATAAATAACGATTCTGCGGTTGTTTTCGCTGCCGATGGAGTTTGTGGAAACGCCCTCGATGTGCTGTACCTCGGAGTGAATGATACGGCGCTCGTAGGGGTTCATCGGCTCAAGCATAATGCTTCTCTTATACTTGAGAACGCGTGCGGAGTTCTTGCGTGCAAGCTCGCGAAGCGTTTCCTCGCGGCGCGCGCGGTAGCCCTCAACGTCAAGGGTAACTCTCGTGTACTCGCGCTTCTCGCCCTCCTCGCGGCGGTTAGCGGCGAGGTTTGCAAGGTATTGCAGAGCGTCGAGCGTGTCACCGTGGTGACCGATAAGAATGCCTGCGCTCTCGCCGTTCACCTCGATAAGAAGGTCGTCGTTGCAGCCCTCGCGCGTGGTAACGGTAGCGTCAAGCTGCATATCCTCAACGATGGTCTTGATAAATCCGATGGCGTTCTTCTCGCCCTTGGGGGTGTAGCTTGCGGTAATTTCAGCGTCGGCTGCGCCGATGCCGAGAAAGCCGCGGCGTGCCTCGGAAACTACGGTATAATCAAGCTGTTCGGCGGGAACGCCAAGCTGGCTTGCAGCCTCGGCAAGAGCTTCCTCGACCGTTTTTGCTTTAATTGTGATTTCTTTTTTCACGGTAAAAACCTCTTAAATATTGACAAAATTATTGGTCTGCGCTGTCGCCGTCGTCGGCGTTTTCGTCCGCCTTGCCCTTCTTTGCCTTCTTGGGCGCGGGCTTGTCGCTCTCGTCCTTCATAGGCTCTGCGTAGGCGGGACTCTTTTCGGTGAGATTCTTTTCCTCGGGGGTGGGTACGCTTGCGGCGGGGTCATAGTCCTCGTCGTCCATATGGAAGAGCGACTTGGGATTATGGCGCGTTGCCTCGATGGTGTTCTTCGTATTGACCTTCTTTGACGGCTTGCCTGCGTATTCCTTCTCAGCCGCCTTGTAATCCTCCTCGGTAAAGGTGGGGTAGGGCATAGCCTTGACAAGCACGAACTGCTTGATGCTGCCGAGAATGCTCTTGAATATCCAGTAAACGCCGACTACGCCGGGCATGCTGAACGAGATGAAAACGCTCATCAGGGGCATGGTGATATCCATTACGTTGTTGGAGCAGCCGACCTGACCGCCCTCTGCCTGAGTGGGCTGATAGGTGAGCTTGCGGTTGATCTTCATGCTTGCAAAGTAAACGATGAAGGTCAGCACGGGAATGAGCAGAAGCCAGCCGAAGCCCTCGCTCGAGGGCGATAGGGCAAGGTTGATAGGACCGATGTTGAAGGTGGAAAGCGCGTCAAGGTTCGAGAACGCCGTTTCAAATTCGGAAACGAGCGACTCGGCGGTGGCGGTGCTTCCCTCAACGAAGTAATTTTTGACCTGAGAAAAGATCTCGGGGTTGGTAATATAGCTTTTGAAGCCCTCAGCGGTGATCTGACCGCCCGAAACGTAGTTGACAAGGTCGATAGTGCCGTGAAGGTCGGAAAGACCTGCCCATTTCGAGAAGGAGTCAACTGCGGCGATAAAGTCGGCACTCAGGTGCATAACGTATCTGAGGGGATTGATAACGATCTGATAAAGTGCGATAAGCACAGGCATCTGTAAAAGGAGGGGCAAGCAGCCGCCAAAGGGACTGTAATGCTCCTTCTGGTACATCTCCTGTATCTCCATGGTGACCTTCTGCTGAGTAGCCTGATCGTTGCGGCCCGCGTACTTTTTGCGGATCGCCATTTCCTTGGGGCGGAGATTTGCCTGCTTAATGGTGTTTTTGTGCTGCTTGATGCTGATAGGGAGAAGGCATATTTCAAGTATCAGGGCAAACATGAGCAGCGAAACGAGGTAATTGCCCGTTCCGAGGTCGAGAATGCCGAGAAGGGTGCCTATCCAACCTAAAATAGTATCCATTTTTGTGTTTTTCTCGCCGTGCGGCGAAAAATTCCTCTCGTTGTATTAGAGGTCACTCCGCGTCGGAGCTATCCTCGCTTTCATCACTGTGAGCCAAAGATTTGCTTTCCCTTATTTCCCTACGTCGGAATCCCTTTTCGGGCACGGGGTCGTATCCGCCGATGCTCCATGGGTTGCAACGGAGAATTCTCCATACCGTCAGGGCGAATCCCACGAAAAAGCCACGTTTGGTAAACGCCTCAATGGCGTAGGCTGAGCACGTAGGTGTAAACCTACAGCTTGGGTTGCGTTTGAGAGGGGAAAGGTATTTTTGGTAGAAGCGTATGAGTGCTATGAAGACGTGCTTCATTCTGTTTGAATAGGAGCAGATTGCCTGATAAGTCCGAGCTTTGCAAGAAGTCGCGAAAGCTCCTCGTAGATATCGGGCATTTTGGCTTTCGTTGCGGCGGTGCGTGCGGCGATCACGAGAAGATAGCCGTGGGAAACAGCTCCCTCGCCGTCAAGCAGACGGTAAGCCTCGCGCATCAGTCTTTTTGCGCGGTTGCGCTCCACAGCCGAGCCGATCTTTTTGCCTACGGTAAGACCAAGGCGGTTTCGGGTTCGGTGAAGTGGGTCGGCGCGCATAAACCTCGTTGCGGCGCGGTCCTTAAGCGCATACACGGCGATATATTTCCCCGCGGCGCTTTTTCCGTTTGCGTAAGCCTTCCTGAACAGATGATTTTCGGTAATAGGTGTGTTTTTCATAATATCAAAGCTCTGCTTCCGTGAATTTTGATTTTAGTTTTTCGGTATAGCGGGAAAAATCCGGCGACTTGCCTTAGAGTGTCGCCGGAATTTCTTTTAAGTTATAAAACTTAATAAGACAGTCTTTTTCTGCCTTTAGCACGTCTTCTTTTGAGGACATTTCTGCCGTCGCGAGTCTTCATTCTCTTTCTGAAGCCATGCTCCTTCTGACGCTGACGCTTTTTGGGCTGATAGGTTCTGAGCATTATCTGGCACCTCCCTTGATGTGGTTTCGGAAGCGTTGCGCTTTGAGCGACAATACGCCCATACACAATGACACCCCATATTATAATCTAAAAAGGGGGGGCTTGTCAAGAGAAAAGCGAGAAAAAACCAATTCTTTTTTTAGAAACTGCACATTTTTCGTATTTTTTCCGTTTTATTTTGCTTTTCGGGGGGCATTTTTGCGGTTTTGGCGGAATATGCTTATATATAAAACTTTCTGTGGCAGGTGGAAATGGACAAAGTAAACGGCGCGGCTATGCCGCGCGGACTGAGTGAGGGCGAGGCGGAGAGAGCGCGGCGCGAGCACGGCGCAAACGTTTTGCCGCGGCGACGGCGGCGCTCGTTTCTGGCAAAATTCATATCGAATCTTTCCGACCCCGTAATTAAAATACTTCTTTTTGCGCTTGGGGTGAATATCGTTTTTCTCTTTCACGGCGGCGACGTTGCAGAAACGGTGGGGATTGCGCTGTCCGTCCTTATTGCGACGCTCATCTCCACGCTCTCGGAGCATGGGAGCGAGTCGGCGTTCCTCTCGCTTGAAAAAAGCGGCGAGGGCGAGCTTTGCCGAGTGGTGCGCGACGGCGCGGTGCGTGCCTTGCCCATCGACGAGGTGGTGGTGGGCGACGTGCTTTTGCTTTCGGCGGGCGAGGCGGTAGCGGCGGACGGACTTTTGCTTTCGGGCGCGCTCGCGCTCGATATGTCGGCAATGACGGGCGAGAGCCGCGAGGTCGAAAAGCGCCCCTCGCGCGACGGCGCAATGCTCCCCGACGCGCCCTCGTCGGTGCTTCGCGGCTGTCTTGTGACCTCGGGCGAGGGCGTCATGCGCGTCAGCGCGGTGGGCGCGGAAACTTATCTCGGCGGCATCTGCAACGAGGTGCAGGGCGAGGTCAGAGAAAGCCCCTTGCGCGTGCGCCTTACGACGCTTGCGCGGCAGATAAGCCGCCTCGGCTACGTCGCGGCGATACTCGTTGCGGCGGCGTTCCTTTTCAACGTTTTTATAATCGACAGCGGATTTCGCCGCGAGGTGATATTATTCAAGCTGTCAAGCCCCGTTTTCCTGTTCTCCAAGCTCTTTGACGCGCTGACTCTTGCGCTGACCGTCATCGTGGTGGCAGTTCCCGAGGGGCTTCCGATGATGATAGCGGTGGTGCTGTCGCGCAACGTGCGCCGAATGGCGCGCGCGGGCGTGCTTGTGAAAAAGCCCGTCGGCATCGAGGCGGCGGGCTGTATGAACGTGCTTTTCACCGATAAAACGGGAACGCTGACCGAGGGGAAAATGAAGGTCGCGGGCGTGCTTTCGGGCGACGGCGAGCATTTTGTGACGCTTGGGCGGTATTTTGCGCACTGCGGCGAGGAGATATATCTTCTGAACGCGTTTTTCAACTCGTCCTCGGCGGCGGGAAGGGGCGCTGACGGCAAGCCGACGGCGGTAGGCGGTAACACCACCGACCGCGCGATACTCGCGTCCGTGCTTGGTGAAAAGCCGCCCGCGGCACTCGTGCGCTCGCGCTTGCCGTTTGACAGCGCGCGAAAGTTCTCGGCGGTAAGCCTTGAGGTGGGCGGCAGGCGCGTCTGCATTTACAAGGGCGCGCCCGAGCTATTGCTTTCGCGCGTCAAGCGGCGGCTTGACGCAGAGGGCAAGGAGGTGCCGCTTGACAAGCGCCGCCTTAGTGCGCTTATTTCGGAGCGTTGCTCGCACGGCGAGCGTGCCGTGGCGGTCGCGCTCGGCGCGGATTGCGGCGCGGCTCTGCCCGACTCCCTGACGCTTGCCTTCGTGGTCTTGCTCTCGGACGGCGTGCGGCGCGGCGCGGCGGCGGCGATAGGCAAGCTTCGCGGCGCGGGCGTACATACGGTGATGGTCACGGGCGACGGAATAGACACGGCGGCGGCGATAGCGCGCGAGTGTGGCATTCTCGGCGGCGGCGTGGATATTGCGCTCACCTCGGCACAGCTTGGCGCGATGAGTGACGCCGAGCTTGCCGAAAAGCTCCCGCGCATCGGCGTGGTTGCGCGTGCGCTCCCGTCGGATAAGAGCCGCCTTGTGCGCGTGGCGCAAGAGGCGGGGCTGGTGGTCGGAATGACGGGTGACGGCATCAACGACGCGCCCGCGCTCCGCGCCGCCGACGTCGGCTTTGCGATGGGAAGCGGAAGCAGTGTGGCGAAGGAAGCCGCCGACGTGGTGCTTCTGCGCGACGATGCCGAAAGCATCGCAAGCGCCGCGCTCTACGGCAGGACGGTGTTCAAGAGCATACGCAAGTTCATCACGCTCCAGCTTATGATGAATTTCTGCGCCGTCGGCGTGTCGATGATTGCGCCCTTTATCGGCATTGACGAGCCCGTTACGGTCGTGCAGATGCTTTGGCTGAATATAATAATGGACACTCTCGGCGGACTTGCGTTTGCGGGCGAGCCCGCGCTTGCGGACTATATGCGCGAGAAGCCGAAGGGAATGAACGAGCCGATACTCAACGGCTATATGATAGAGCAGATAGTGATGCTGGGGCTTTTCACGGTGGGGATAAGCATCGCGTTTTTGAAGGGAGGCGCTTGCGTCAGCCGCTTCCGCCCCGACGGCGCGGGCATATATCACCTGACGGGATTTTTCGCGTTTTTTATCTTTGCCTCGGTGTATAATTGCTTTAACGCGCGGACGGACAGAGTGCGGCTGTTTTCGGGGATAGGGCGAAATCCGACCTTCGTGGCGGTAATGCTTGCAGTGGCGGCGGTGCAGATAGCCTTCGTCTACCTCGGCGGCGCGATACTGCGCACAGCGCCGCTGAGTGCCGCCGAGCTTGCGTTTTCGATGGCGCTTCCCTTGCTCGTTTTCCCGTTTGAGCTTTTGCGCAAGATATTGTGGCGGCTGAGAGGGAAGAAAGGAGGATATTGAAAACGGCTTTGCCGTTTTCAGTGAAATCCGTTCCGCAGGAACGGGTGAAATCCGACTTCGTCGGGTGAAATACGCCTGCGGCGTGTGAAATATTTTGCTTGCGCAAAATGTGAAGGAAGCTTTTTGCTACGCAAAAAGCAATATAAAACAAAAGTGGTTGAAGCGCGGCTTCAACCACCTTTTTTCCTTCATATTTGCCGTAAGGCAAATACATCATTCATCATACGCGAAGCGTGCATCATATTTGCCGATAGGCAAATGCATCATTTGAAAACGCGGAGCGTTTTCAGTGAAATCCGTTCCGCAGGAACGGGTGAAATACGCCCTTCGGGCGTGTGAAATATTTGCCCGAAGGGCAAATGTGAAATATTTTGCTTGCGCAAAATGTTAAGGAAGCTTTTTGCGTAGCAAAAAGCGTTTTATAAAACAAAAGTGGTTGAAGCCGCGGCTTCAACCACTTTTTTCCTTCATATTTGCCGATAGGCAAATACATCATTCATCATACGCGAAGCGTGCATCATATTTGCCGATAGGCAAATGCATCATTGAAAACGGCTTTGCCGTTTTCTCCTTAACTTTGCACTTTGCACTTTGCACTTAGCACTTTGCACTTAATTAAAGTCCGCCAGCGGGCAGCGTGCGTTGCGGCTTACGTCCTCGCCGCGTGCCTTTCTCTCGTCGTAGGAGCGAGAGGAGCAGGGGCTGAAATCGTAAACGTCCGTAGTCAGCGTGGGCGCAACCCAATGGACCGCGTTGCGGATAACTCTCTGCACGTGCTCGTTGTGGAACGAGGGGCAGGTCTCGTGTCCGGGCTGGAAGTAGAATATCTTGCCCGCGTCACGAAGGAAGGTCATTCCCGCGCGGAAGATGTATCCGTCCTCATACCAGCTTCCGAAAACTATCTCGTGGGGCTGGCTTACCGTAAACGGCTCGGCGTAAAGCTCCTCCTCTGCGATGGGGAAGCTCGTCGGCACGCCTGCGGCGATGGGGTGGTTGGGCATAAGAGTCCACATAATTTCCTTCTGCTCGCGTCCCCAGGTAAGATTTCCCTTAGTTCCGAGGATAGCCTTGAAGGGCTTGGAGTGGTGCGCGGAGTGGAGCGCAACAAATCCCATCTTGCCAAGGTATACGCGGCTTCTTATCTTCTCAACAAGCGCGTCGTCTACCTTATCGTGTGCGGCGTGTCCCCACCAAACGAGAACGTCGGTCGCCTCAAGCACCTCGTCGGGAAGTCCCTGTGCGTCCATATCAAGCGTTGCGGTGCGGACTTCAAAAGCCGCATCCTTGCCGAGAAATTCGGCGATAGTGCCGTGCAGACCCTTGGGGTATACCTCAAGCACCTTGGGGTCGGTCTTTTCGTGAACGTTTTCGTTCCATACTGTTACGCGAATCTTTTTTTCCATTTTATTTTACCTTTCTCCCGCAGGACAAATTATTTTATAGCTTCCCGAGCGAAGCACGCTCACAAGCTGCTCGCCGCTTTTTATCTCAACGTCGGTAATTATGCCGCCGCAGTTTTCAATATCACCCCGTCTGTGGTAATCGCCGCCCGAGGTCGGTATCAGCGAAAACCTTTCTGCCCACAGCGCCGCAACGTCGTTTCGGCTGTCGTGGCGCGCGTTGAGATTGCACACCTCAACTCCGTCGAGCAGCTCGGGCGGGGACACGGCAATAAAGTTGCGGAACGGGTGCGCCTGCACGAAAAGTCCGCCCGCCTCGCGCACGAGCGGTGATATATCACGAAGGCGCATATCCATCATATCGGGGTTCGCACGCAAAAACGCCTCGTCAACGCCGTAGATGAGATAATCGCTCTTGGTTTCATTAAGCCTCAGCTCAACGCCGAGGATAACGTTCATTCTGCCCTTTGCGGCGCGGCAAACGCGCTCGTAGCCGCTAAGGAAATAATCTATCTTTTCTTGCCAATCCGCGCCCGAAATATCGCCCCGCGTGCTTTGCAGGTAGGTGAAGCGCGAAAGGTGGTCGGTCAGCACTATGGTGGAGTATCCCGCCGCGATATACTGCTCGGCAAGAGCCTCGGGCTCTTCCTGCGCACAGGCGGATACGGTGTTGCAATGACAATGCAACTCGGTCTTGTAGCTCACGAAAAAATCCTCTTTAATTTTTACTTCATTATTATAATACTACATTCTACACCCTCTTTCAAGTCAAACTGAGATTTTTTTACGACAAATTTTGCTTTATTCTGCTTCTTCGTTGATTTTTAAGACTATCACCGAAATATCGTCCCTGCTTCCCGCCTGACGCGCGGCGCGTACGGCGCGCGTTGCCAGCTCGCCCTCGGAAAGCTCCGACTCGATAAGGTCAAACAGCCACACGCTCCTGCCGCCCGCTACGCTGCCGTCCGCGTCAACGCCGTCGGACGAAAGCACGATAAGGTCGCCCGCGCGGAGCGTAAAATCACTGCGCGTTATTTCGGGCTCGGCAAGAATGCCTATCGGTACGCCCGGCGCGTCGATGGGGAACACCTTGCCGTCGCGGCGAAGGTAGGTGGGTGCCGCGCCGCTTTTGTATAGCGACGCCTCGCCCGAAACGGTGTCGATGCAAAGAAGGTCAAGGCTGACGGAGCATTCGCCCTCGCCCGTGCGAAGCACTGTATTTACCGCCTCAAGCGCCGCGGTGGCGCTCATTCCCGCCGCAAGCATTCGCCTAAGGAACAGTCCGCACTTGCCCGACGCCATCGACGCGTCAAAGCCCGTACCCATACCGTCGCAAAGGAGCGCGTAAAACGTTCCGTCCTCGCGCTCGGCACGGCAAACTCTGTCGCCGCACGCGCCGTCGCCGTCGGCGGCGGCGCGTGCCGCCCCGTAGCCGACCGAAAATCGCCGCCGCGCAGTAAACTCGATAGCCGCGCCGTGCGGCGAGCGCGGCACGAGCGTCGCGGGCGCGAGGGCGCAGCCCACCGCCTCCTCAAGAGAGGCGCGAAGCTCGCCCATTCTACAGCTTGCACGCGAGAGGTCTACGCCCTCGGCGCTTATGCGCTTGCGGCGCGTGCCGCGCACCGCAAGCGTACTAAAGCCTACGCCGAAGCCGCGCATAACGCGCCGCACAGCCTCGCTTTCCTCCTCGCAGTAGGCGTTTTCGGCGGCACTTTCCGCAAGCGCCGCCTCAAGCACGCCCGAAATCACCTTGTATTCCGAGGCGAAGGCGGACAGCTCACCGCCCCTGCCGCGCGAAAGCATAGCGCGGTACTCGTCCGCAATAAAGCCCATCATCTGCGGCAGACGCGCACAGCGGCGGCGCATATATTCGGGGAGCATATCCACGCTCGGCTCATCACCTCCGACGCCGCCGCGGCATATCGAATTTATAAGCCTTATGGTCGAGGAATATTCAAGCTCCCAGCAGAGATTGCGATTTTCGCAGTCCGTACAGCACGCGTCGCACGCGCGGTCGCAGGCGGCGCGAAGCTCGCCAAAGCTCGGATATCTGCCGTACTCGGCAAGGCGCGAAAAGTCCCGCGCAAGCTCGCCGTAGCCGACGGAAAGCGCCTTTAGCCTTGCGCGAAGCTCGTCCTCACCCGCGGGGACGGCTTGCGCCTCGGTACAGACCGAAAGGCGCTGGCTTATCATTCCCCACGCGCAAAACGCGCAAAGACCGACGAGCTGGGCGGGGAAAATGGAAACGAAGTCCTGCGCCGTGCCGAAAAAGAGCGAAAACACCGTGCCGCACACAAGCACCGCAGTCGCCGCCGCCAAGGGCGACACCGCGATAAGCGCGGACGCGGCAAGTCCCGCGACGGCGTAAAGCGGCGCGTAGGCAAGCCCAGCCGCAAGACCGCAGAGCGCCCCCGCCGTGAGCGCGCCGAGTCGCCCTCTTTGCCGAAGGGCAAAAAGCGTACAGCCGCAGGCGGCGGCGTGGACGGCGCTAAAGCCAAAAAAGCTGACGGAGCGAAGCGAAAGCGTAATGGAAAACAGCACCGCGTAATAGCAAAGCGCGTAAAAGCGCACTCCGCGGCGGCTCTCGCGCTCGGGCGCTATCTCGACGTCCCCAAAAAGCGAGGAATAGATAATGACCGCCACGGGAGCTACGCTCATTGCAAATATCGCGCCCCAGAGGTCGTAAAAATAAAATCCCCCCGCGATTATGCGGTAAAGCCCCACGGCAAACGCCGACACCGCCGCCGTAGCCATACGCAGATACAGTCCTTCGCTAAAGAGGCGCGAGGAGCGAGCGTCCTCGCTCGGCGGGTCGATTACGGCACGCGCGATAAGGCGAAGCCCCACCGCCGCGATATAGACCGCAATCAAGATACCGCCGCCCTCAAGCGTCAGCGCACCGCCGATAAGACCGAGCAAAATAAAGGGTATGTACGAGCTTGCCGCCGATAAAAGCGCGATACCGAGCGGCATCGCGCCGAAAAGCGTCACCGCCCTGCCAAAAAGGAACGCAAGCGCGCAAAAGCCGAGCCCGCGCAGCATACCGAGGGGAGCCTCGCTCCCCGCAAGTGCAAGCCTGCTTGCAATATCGCGCCACGCGCCGCCCAAAAACGCCGCGCCGCCCTTCAGCGCCTCAAGCGCCCGTGCCGCCGCGCCCCTTACGCCGCCGCGCGAGGGCGTGCGTTCCTCGCCGCCCGAATTTTCCTTGTTCATTTTATACTTCCTTTCCACCGCGAAGCGCGGCAAGTGTTTTTTTAGATGATAACACAGCCCGCGCGACGAAAAAGTGCGATATAAGTCACGCACACGGAAAAATCGTTCGACCGAGAGAGCAAAAAAACGGCGTTTTACGCCGTTTTTTTGAATGATGTATTTGCCTATCGGCAAATATGATGCACGCTTCGCGTATGATGAATGATGTATTTGCCCTTCGGGCAAATATGAAGGAAAAAAGTGGTTGAAGCCGCGCTTCAACCACTTTTGTTTTTATAAATGCTTTTTGCCCTCGGCAAAAAGCTACCTTAATATTTTGCGCAAGCAAAATATTTCACATTTCGCGTAGCGAAATATTTCACACGCCGTAGGCGTATTTCACCCGTTCCGCAAGGAACGGATTTCACTGAAAACGCTTCGCGTTTTCACTGCGTCATTCCGAAGTCGTGGCGCGTTGTTCCGCGCCGCGACGAGCGAATCTCGCCGTTTTTCCGCAGAAAAACGGCGCCCTATGTTTGCACTGACTGATTTATTAGGGATTAGCACTAAAAAATCGGCTACGAACTATTAAAAAGCGATGGAGCAACTTTGCCTCCCTCCGGGAGGGAGGTGGCACGGCTTGGCGTGACGGAAGGAGAGCGCGTGCATAATGGAACAAGTGCTTGCTATATCAAGGCGCAGGCTCCTTCAGTCTCGCGTCCGCTCGACAGCTCCCTCTCGGAGGGAGCCTAACGCTAACCGCCGCTTTTTCGCATAGCCAAAGCACACAGCAAAAGTCCGAAAAGGGAAAGTCTGGTGCAAACATCAAGCGCAAAAATTCTGCGAAATTTTTGCGAGATCCGCTCGGCTCAGCACGGAACAGCGTGCTTCGCCTTCGGGATGACGCGAGAGAGTGCGCTGTTCCCGCTATCTTAATGCATATCAATATACCCTAAGCTCGCTTTTTCTTAATAGGTAGCTTTTGGCCTTGCAAAAAGCAATTTATAAAACAGAAGGTGGTTGAAGCCTTGCGGCTTCAACCACCTTTTTTCCTTCATATTTGCCGCAAGGCAAATGCATCATTTGAAAACGCTTCGCGTTTTCACCTCTTTTTCTTCTTAACCGAAAATCCGAACGAGCCGAGCTTTTTGCCAAGCTCGAAATACTCGCCGTGCGAGTACGCGGCAAGGCGCGCGCGGTCAAGGTGAAGTCCGCCCTTCTCGTCAAGAAGCGACTCCTCAACACCCACCGCCACCACGTCGGCAAGGAACATATCGTGCGTTCCCTGCGGCAAAACGCTGTACACCTTGCACTCAAGCGACATCGGTGACTGCGCGATCGACGGCGCGCCGACCTTGTACGACGGCTCGGCGGTAAGCGAAAATCTCTTAAATTTATCCACCTTACGCCCCGTGTACACGCCACAGCTGTCCGCCGCGCGCACCATCGACGAGGGAACGAGGTTTATTACGAATTCCCCCGTTTTGCTGATTATCTCGTGCGAATATCTCGACGGGCGAAGCGAAATATACACCCTCGGCGGGTGCGTGCAGGTGATGCCGCACCAAGCCACCGTCGCCACGTTCGGACGCTCGCCCTCGGCGCACGAGGTAACGAGCACCGCGGGCAGCGGCGAAAGCATCGCGCCGCCCTTCCATTCTATCTTTGCCATCTCTTAAAGCGAAACTCCGCCAACAACGGTAACGGCGTAATCGTCAAGCAGACTGACGAGCTTTTCAAACCTTACCCTGTCCGTCTTGCCCTTGCGCTCAACGAGAATGACCGCGTCGGCATTCTTTGCAAGCTCGAACTGCGAAAAATCCGCAAGCGCGTCACCAACGGGCGTGACCTCAGCCCCCGAAAGCTCCGAGATGCGCCTTGCAAGCTCGGCACGCGTCGCCTCGGCACGCGCACCCCTGATGCTTCCGACGACGGCTATGCTCTTATATCCGCATTCCTCAATATCGCGAAGGACGGCGTCCTCGGCAAAGCTCATCTTCTGCTTTTTCGCAGTACAGCTCTCGCCGTAGAGCTTAACGCCGTATTCGGCAAAATCGTCGGCATCCACCATAGTGGGCTTGAAAAATTCAATAATTACTATTCCGAGAGCCGCTATGACCGCGCCCACGAAGGCGAAGATTATCGCGTATTTCATCATAGCCTCGTAGACCGAGCCCTCGGGCGTGATGGACTGCATACCGCCCGACACGTGCGAGTCAACGATGGCATCGCCAAGCGGAGTGCAAGCGGCACCCGAGCCGATATACGTCATTGCCGTGCCGCAGAGATATTCTCCGTAGCACGCAAGTATGTTCTGGGCAAACGCCTCGTCCTTTGCGGTAACGCTGAGGGTTATCATAGGCGTTCCGCTTGCAACGGAGGTCGCAAGATATCCGCCGAGGTCGCCGTGGTCAAGCTCATCTCCCTTTTTCTTGCCGAAAAGCTCCTCCAGCGTCAGCTCCACCTTCGCATCTGCGGTAGTTTCGGCGCTTTCCGTGTCCGCAGGCTCGGACGCGGCGGGCGCTTCGGCGGAGTAAAGCGCGATAAGCGCGTCAAGCACCTCGGCGCGGCAGGATGCGTTGCCAAGAAGTGCGCCGACAGTCGCGACCGTGGCAAGCTCCGCCTCTATCGAATCAGCCTGCGACTCGCCGTCGGGAAGCGAGATGAGAAACGCGCGGCTTGCGGTATATTCAACCGAGAAGGTTATCTCGCCGCTTTCATCGGACTCCGCCTTTGAAAACGCAAAGCCCGCGCCGAGTATCGCAAACGCGAGAACGCACACGATGGCGGGTATGATGAGCTTTTTAAGCGAGCAAAGTATACCCTTGAAGGTGAAATATTTAAACATTTGATCTTCCTCCGATCTTTATCTTAGAGTTTTTCGAAAACATTTTTGCAAACGCGTAGCAGAAAACGAGAACTACCCAAAACTGAATATAGACCACGAAGGTCAGCCAGCCCGTAGCCTCGGCGCGGGGAATGAGGAAAAAGCTCGTAAGGCAGTTGAGAATAAAAATGCGCCAAAAACGATTTTTCTTGAATATCGGTATCATACACGCCATAAACGCGCCGAGCGCAAAGCAGAAAACGACCATTCCGATATAACCGAAATCCGCATAAGCCTCAAGCAAGAAGGACGAGCCGTAGCCGTTGCCCTTAAGGTAATCGGGGTTTGCGATATACGACATACTGTGCGCAAAGGAATTTCCGTATATCGCCTTGTGCGCGCTGTTTCCGTCGCCAAGTGCCGTCGTACCAAGCAAAAATCTTCCTATCGGGCCGTACACGAAATAGTCGATAAATCCACCGAAGGTGTAGCATTTCGCAACGACTGCGGGTAGCGCGGGAAGCGCGAGGAACGCGAGGTTCAAGACGTTAAAGGAAACGCCCTGCTTGTGGAAAAAGTCAAGCGCGAGGTCAAAAACGCCGCCCGAAAAGCCCGCGTCCGAGCGAGTGTAATTCAATATTCCGAGGAAAACCACCGCAACGGGCGCGCCGACGGCAATGCAGGTGCGCTCGAATTTACCTACCCAGTAGCGCGTGCCGTCAAGGTAATCGCGAATGATAAAGTATATCCACGCAAACAGCACCGCAAGCACCGCACCGTTGCGCGCGCCGAGCAAGAGGTCAGGCGCGGTGGATACGACGTAGCCGCCAAGCGCGATGAAGGCGGGGAGCTTTTTGGGCATGGTCGCAAGATAAACGCACAGGAAAAACGGTGCGAGCGTGGCTATCGCCCCAACGAAGAACGGAAGCGAGCTTTCATATCCCGCGTACATATCGGAGTACCCCGCCGAGCGTAGCTTGATAAGTCGCTCAAGCCCCTCAAGAAGCGAAAACGCAAGCGAGGCGTAAAAGCCGATAGCCGCTGTCTTTTGCAGAGCCGAGGAAAAATCGTCCTCCTCTACCGTGAAAAACTCGCCCGTATGCTCGCGCTCAAACGCGCCGCGTCGATAGAGCAGCTCCTCGGCAAAGCGAGTGCCGAAATGCACGGCAAGCAAGCCGAAATATATTATCGTAAAGGCGAAAAACATCGCCTCGGGCACGAAATACGCCCAATACTCGCCGCGCAATAGGTCGATTGTCGGACGGCAAAGCAGGAAAACGAAGAAGGTAACGTAGAAAAATACGGAAATACTGCGCCGCCTTACCTCCTCCAGCGCGTACTCGAACGCGGCAAAAAAGACGAGCAGACAAGAAATGAGGAGGATATCAAAATTCGCAAACACCCTGCCTATCACGAACAGCCCGACGGACGCAATGATAGCGCAGGCACGCAGAGCCCCAAAGGCTCTTTTGCGAGTCCTCCAAGCAGGTTTTTCTATCCTCCTCACCTCCTTTTTTAATTCAGCCTCTTTTTAGTAGCTCCTTGGCGTAGCCGAACGCGCCAAAGAGGTATTTTCTGTCAAATATCAGGGCAATGACGAGCAATACCCCAAACGATGCGACGGCAACTACAGCAGCGTAGAGCGCCCACTCGAAATAGCCCGCGGGGGTTATCTGCAACTTCATTGCAACGAGATACGCCAACGCAAACGGCACGGCAAATCGCGCCGCGCGCGCAAAGCTCTTAAGCGGCGAGCGTCCGAGAATGCGTCGGTTGCTGTAGATTATCGTGTCGGGCGTGCGGTAGAGCGACGCAAGCACCGTTCCCACAAGAACGCCGACGATGCCGAAATGCCAAACGAGCGCAATCTCGCCCACGATGCATATCGTCGCCTCGGCAACCGCGCGGTATTTCGTTTCGCCGTAATGCCCCTTGGCGCAAATGACCGTAGTGCCGGGCGTGCGCAGATTGTTAAGCACCCCGACGAGGGCGAAGGGCAGTACCACCTCGGGACGAATATAATTCGCATCGACCGCGCCCGCCATATAGATACGCTCAAACGGGATTATCATAACCATAGCCGTCATATAAATGCCGTAGGTCATTATGTGGAAGATAAGCTCGTATATCTCGTAAACGCGGTGGAGCTTTTCCCTGTCGTCCGAGAGCATAAGATTGCCCATTCCCGCAAGCATTGCGGATGAAACGGTCGACAAAACGGTGTTAAGACCGTTGAAAACGAGATTGTAAACGTAAAAAACGTTGGACTCGGCAAGTCCGCAGACCATCGACACGATGAGCGTCTGACTGCCGAAAATGACGATGCCCGATATGTGATGCACCGTCGCCGCGCCGCGCTTGGATATCGCGGAAAGCTCAGGCTCCGCCCTCTTGTCAAGGTAGCGATAACGCCGCGTGACGTAGGCGGTGAGCAATATTATGCGAAGCAGATAGGTAGTGGCGGCGGCAAGCTGGACCGTGACGATGCCAAAGCCGAGCTTTATAAGCACCACCGTAAGCACCGTGCTGAACACCGAGCCCGCTATCTGCGCGAAATTTACGATATAAAGTCGCTGGTCCGCCGTAAGCAGAGCGCGGTACTTGCCTATCATCCACAGCTCCGAAAAGCCCGACAGCGACATTATCAGCACTATCGACGCAACGAAGAAGTAGTCAAGCTCCTCCTCGATGAGAAGCGGATAGACCGCCGCAACGATGACGGAAATGACGGTAAATACGGCACTTGCGCGGTTGAACGCCCTGCCGACCGCGTTGTAAATGGAGCTTATACGCCCCGTATCGCTCTTTTCAAGCGGCTCGTAGAGCGCGACCACGGTGGAGTCCGAAATGCCCGAGCCGACGAGCGAAACGTAGCTGACTATCTGCCGCACCGTGTTGACAAGTCCGCTGATGACCGAGCCGAAGCGCCCCGTGATAAGCGGCGGAAGAATGATATTTACTATGATATTTACGAATTGATATCCGAAGTTTGAGATAAGATTTATAAGCGCGGACACCGTTCGCGAGGCTTTTTTCTTCATCTTACCTCCTCTATAAGCTCTCGCCAAAGCGCGAAAACGCGCTCCCTTGAGAACTTGTCGATAGAGATGCCCGATTTCTCGGAAAACGCCACTCTCTTGCCATCGTCCTCGATAAGCTCGTTTACGCGGCGCGCCATAGCGTCCGTGTCGTAGGTGGGGATGAGGTAGCCGTTCACGCCGTCCGTGACTATCTCGGCAGGTCCCGTGGGGCAGTCGAAGCTGACGATGGGAAGCCCCGCCGCCTGCGCCTCAAGAAGCACGAGGGGAAGCCCCTCGTAATACGAGGGAAGAATGAAGATAGCGTATTTCGGATACCGCAGGGCAAGGTCGTTTACGTTGCCCTTGAAGGTGATAAAATCCGTAATGCCAAGCTCGCTCGCCTGCGCCTCAAGCGCACCGCGACAGCTTCCGTCGCCGTAGATGTCAAGATGCCAATCGGGGTGCGCGGCGCAAACGCCCGCCGCGGCGCGAAGGAGCATATCCTGCCCCTTTACCGACTCCAGCCTGCCCGCGCTGATAAGGAGCTTTGACGCGGCATCGTAGCTCGCCTTAACACTTTCGTTTTTCGTAAACCAATTAGGTATCACGCGCAGTTTTTCGTCGGGAACGCCGAAGGTGCGCTTGAAATTTTCCCTGTCGCGCTCGGTGAGAGTTACCGTAACGTCTGCCCTTTTTGCACCGAGCTTCTGACGGTAGAAATGCTTTTTACCGTAGGTCTGATTTTCAAGATTGGAATGCTCGCAGTAGATGAGCCGCGCATTCGTGCGGCGCACGCCGTAGGCGGCAACGCCGACCACGCCCGCCGTGATGGAGAAAACGACGTCAATGCCGTTCTCCTTGATATAGCGGCGAAGCCAACGCGCGTAAGAAAAGAGGTGCGCGGTGATGGACGCGGCGTTTTTCTGCATATAGGAGAAGCGATAATCCCCCGTCGGAGCAAAGCTCCTTTCGTCGAAAAGGGAGAGCAGATGGACCTCATACGAGGCGCAAAGCTCCTCACACATACCGATAGCAACGCGCTCCGCGCCACCCGTAAGCGACACGTCGTACACCAGCAGTGCAATTTTTTTCATTACCTCAACCTCCGAGCATAAAACTTCATTATATTATACCACACAAGCGGCAAAACATCAATACTTATCGACAAAAAAGCCTTGACTTGCCAAAATGGGCGGTGTATAATATAAATTGCATCTGCCCGTGGCACAGCTGGATAGCGCGTCAGACTCCGACTCTGAAGGCCGCAGGTTCAAATCCTGTCGGGCAGGCCATCAAAGGGCAATGAAAAAGATATTGCCCAAGAAACCCCCGATTTTATCGGGGGTTTCGCCGTTTCTACGGTCGAAATTTTTACAAGCGATTTTGTAGATGTGAAAAAGGTATTTTTCCCTTTCTGTAGTGAGCCGAAC
>JAFXAC010000049.1 GCA_017522125.1 Clostridia bacterium | reverse complement strand
CGACGAGAGATTGACCACGGTGCTTGAGGCTATCCGCGCCGCCGAGGCAAAGGGATATCAATACGAAAACTCCGAGGCGTCGCTCCTATTGCTTATTTGCCGCACGCTCGGCATTATAGAGCCGCCGTATGAGCTGCGTGATTTCAAGCTCCTGCTTGGCGGCAAGGCTGACGAGGACAATCCGAACCATTGGTCCGCCATCGTTAAGATAGCGGTCGACGGCGAGGAGGAGCTTCGCGTTGCAGAGGGCGACGGCCCTGTAAACGCGCTTGATATTGCCGCGCACGCGGCGCTCCGTCGATTCTTCCCCTACATCGACAAAATAAAAATGGTGGATATCAAGTCAAGGATAGATTCAAACGACAGCGCGGCATCCGCATCCATCGTCCGCGTTTTCGTCGAGTCGGGCGACGGTGAGCGGCTTTGGCGCACTATGGGTGCATCCACCGACATCATTCAGGCAAGCTGGCAGGCTTTGCTTGATGCATTTGAATACTACATACTCCGCACGTCGGGAACTCTCCCGGGCAAGGCGGAATAAGGAAAGGCGTTTTTATGAAGATAACAGTACTTGCGGGCGGACTTTCGCCCGAGCGTGACGTGTCCCTGACCTCGGGCGCACTTATTGCTACGTCACTTTCAAAATCGGGTCACGAGGTCTTGCTCGTTGACCTTTACCGAGGACTTGACTGCGCACCCGAATTCAAAAAGGGCGGCGAATACAGCTACCGTGTGGAGAGCGTAGAGCCCGATCTTGAGGCTATAAAGGCTGAGTGTGGCGGCAGGGAAGAGCCGATAGGCCCTCGCGTCATAGAGGCTTGCCGCGCCGCTGACGTGGTATTTCTCGCGCTTCACGGCGCGATAGGCGAGAACGGTCAGCTTCAGGCTACGCTTGATTGCCACGGCATCAAGGCGTACACGGGCACGGGATATATCGGCGCACTCTTGTCGATGGATAAGGATATCTCAAAGCGTCTTATGTCCGAGGCGGGCGTAAAAAACGCCGATTGGGTGTATTTCGACACGCAGAGCGACTCCTATTCCGAGATAGTTGAAAAGGTAGGCTTCCCCTGCATCATCAAGCCTGCGTCCTGCGGCTCAAGCGTCGGCGTGGCACGCGTGTTCTCCGAGGATGAGCTTTCAGCCGCAATATCGGCGGCGGCAAAATACGAGAGATTTCTGCTTGCCGAAAAGCTTATCGAGGGCAGGGAATTTACCGTTGCCGTGCTTGACGGACGCGCGCTTCCCCCCGTTGAGATAATACCCAAATCGGGCTTTTACGATTACAAGAACAAGTATCAAAGCGGAATGACTCTTGAGCTTTGCCCCGCGCCCCTCACCGAGGAGGAAACGGCAAGGCTCGGCGAGCTTGCGCTCCGCGCGTTTTCGGCGCTCCGTATGGAGATGTACGGCAGGGCGGATTTCATTCTCGGCAAGGACGGCGAATTTTACTGCCTTGAGGTCAACGCGCTTCCGGGTATGACGCCGACCTCTCTGCTTCCGCAGGAGGCAGCCGCCGTGGGTATCGGCTACGACGAGCTGTGCGAGCTTCTTGTCGAGCTTGCATATAAGAAGAAATAAAAAAGCGAATGGGTGAGATAAATGCATTTTGCACTTATCTCACCCATTTATTATTGATCATCAAGCTCGGCACGTTTTGCGTGTATCCACGCTCGCTTTTCCTTGGTAGCTTGCTTCGTTATCTTGAAAAAGAAGTGCATAATAGCAAATTCAAGCGCAAATATAAACACAATGAAAAGCCACATATCAAAGGTGGAATCAAAATCTTTGTCAATCAGAAATGCTAATACGAGGACAGCGGGAGTGCCATAGAACAACCACCCCATTTTATCATTTCTGTCGCAATCCTTTTCTTCCTTATCCAAAAATTCTCGCATTGAAAGCGCGTTTTTACCTTTTTTAAGGTTACGCTTGTTCAAGGTGTTGTATCGTTTTTCCATTATCGAGTCGTAATCAACACGGGACTGTTCGCTGACCACGTCGAAAAACTTGATTTTGGGTTGCTTTTTCTCGCGTAGCCTTTTGTGATTGAGAATGAAATAAAGCACAAGGTAGATCGCGCAGACAAGCATAACCGCCCACAGAGGACAGGTGAAGAAATTAAATGTATCTGACGACAGTAACGCGAAAGCCGCCGCAAAGGAAACGCCCGTCATAAAATATACGATGCATTTTAGTAGATTCATATTCAATTTTTGGGTTTTGAACATAAAGAAACGCACTATGAAATTAGTGAAGTAGCCTATAAGCGCGCAGGCGGCAAAGCCGAAAATATAGCCCGATGCGTTTGCGGTGCTTATCATAGACCAAAAATCCGTTTTAGACCAATCTACGGCAAAAAGATCAAGAACAGCGCAAATAAGCTCAATTATGGCAATGGTCTTTAAAATATCCATGGCGTGCCATATTTTGTTTTTTATGCCCATATCCGAGCAGAACATTTTGCAAAATTCTTCAATATTTCTGCCGACCACCTTTTCTACGGGTCTGCCCGCTTCTTGTGCGCTGAGAAGCATATCCAGAAGCGAGCCTAATCTATCTTCGCGCGTAAGCTCGTCGATGCTTTCGGAGTTGACGTACATTTCAACCTGTTCAAAGGCATTTTTATATTCGCCTTGCAATTTATCCTTATAAAACAAATAGCTGTCTTTCATTCTGATACCTCATCGAATAACGTTTTTTCTGCGGCGCGGCTTATTTTATGGTAGCTTTGCTTGAAACTATCAAGCGCTTTTTCCCCCAACGCGGTTATGGAATAATATTTGCGTATAGGACCGTAGGGAGATTTTTCTTTTCTGCAGGAGATAAGCCCTTTATTTTCCAAACGGGTTATTACGGGGTATAAAGTACCCTCGAAAAGACTTTCAAACCCATTTTGCTCAAGGTGCGCGAGTATCTCATACCCATAGGTCTCACCCCGTGATATTACAGAAAGAACACACCCTTCGAGAATACCTCTCAATAATTGTGATTCATCCATTAAATATTCCTCCTTAGCCAACCTACTTTGCACCGCCAAGTAGGTTGGTCTAATTATATCACAGCTACTTTGCGTTGTCAAGTAGCTGTGAGAATTTTTTTACATTTAAATTTATTTTCAAAGGTGATTGTTTTTCTTGGGGGCAGAAACTATATTAAAAACCTCGATGAAGAACATCGAGGTTTTTAGTATCATTCTTATTTAATTATAACCTTCTTGAACGCCTTTTTGCCTCTGCGAAGGAGAACGCCGTTTTTGAGAACGTCGGCGGAGAAGGTAGCCTTAACGTCTACGACCTTTTCGCCGTCGACGGTAACGCCGCCCTGCTCAACGGCGCGGCGCGCCTCGGAGCGAGAGGGGGTGAGTCCCGATTTTACGAGCATCGTAATGATATCAGCCTCGCCGTTTTCGTTAAGGTCAGATGCGTCAAGCTCTGTCGAGGGGATATCGGCATCCGCGCCCGCGCCAAAGAGGGATTTCGCGCTTGCCTGCGCCTTGTTTGCCTCATCCTCGCCGTGAACGAGCTTGGTAAGCTCATACGCAAGAATCTCCTTTGCGGTGTTGAGCTGACTGCCCTCCCAGGAGTCCATCTGCTCGATCTGCTCGATGGGAAGGAAGGTGAGCATTCTGATGCACTTGAGAACGTCGGCATCGTCAACGTTTCTCCAATACTGATAGAAATCGTAGGGAGTGGTCTTATTGGGGTCAAGCCAAACTGCGCCCGACGCGGTCTTACCCATCTTCTTGCCCTCGGAGTTGAGAAGCAGAGTGATAGTCATCGCGTGCGCGTCCTTGCCGAGCTTGCGGCGGATAAGCTCCGTGCCGCCAAGCATATTCGACCACTGGTCGTTGCCGCCGAACTGCATATTGCAGCCGTACTTTTGGTACAGATAGTAGAAGTCGTAGGACTGCATTATCATATAGTTGAATTCAAGGAAGGAAAGTCCCTTTTCCATTCTTTGCTTGTAGCACTCCGCGCGGAGCATATTGTTTACGGAGAAGCACGCGCCAACCTCGCGCAGAACGTCGATGTAGTTGAGGTCGAGCAGCCAATCGGCGTTGTTTACCATTATAGCCTTGTCCTCGCCAAACTCGATAAAGCGCGCCATCTGACGGCGGAAGCACTCGCAGTTATGCTCGATAGTTTCGCGCGTCATCATAGAACGCATATCGGTGCGTCCCGAGGGGTCGCCTATCATAGCGGTTCCGCCGCCGATAAGCACTACGGGCTTGTTGCCTGCCATCTGCAGTCGCTTCATAAGGCAGAGAGCCATAAAGTGACCGACGTGCAAGGAGTCAGCCGTGGGGTCGAAGCCGATATAGAATACCGCCTTGCCGTTGTTTATCATATCGCTTATGTGCGCCTCGTCGGTCACCTGTGCGATAAGACCGCGGGCCTTCAGTTCATCATAGATAGTCATAGCCATTTTCGAAAACTTCCTTTTTTAATATTATGCTTATTATACCTTCAAAAACGGATTCTGTCAATCATTTTAGCGTTTTTTTTAATATTTCGCGCATTCTTTGCGAAAAAAGTCGATTTATAAAAAATTTTTTGAAAAAATTTCAAAAAAGTATTGACAAAAGAGGTTAAATGTGTATAATATACTGTAGTTAGTGGAAACTAACCGAAGGAGATCGCTATGAATCTTAGACAAGCCGAAGAGGGCAAGGAATATATCATAAAGAATATAAATACCGATGACGAGGAGCTTGACGCGTTTCTGTTTTCTCTTGGCTGCTACAGCGGAGAGCCGATAACGGTGGTGTCGCACCTCAGGGGCGGCTGTATCGTGTCCATCAAGGACGGAAGATACAATATCGACAAGCAGCTTGCCGAGGTCATTGAAATATAAAAAGTAACCGAAGTTGCTTTTTTTAACCCAATCAGTTAGTCAAGACTAACTGATTGAAACGGTAAAATTTAATTCACATATATCAGGAGGAGATCCAATGAGAATCGCGCTTACGGGTAACCCCAATAGCGGTAAGACCACGATGTACAACGCGCTGACGGGCAGAAACGAAAAGGTCGGCAACTGGGCGGGCGTTACCGTTGAAAAAAAGGAGCATTCGATCAAAAGGAGCTTTTACAGCGGAGATACGGAGCTTATCGCCGTTGACCTTCCGGGTGCATATTCTATGTCGCCCTTTACCTCGGAGGAGAGCGTAACAAGCTCTTACGTTAAAAACGAAAACCCCGACGTTATCATTAACATCGTGGACGCTACCAACTTAAGCCGAAGCCTGTTCTTCACCACGCAGATACTTGAGCTTGGTATTCCCGTAGTAGTTGCGCTCAACAAGGCGGACGTTAATAAGAAAAAGGAAAATAAGATAGACACCGCCGCACTTTCCGAAAAGCTCGGCTGTCCCGTAATTGATACCGTTTCGACCTCTGCCGAGGGACTTTCCAAGGTCGTCGAGGCTGCCGTTGCCGCAGTAGGCAAGGCGCAGGCCGCCCCCTATACGCAGGGAGATATCGACCTTACCGACAAAAAGGCAGTCGAGGAGGCGGACAGAAGGAGATTTGCCTTCGTCAACAAGATAGTAGCCGACGTCGAGGTGCGCAAGGTCTATACGAAGGACAAAAACTTCGGCGATAAGATAGACGCTGTACTTACCAACAAGTGGCTCGGAATTCCGATCTTTGCCGTAATTATGTTTGCGGTGTTCTGGATTTCGCAGGCAGGCCCCGGCGTTTGGATAGCAGAGGGCTATGAGTTCGAGTCGGGCAAGACTATCCCCGGTCTTGTAACGCTGCTTGAGTCCTTTCAGGGCTGGGTAGGCGGCTTCCTTGAGGGAGCGAACCCCCTGCTTTACGCTCTGCTTATCGACGGCGTTATCGGCGGTGTCGTTGCCGTAGTAGGCTTTTTGCCCCTCGTTATGGTAATGTACTTCCTCATCGCTCTGCTTGAGGATTGCGGCTACATGGCACGCGTTTCCGTGGTTCTTGACCCTATTTTCAAAAAGGTCGGACTTTCGGGCAAATCCGTTATCCCCTTCGTTATCGGCACGGGCTGTGCTATCCCCGGCGTTATGGCTTGCCGTACCATTCGTAACGAGCGCGAGCGCCGCGCTACCGCAATGCTTGCGCCCTTTATGCCCTGCGGAGCAAAGCTCCCCGTTATCGCCCTTTTCGCGGGCGCGTTCTTCTCCGACGCCTCTTGGGTAGGTCCGCTTATGTATTTTGCGGGCATCGTTATCATATTCTTCGGCGCGCTGATCATCAATAAGATCACGGGCTACAAGGCAAGAAAGTCCTTCTTCATCATCGAGCTTCCCGAATATAAGATACCCTCGTTCTGGCGCGCGTTCAAGTCCATGTGCTCGCGCGGCTGGGCGTACATAGTTAAGGCGGCTACGATAATACTGCTGTGTAACACCGCAGTACAGATAATGCAGACGTTTGATTGGAGCTTTGCCGAGGCGGCAAGCGCCGATACCTCGATACTCGCGTCCATCGCACGCCCCTTCGCATACCTTCTCATTCCCGTCGTCGGCGTTCTCTCCTGGCAGATGGCCGCTGCCGCAGTTACGGGCTTTATCGCAAAGGAAAACGTAGTCGGAACTCTCGCAGTTTGCTTCGTCGGACTTGAAAACCTCATCGACACCGAGGAGCTTGCTCTTATGGAGGGCGCAGGTGCTGAGGTTGCCGCCGCATTTGCTATAACGAAGGTTGCCGCACTTGCATACCTTATGTTCAACCTCTTTTCGCCGCCTTGCTTTGCCGCCATCGGTGCTATGAACTCCGAAATGAAGAGCGCGAAATGGCTCTGGGGCGGAATCGGCTTCCAGCTTGGCGTCGGTTACACCATCGGATACCTCGTTTACACCGTCGGTACGCTCGTTACTGCTCCCGCAACGCTCGCGCTTCTTCCCACCGTGCTTGGCGGAATTGCGGTTGCCGCATTCGTAGGCGTTATCGTTGCACTTTGTCTCCGCTCGGACAGTAAGCTCAAAAAGGAATACGCGCTCGGCGCAAAATAAATCCGTTTGAGAGCTGTCAGCGGTAAAAATTATTGAAAAATGGAAAATTATATTATAATTGCAATAGTTGCCGTTATCGTAGGGCTTGCCGCGTTTTATATCTACCGCGCGAAAAAAAGCGGTCAGAAATGCGTCGGCTGTCCATACGCAAAGAGCTGTGGCTCAAAGAGCTGCTGTTGCTCCGCGGCAGATAAGAAAAGTAAATAAGGGATTTGGCGAAACAGTTCCTCCTGCCAAATCAAAAAAATAACCTCCGTGCCGAGCGCCCCAAAGGGCGCTCGGCTTTGATTTTAATTTCAAAAATTGCCAAACATAAAAAAAGAATGGCGGCGCACAATATTAGCAGAGAACGCGACACGCTTCGACGGCGAAAGCCACTTGCGGCGCGGCGTGGGCTCAATTCAATATAGATTCGCTCACCCGCGCACGCGAGCGAGCACAAGGAGATTTAAAATGGCAAAGAACAACGAAACCAAGAAGGCTCTCGAGCAGTTCAAGATGCAGGCTGCTAACGAGGTAGGCGTAAACCTTAACCAGGGCTACAACGGTGACATCACCGCTCGTCAGGCTGGCTCTATCGGCGGTCAGATGGTTAACAATATGAACCCCGTACGAACTATGAGATTTGAACGTCATAACCGCATATCGCAAGGACACAAGATAACTGTCAAGTACGCGTTTTCCCTTACGGTATAAGGCTTTGATGAAATAAAACGTACGGAGGAACAAAAAATGAAGGACACTAAGACCATTTATGAACAGCTCGGAGGTACATACCGCGAGGAAAACGGCAAGCTCGTTCCCGACGTGGAGCTTCCCGAACAGAAGCCCATCGGCAAGTACGGACGAATGCACCTTGACTACCTCAAGCAACACCGTCGCGGAAGGTACTCCGCCCTGCTCGGTGAAGGACGGCTCAACACCTACCTTGCCGACGTAGACGAACAGGCACGCGAAATGCTGAGCTCTCTGACGGTAGAGCTTGCCAAGACTCAAGGCATCGACGAACACCTCAAAGCAACCGACCAAATGCGGTGGGTGCAGATGATGAACAACGTTCGTAGCTCTGCCGAAGAAACAATAATGCGTGAACTGATACTCGCATAAATCGAAATCAAGGGGTGTTCCCAAGCGGTTCATCCCTTGCTTTTATAAATTTTTTATGAAAGTTTTGATTTTGCTGTTGAATTTTACGAAGAATTAGTGTATAATAAATACAGCAGAAACAAAGAAGGAGGTATTTATGATGCCAAACATT
>JAFXAC010000048.1 GCA_017522125.1 Clostridia bacterium | reverse complement strand
TCGATGCCACAGCCCGCAAGTACCTTGGGGTGGACCATACCTGCACCGAGGATCTCTATCCAACCCTCGCCCTTGCAAAGGCGGCAGCCCTTGCCGCCGCAGGCGAAGCAGGAAACGTCGACCTCGGCAGACGGCTCGGTGAAGGGGAAGTGGTGGGGACGGAAGCGGATTTTCGTTTCCTCACCAAAGAGGTTCTTTGCGAAAAGCTCAAGCGTACCCTTAAGATCACCCATGGTGATGCCGCGGTCAACTACAAGACCCTCAAGCTGATGGAAAAGGGGAGAGTGCGTTGCGTCAACGTCGTCGGAACGGTAAACGCGACCGGGCGAGATGATACGGATCGGGGGCTTCTGCTTTTCCATAACGCGCACCTGAACGGGCGAGGTCTGGGAGCGAAGCAGAATGTTATCGGTAATGTAGAAGGTATCCTGCGTGTCGCGGGCGGGATGGTTTTCGGGAATGTTCAGAGCCTGGAAGTTGTAGTAATCATACTCGACCTCAGGACCTTCAGCGATGGAGTAGCCAAGACCGAGGAATATCTCCTCAAGTCTGCGGCGCACGACGGTCAGGGGATGCAGATGTCCTACGGGGAAGCTCTCTGCGGGCGCTGTAACGTCGATTTTTTCCTTGGCAAGCTTGTTTGCAAGCTCTGCTGCCTTTGCCTTCTCGGCGAAAGCCGCGATGGCAGCCTCTATCTCGACGCGCACGTCGTTTGCCATCTGACCGATGACGGGTCTTTCCTCGGCGGAAAGCTGTCCCATGCCGCGAAGCACGGCGGTAAGCTCGCCCTTTTTACCGAGGTAACGCACCTTTATCTGCTCAGGCTGCGCGTCGGGCGCCTCAAGAGCCGCGAGTGCGTCGGAACGGATCTTTTGCAAAAGTTCTTTCATCGTACTCATTTTTCTTTACCTTTCAGTAATTTTATCTAAAATTTTATAAACAAAAAATAAAAACCCCATCCTGCATAATCAGGACGGAGCAATCCCCGCGGTACCACCCGAATTTTCGGCATTGAGCCAACACTCTTGCGGCGGATAACGGCGACCTCACCGTATTCGGCTACAAGCGTGTGCCTTTACCGAATCTGCTCCGAAGCGAAACGCCGCTATTCCCCCTCGCAGTCGCTTTCAGCCGCGGCGACCTCTCTGTGCCGAGTTTTGGAACGGGCAAACTTCATCATTGCATTTACTTAAAAATTATAACACCAAAAAATTTATTTTACAATAGCTTTCAAAGAAAAAACCTCTCAAAACGAGAGGTTTTTTCACATTTTTAATTAAATAACGCCGTTTTTCCACAAGAGGAGTGCGGCTATGGCGAACACCTGCAAGAAAATTATCACGGGAATGCCTATCATAAATTTCTTGTGCTGTGTTTTGTGCCGTATGCCGAGCATCGTCAGATACATAAACACCGAGCCGCCGAGCGCCGAGATGATGAGCAGCGTCCTTTCGGGCGTGCGATGGCGGGGGCGATTTTTAGCAGCCCATTTGTCATAAACGGTAACGCCGAAGGCGATAAGCGATATTACCAAAAGGTAGATAAGGCAAATGGGCAGGAGGTATTTTTCCATATCAGTTATACTGCCATTCGGGACGGCTGAAGAAGTCCACCTTCGGCTCAAGCTCCTTGAGCGCGTGGTTGTCCCCAAGCATCTCGCCAAGAGTGGAGAAGGCGTTTGCCCAATCGTACAGCTCGTTGCCGACTCCGAGGTATTTTGCAATATTCTCGGTGGATTCGGGCGCGATGGGGTGGGAGAGGATTGCGGCGGTCTTCATAAGATGGAGCGCATCAACTATCGTCTGCTTGAAGGCGTCCGCGTCAAATTCAGCCTGAAGCGCTCTCGTTCTTGCCGAAAGCTCCTTGTTGTAGAAGCGGAAGAAATCCTCAAGCAAGGGCATAACGTTGGAGAACTCAAGGCGTGACATAAGCGTTTCGTAGTTCAGAAGAACGTCGTCGCAAAGCTCCTTGATGCTTGCGCTGACCTCACCCGTGGGCATGGTAGCGTCGCCGCCGTTGTACTGCTGGAAGGTGTAGAATGTTGTTCTTATAGCACGGTTGAGGAGGTTAGTGAACATCGCGTATTCCTTGTAAACGGGATCGCCTTCCTTGTTTTCCTTGTCGGGATTGTAGGGCTTCGGTCTGAACGGCACGCTTGCCTTGTGAAGACCAAGACCGAGGAAGTGGGAGCGAAGCTGCTCGGGGGAGTAATATTCAAGAAGCTCCTTTGCCATCGGCGGCTTGATCGCGCCGCTGCTGCTTGCCTTCTTGTCAAAGAAAAGAATGTGCTTGTTGGAAATAATGTTGGGAACGGTAAAGTGCCAGCCCTCGCTTCCGTCCTCAAGAGCCTTGAACATCGCCATCTCAGCAAGAGCGTAGAAGTAGATGTTGTCCTCGCCGATGAATTGGAAGACCTTTGCGTTCTCATCGTCGCACCACCAATCCTTCCAGCCCTCGGCGGGCAGACCTTTCTTTTTAAGGTACGCCTGCGTAAAGGAGATGGGAGCCCAGAGGGATTCGGGCCATACCCAGAAGGTAAGGCCTGACATACCGTCAAGCTCGGGAACGGGAACGCCCATTCGATATTACCCGAAAGACGGAAGGGAACTATGGTCTTGCCCGTGCGATATCTTATCTCGTCGTTGGCAAGAAGCTTTACAGCCGCCTCTCTGTCCTCAAGCGTGGAGAAGATTATTCTCGCGTTCTTTTGGGCGTTGTTTACCTCGATCTCGTACTTGAAATCCTTAATGAGTGCTTCAGCGCGCTCCTGATCCTCCTGCTTTATCTGAACCGCAGGCTTTTTAAGGAACTCGTCGCAAATAACGGTGGTGAAATCGCGTATAGCTTCGTTATCCTCCCAGCCCTTGTTAAGGCTTACGAGGTAATCGAAGTATTTGTTCATATCGAAGTACCAGTTGCTCACGTTCTTAAGCACGGGCTTGGTGCCCGAAAGCGTGCTTACGGGGGCGATAAGGTCCTCGGGGAAATACTGATGACCGAGAGAGCATTCGTCGGCGTAGCCGTGCTCGGACTTACAGCCCGCTATGGGGCATCTTCCGACGACCTGACGGCCGTTTAAGAAAACGCCAAGCTCCTCGTCGAAGAACTGCGCGGTGGAGAGGGGCTTTATACTGCCGCTTTCGTAAAGCTGACGGAAGAAAACGTCGCTGTATTCTGTGTGCGTCTTGCCGCACTCGCCAAGTGCGGATGCGCCAAAATAAGAAAGGCTGATAAGGTAGTTGTCAAGCGTTTCCTTCTGGCGGGTGTGGTTGAACTCAACGAATTCGGGAACGGTTCCGTCCACCTTTCCCGCTTCCTTCAGCTCGCGGAATTTCTCAACGATGGGCGAGCCGTAGCAGTCGGTTCCCGAAACGAATATTACGTTATCCGCGCCTATTCTGTCGCGCATAAAGCGGGCAAACACGTCGGCGTGAACGAACACGCCGCCGATATGTCCGAAGTGAAGCTCCTTGCTTCCGTAGGGCATTCCCGCGGTGATTAGCACGCGCTTGGGAAATTCGGGTCTTTTGGTAATCTTTTTCATTTTATATCACCTCTGTCAAAGGGAACTTGCAAAATTTTTAACTCTTTCGACCGTGCGGTCGTAGCCGATAATGCCGATAACGGTAAAGAGGTCGGGCGCGTTCATTCTGCCCGTGATAGCAACGCGGATGAACATGCTCACGTCCGCAACGCTTCCGCGGAATGCCTCGGGCGTTGCCTTGTATTGCTTCATATCCGTGGCGTAGCCAAGCTCGCTTGCGATAGCCTTTATCTTCTCAAACCAAGCGTTTGAATCGTCGTTCATATCAAGCGTCGCCGCAAACTTTTCAAGTGCCGCCTTGATATCGGCACGGTCATAGGAGTCGGGGATCTCGTCGGTGACGGTGAAGTAATCGTCATAGAAGAAGCCGATAAACGCCTTGACCTCGTCAAATCTGCCAAAGTCCTTGCGGGGCTTCTTGCCGCCTCTGCCGATGGAGAGGATAGCCTTTGCGTAGTCCGCGTCGGCGGAGAGCTTTTCGGCAAAATCGGTATCGTATTCCTTTGCCCAATCGAGCAGGAGCGTGTAGACCTCGTCCGCGCTCATCTTGGAAAGCACGTTTTTTGAAACGTCGCCAAGCTTTACGATGTCAAAAAGACAGCCCGAAACGCTCATCTTGTTGATGTTGAATTTGAAATCGGTGTAGGGCTTGTCGGAGTTTGCAAGTCGCCACTCCTCGAAGTTCGAGTTAAGAACGGTAAGCAGGTATTCGGCAACTGCGGCGGGCGCGTAGCCAAGACGGGAATAATCGCTCATATTTGCGCCAAGGTCGCGCTTGGAGAGCTTTTTCTTGTTTCCGTTTTCGTCAAGCTGCATTATCTGCGCCGTGTGCAGATACTTAGGGAGCTTAAATCCGAGGTAGCGGAACAGCATAATGTGCTTTGCAACGCTCGGCAGCCACTCCTCGCCGCGAATAACGTGAGTGGTGCGCATCAGGTGGTCGTCCACCGCGTGTGCAAAGTGGTAGGTGGGAATGCCGTCGCTCTTAAGAAGCACGAAATCCTCGTCGTTTTCGGGAATTTCAAGCTTGCCCTTTACAAGGTCACCGAAGGGAGTTTTCTTCTCTGGGTCGCCGTCGGCAAGTATGCGAAGGACGAATTTATTGCCCTCGGCAAGATTGCGCTCAACGTCCTCTATGGTAAACTGACGCATCTTCATCTGCGCCGCCTTTTGCTCGGCGTTTGCGTCGTCGCTCCACTCCTTAGCCTTGACCTCCGCCTTTTTGTCAACGGCTTCAAGTGCTTGAAGCTCCTCGTCGGTGGTGAAGCAGGGGTATGCCTTGCCCTCCTCAACGAGCTTCTTTGCGTAGACGTGATATATCGCGGCACGCTCGCTCTGCTTGTAAGGGCCGTACGCACCGTTGTCAACGATATTGCCGTTTTCGTCAACGGTCGCACCCTCGTCGAATTTTATTCCGTAGCGCTCAAGGGTGTTTATAAGGTTTTGCGCCGCGCCCGGGATCTCGCGCTTCGCGTCTGTGTCCTCAATGCGAAGGAAGAAAACTCCGCCCGACTGATGTGCCAGACGCTCGCCTACCATCGTCTGATAAACGCCGCCGAGGTGAACGTAGCCCGTGGGGCTGGGGGCAAATCTCGTTACCTTTGCGCTCTCGGGGAGATCGCGCTGGGGGTATCTTTCCTCAAGCTCCTCGGGCGTGGTAGTCACGTCGGGGAAGAGCAGGTTTGCTAAATGCTTGTAGTCCATAATGTATCCTTTTCCTTTAATAATTTTTCATTCTTTTTAGTGCTTGCGCGTTTTTTATCCTGCATGCCTCGCCGTGACCCGGGAAGAGCATGATCTCACCGTCAAGCTCGGAAAGCCGCTTCAGCGAGCTTTTCAGCGTTACGGGATTTCCGCCCGGAAGGTCGTACCGTCCGAATCCCTCGGCAAATACCGTGTCGCCGCAGATGAGGGCGTTTTTCCACAGAAACGCCACGGAGCCTCGCGTGTGCCCCGGCAGGTGCAATACCGTTAGACTCTCGTCGCCGACGGCTACCTCGTCGCCCTCGCAAAGCAGACGCTCCGCGCTATCAAACGTTTCCGCGCGTCCGACGATGTAGGGAGAGAGATTGAGGTGCGGTGAAGCGAGAAGCTCGGCATCGTCCGCGCCGACCATAAGCGGTGCGCTCGACCTTACGCGTATCGCTCCAAGCGTCAGGGTGTGGTCTGCGTGCGCGTGCGTAAGCAAGATGGCATTGAGCGTGGCGTTTTCCCTTTCAAGCACGGAAAGCACTCGCTCCTCGGAAACCGCGGGGTCTACCACTGCCGCCGAGCCGCCCGATATTAAAACGTAGGTGTTGGCCTCGTGCCCAACGCCCGTAAGTGTAATGACCTTCATAACAGGAAAGCCTTTCGTAAACAGAGTATAATCAATATATTTTATCACAATATTTTAGTTTTGTCCATATCTAATATAAAATTATTGTTAATTTTGTTTTTAAAAGGCAGCTTGCGTGATGGAACTGCAAAAAAACGCAAAAATAGCGCGTATTTTTATTAAAAATACTTTTTTATGTGCTAAAAATGTGATATAATAATAAAGTATAACTTTTTGCAAGGAGGTATGAACGTGAAAAAAATACGAAAAGTGATATCGCTGCTTCTCGCGGCGGTGATTATGATTGCGCTCATTCCTTGCTTTTCCTCGCACGCCGCATCGGAATACGCGGGAAGCGTATACCAATGCAAGCTCGATGAGAACGGTACGCTGACGATTAGCGGAACTGTTGAGCATAAGGTCGCAACGCAATACAGGGACGGCGAGCTTGTGCTTTACCGTATGCGCCCGTGGGAAACTACCACGTCTGCGGTAAAGGAGGGGGCTCCGATAGCAAGGGCGGCGCTCTCCATGCGCTTTGAGTTCAAGCTTTCTTGCGATAACGTCGCGGATAGACTTTCGATGTACGTCGTAGCCCTGCAAAACCGCGGCGAAACGCTCCTCGTTGCACCGCCGAAATACGCGGATTGCGAAAGCTCCGCCCCCCTTGTCGACGGCTTCAAGGGCGTAAACACGAAGGACCATGTCACGGCGGTCAATTCCGACGCGTCAACGGCGGTGGTGGACGTTGAGCTTGATAAGCTGAAAAGCGAAAGCCGAAACGGATATTTTTATACCGTTGACGGCGAGATGTTCTATTTTGACCGCGCGTACATAGACAGTCTTGATAAGGCTGTTCGCTCATACTGCGCCGCAGGCGCAAACGTGTATCTCAGGCTTCTTTTGCCGAGCGACGGCGCACCCACCGAGTTTTCGGTGGATAATAGCGTACCTGCTATGTATAAAAGCATATATTTGCGCAGCGACAGCGCTCTGATATCTCTTTACGCTCACGTATATTTCCTTTGTGACAGATACGGCGGCGGCGCGGACGGCAAGGTAAGCGGACTCATAATAGGCAGGGGACTCAACGAGCCCTTGAAATATAATTACAGCACCGACGTGGGTGACGGATATTGCAGAATGATCTCGTCCGCCTTTACGGTCGCGGGCGCGGCGGCATACGATGCCGCAGGCGGCTCTGTCGCGCTGATACTTCCCGTAACCGATAAAATGTCGGCAGGTGAGCCTGATTTTCAGAGCTTTGTGACGAAGGTCGGCGAGTATCTGTCGGAGCGTACTACCTTGCGTATTGCGCTAATGGCTGAAAGCACGCACAACCCGTACGGACTTTACGACGATTATTTTTACGTCGAGGACACGGGCGATATAGATGCGGATTTCACCACCCCTGCGCCCGAGGAAACTCTGACGCCTGACGGCGAAGTCACCGCCACGCCCGAAACGAGCGTGCCTGACGAAACGGTTTCGTCCCCCGAAACGACGCTTGCACCCGAAACCACCGCCTCACCCGAAGCAACTACCTCGCCTGAAATCACTACCTCGCCCGATAGCACCGAGGAGCAAACGCAGGCTCGGCCTACGCCCACCCCCGACGGCGCACCGTATTTCTGTGCAGACGGCACAAGCATATTCCTTGACGCGCTTGACCGCATAAGCGCTAAGTGCGACGCGGTCTGCAAGGAGTATTTCTGGTGCTGGTATCCCGACGAAAACACGGTAGATACAGCGCTCAGCGTGGGTTATTCCTACGGATATATGAGCCTTGCGGCGGCGGGAGCGTCGGCGTTCATCGTTTCATTTGAGGACGTGGGAGGCTACGGTATATCGAGGATATCGCACCTTTTCAAGTATATCGACACCAAATCGTCGATCAAGGAAACCTCACACTCGCTTTCCGTTTTCGGCGTTGGAAGCTGGTCGGATATCATTTTCGGCGTTAAAAGCACCACGGGCATCTACCGCGAGGTCATCGAGCCGCCGATAACGAGTGGGGAAGTGAAGTGCAAGGGAAGCGTAAATATATGGGATTTCACGGCCCAAAGCGGAACGGACGGCTGGTACGGCGGCTTTAACTGCTCGTCGCTTAAAAGCGTAACGGGCGGAAGCGGAAAATACCTAAAGGCAAGCCTGCTTTCCGCTAACGCGGGCGAGTATGCCGACATCGGCTACATCGGCGCAAGCTCCAATCTCGCGCTTTATTGCGACAGTATTTCGTTCGACCTTACCTGCCCGGGCGAGCAGAATGAGATATTTGAAATTATGATAAAGCTCTATACCGATAAGGAAAGCGTTGAAGCCAAAACCACCGTAAGGGGCGGCGAGCGCGCCGTGCTTACGATAGACACGTCGGAAATTTCCACCGATACCACGGTCGACTCGATGCGCTTGTGCGCGAAGCGCGTTACGGGCGAGGGCGATTACGAGCTTCAGCTTTACAGGGTGTCGCTCAACAGTATGAAATACAGCTCGTCGGAGCTGTCGGCTGTGCTTGATGCCGCGCGTGACGACCTTCTTAACGACAGCAAGGATGGCGCGGCGCTCGGCAGGACAGTCACCGCGGTAGTGGTGCTGGCGGCGGCAAGTCTGCTTACCGTAGTGCTTACTATGTCTGCGGACAAAAAACGAAAAAACAACACTTCGACAAAGAAGGGAAATTGATATGAAGGACATTGAAAGAAACCTTACTATGCTCTGTGATTTTTACGAGCTGACTATGGCGAACGGATATTTCAAATGCGGTCTTAGGGATACCTATACTTATTTTGACGTATTCTTCCGTTCTAATCCCGACGGCGGCGGATATGCCGTCGCGGCAGGGCTTGAGCAGATCATATCATATATAAACGATCTTCATTTCACCGAGCGTGATATTGAATTTTTGCGCTCCAAGAACCTCTTTGACGAGGATTTTCTCGCGTATCTTGCGGATTTTCGCTTCGACGGTGACGTTTGGGCTGTTCCCGAGGGAACGGTGATCTTCCCCGGTGAGCCGCTTATCACCGTAAGAGCTAAGGCTCCGCAGGCGCAGTTTATCGAAACGTACGTTCTGCTTCAGTTCAATCACCAATCCTGCATAGCGACCAAGAGCACAAGGATAGTTCGCGCGGCGGAGGGCAGACCTATAAGCGAGTTCGGCTCAAGACGCGCACAGGGCGCGGACGGCGCGATACTCGGCGCAAGGGCGGCGTATATCGGCGGCTGTGCGGGTACTGCTTGCACGATAACGGACGAGTACTACGGCGTTCCCGCAACGGGTACTATGGCGCATTCCTGGGTGCAGATGTTCCCCGATGAGTATACCGCCTTTAGGACCTATTGCGAGCTATACCCAAATAACGCAACGCTCCTCGTTGATACCTACAACGCGCTTGAGTCGGGTATCCCCAACGCCATTCGCGTTTTCAAGGAGATACTTGAGCCTCTCGGCATCAAAAAATGCGGTATCCGACTGGACTCGGGCGACATCACCTATATCACCAAAAAGGCGAGAAAGATGCTTGATGCGGCAGGTCTTGATTACTGCAAGATAGTCGTTTCTAACTCTCTTGATGAAAAGATAATTCGCGACATTATCCGTCAGGGCGCGTGCGTTGACGCGTTTGGCGTAGGCGAGCGCCTTATAACCTCAAAGTCCTCGCCCGTTTTCGGCGGAGTTTATAAGCTCTGCGCTATCGAGGATGCCGACGGTAATATAATTCCCAAGATAAAGATAAGCGAGAATACTGCGAAGATAACTACCCCCCACTTCAAAAAGGTATACAGACTCTACAACCGTGAAAACGGTAAGGCAGAGGCTGACCTTATCTGCCTTCACAATGAGGAGATAGACGACAGCGGTGCTATCGAGATATTCGACCCCATCTATACCTGGAAGCGCAAGGTGCTTGAAAACGTAAAGGCAGTGCCGCTTCTTGAGCCGATATTTGTCGGCGGAAAGCAGGTGTACACCGTTCCCGACATCAGCGAGTCACGCCGTCGCTGTGCCGAGCAGCTTGATTCGATGTGGGACGAGGTGCTTCGTTGGGAAAATCCCCATAACTACTACGTTGACCTTTCCGAGAAGCTTTGGAATATCAAAAACGATATGCTCCGAAAGCTCAGAAATAAAACCTGACTATAAGTGCGGCGCGAGGAAAACCCTCGCGCCGCTTTTTTGTAGAAAAAAGTCGATTTCTATTGACTAATTATAAATAATATACTATAATAAAATAGTATGTTTATAATTTCCCGCGGGACTTATCCATAGAGGTGATAGAGTTGTTTTTTGCCGATATTTTCTTTTTATACTGCTTTTTACCGATCTGTGTAGCTATCTATATGATGGCAAAAAAGGTCGAGCATAAAAACGTTGTGCTGATAGTATTTTCGCTTTTGTTTTACTCGTTTGGCGAGCCGCTTATGATCTTATTGCTTCTTGCCAGTGTAGTGATAAACTTCCTGCTTGCAAGGATAATCGACTTCAAGCGCGGAGAACGTGCGGCAAAGCTCGCGCTTGCATTTGCTCTGTTTTACGATATAGGAATGCTTGGGGTATTTAAGTATACCGACTTCATTATAGATAATATCAACGGCATAACGGGGCTTTCCATCTCTCCTTCGGGAATATCCCTGCCGCTCGGTATCAGCTTTTATACCTTCCAGATAATCTCCTACGTTATTGACGTTTATTGGGAGAAGGTGAACGTGCAGACGAAGTTCCACAAGCTCCTTCTTTACATATCTCTGTTCCCACAGCTCGTGGCAGGCCCGATAGTAAGATACTCCACTATTGCCGCCGAGATAGACGAGCGCACTACGACCATCAGCGACTTTGCCGCAGGTGCTACGCGTCTTATCTTCGGACTTTCCAAAAAGGTCCTTTTGGCGAATAGCCTGAATCTCGTCGTCGGTGAATTTTTCGGCAACGATCTGACGCAGGCTACGGTTCTCGGAACGTGGCTTGGCGTTATCGCATATTCGATGTACGTGTATTTCGATTTTTCCGGCTACTCGGATATGGCGATAGGTATGGGAAGAATGTTCGGCTTCCACTTTGACGAGAACTTCCGCCATCCGTTTATGTGCCGTTCCATAGCGGAGTTTTGGCAGAGATGGCACATCTCGCTCGGTAGCTTTTTCAGAGATTACCTGCTTTACGTTCCGCTCTTTGGCAAAAGACGTCAGGTGCTTTCGCTCTTCCTCGTTTGGTTTACAACGGGACTTTGGCACGGCGCAAGCTGGAACTTCGTGCTTTGGGGACTTTACTTTGGAGTATTCCTCTTTATCGAAACGAAGATCGGTAAAAAGCGCCTTAAAAAAGTGCCGACCGTCATTATGCATATCTACAATAAGCTGGTAATAATAATAGGCTTTGGTATTTTCAAATTTGAAAATATGTCGGACCTCGGCAATTTCTTTAAGAACATCGTCGGAGCAAACGGCAATGCGTTTACAAGCAGCGAAACTAACGATATTTTTATGAAATACGTTTTCATTTTTGCTATCTCCGTGCTTGCCTGCTTCCCGATCGTTCCCTTTATCAAGTCAAAGCTTGAAAAAGCTACACAAAATCAGCAAGGTCTTGCTATTCTCGGCGCTACGGCAGTGTCATTGGTTCTGCTTTTCGTAAATACCGCAGTGCTTGTAGCAACCTCGTCATCTAACAACCCCTTCCTTTATTGGCGTTTTTAACGCAGATCAGGAGATGCTCAATGAATAAAAAATTAGCAATAACTATAAGCTGTGTCTTACTTGCGGCGGCATTCGTGCTGATGTTCGCAGTATGCGCGCTCTTTCCGCGCACCACGGAGTCTGACCACAGCATCCTCAAGGAATTTCCCGAGCTTACGCTGGAGTCAGTCCTTAGCGGAAAATTCTTCTCCGAATTTACCGCTTGGTTTACCGATACCGTTTTCGGCAGAGATAGGTGTGTCGATATAAATGCAAGCTTCCGCGGCTATTTCGGTATAATGCCCGAGGAGCAGGTCTTTATAAACGACGGTGCCGCAACAGGCTCAAACGGAGATCTCATTATGGGTGACGAGTTCGAGGACGATTGGGTCCCCGAGGATGATGAGGACGAGGAATACGAGGATGAAACAACTCCCGTCACCACCGTTCCCTCTACCACGCCGCCGTCAACAAGCTCGGGAGAAACCACGGTAACTCCCCCCGAAACCACCGTACCCGTTACGACTCCCCCCGAAACGACTATGGTGGAGATAACGCAAGCACCCGTTGGCGAGGAGATATCCGACGGTATTCTCATTATGGGTACTCGCGCTATGGAGATATATTACGGAAGCAAAAAGAACGCGGCGGATTACGCCACTATCTTGAATTCCTTTGCACAGAAGGTAGGCTCGGGTGTTAAGGTATATTCAATGGTCATACCCAAGTCCTGCGGATTTTATCTTGCCGACTCCAAGACCTCGTATGCAAAGTACGCTTCGCGCACCACGCGCGACCTTACCGCGCACAAGGAGGCACTTTCGGGAGTAACCTACATTCCCGTTTACGAGGCGCTTTTGCCGCACAAGGATGAGGAAATTTATTTCCGCACCGACCATCACTGGACGGGGCTTGGAGCATACTACGCCGCCGAGGAATTTGCAAGGATCGCGGGTGTTGATTTTATGCCTCTTTCGTCATACACGAAGAACGTCCGTCCCGGATACGTGGGAACTATGTATAAATACACAAATCACAGCCCCACACTTCTCAATAACCCCGAGGATTTCGTGACTTACGTTCCCGGCACGCCCTACACCGTAACCAAGTATAATACCAAGCTGAAAAGCGGTAAGGCGAGGGATAGCATATTCTATTCCGTTCCCGACAATAAGCGAAGCAGCTGGTATTCCACGTATCTTGGCAACGATAGCTACTCCTTTATCATAAAGTCAGGCACTTGTCAGAACGGCAGAAAACTGCTCATCGTCAAGGATAGCTACGGAAACGCACTTTCCCCCTATTTTATGAACTCCTTTGAGGAAATTTATATCGTAGACGGTCGCTATTTCGAGATAGGACTCGTTTCCCTCGTTCAAAGCAAGGGCATTACCGACGTTTTGTTTGCGGAATGCACCTTCAGCGCGGTCGGCGCATATAGGAATAACGTAAAGGCACTTATATCATGAAAAAACTTTGCATAGCATTGCTTTCAATACTGTTTACCGTCCTTATAGTGATGTCGTTGCACGTGCTTTACCGAGAGTCGGCAAGCGGCGACAGCCTTCTTGGCTCGAACGGAACGAGCGAACAGCTTAAGAACGAAGCCGTTACTCCGAGCGAAAGCACGAACGAGAATACCGTGTCACCCGAAACGACGGTAGCCCCCGAAACCACGGTAGCCCCCGAAACGACGGTAGCTCCCGAAACCACGGTAGCTCCCGAAACCACGGTAGCCCCCGAAACGACGGTAGTTCCCGAAACCACGGTAGCTCCCGAAACCACGGTAGCTCCCGAAACCACGGTAGCCCCCGAAACGACGGTAGCTCCCGAAACCACCAAAGCGCCCGAAACGACGGCTCCGCCCGTCAGCGATAAGCCCTATCTTTACAATGGTGACGGTGTGCTTATCGTAGGCACTCGCGCTATGGAGCAGTTCTTTGGCTCGAAGTCAAGGTGCATTACCACTGCGGAGCGCATAAACACATTTAAGGAGCGCGTCGGCGCGGACGTGAACGTTTTTGCTATGGCTATCCCCACGGCATCGGGACTTTACGCCCCTACTACGAAATACTCAACGTCCCTTACGAGAACGGAAAATTGCTTTGCCGCATTCCGCGACGCGCTCGTGGACGTAACGTATATCGACACTTTGAGTGTTCTGCGTCAGCATACGGATGAATATATATATTTCCGTACCGATCATCACTGGGCGGCGCTTGGCGCGTATTACGCTTGTCAGGAATTTGCACGCACTGCGGGCTTGCCCTTTACTACCATCGAGGGCTTTACCAAAAACGAGGTCGGAACGTTCCTCGGCTCGATGAACAAATATACGGGATATTCGCTCCCCGCTATCAAGAATAACCCCGACACTATGATATGCTACGAGCCGCTTCAGGAATATACCTGCGACTATTATTCGCGGGATTATTTCAAGCTTAAAATGTCGGACAAAACGCTCTTCAATCCCAACAAAAAGAGCTACACGCGTTTCATTTATGGCGACTCCTACGTTGCGCATATCAAGACGGGCGTTAACAACGGCAGAAAGCTCATAGTCCTTAAGGAATCCTACGGAAACGCGCTCGCGCCCTTCCTCATCAGCTCGTTTGAGGAGGTCTACGTTATTGATATGCGTTATTTTAAGCTCAACATTCTTGATTTTATTAAGGACAAGGGTGTAACGGACGTTTGCTTTTCGATGTGCGCATTTACGGTAAACGGAAGCAACCGCAGTCACATTCTTCGCATAACTGAAATTTAAGTAAATACGAGGCAGAAATTGAAAGAACTTGAATACCCCTTTGATCCGTCGCTGATACTCTCAAAGCGCAAAAAGCTTCGTCGCGAGCTTCTTGAGGACGGACAGACGAGGATAAAAAAGAAAATAGCCGTGCTTGGCGGCTCGACCACCTCGGACGTTGTAAAAACGCTTGATCTGTTTTTGCTAAATGAGGGAATAGAGGCAGAGCTTTGGGAGTCCGAGTATAACCGCTGGTGGCAGGACGCCGTATTCGGCACGCCCGAGCTTGACGAATTCGCTCCCGACGTTATATATATCCACACCTCGTGGCGCAATATTGAGCATTATTTCCCGAGCGTTGGCTCAAAGGAAAACGCCGACGCACTCGCCGCGGAGTGCTTCTCATATTTTGAAAAGGCTTGGGCGGCGCTCTCGCGCTATAATTGCCCCATAATACAGAATAATTTCGAGCTTCCCCCATACCGACTTATGGGCAACCGAGATTGCTGGGACGAGTTTGGCGCATCGCGCTTTATCGCACTTATGAACGAGCGACTTGGCGAATACGCAAGAGGGCACAACGGCTTTTATATAAACGACCTTGCCTACACCGCCGCCGCGTACGGACTCGACGCGTGGCACGATATGCAGGTTTGGTATATGTATAAGCTCGCTATGGCGCTTGACGCAGTGCCGAGCGTGGCGTTCTCTGTTTCAAGGATAGTAAAATCCATTTTCGGTAAAAACAAAAAGACCGTCACCGTAGACCTTGACAACACCCTTTGGGGCGGTGTCGTTGGTGATGACGGCGTTGACGGCATTCAAATAGGCAGGGAAACTGCCGAGTCCGAGTGCTTTGAGGAATTTCAGAAATACCTTAAAAAGCTCACAAGCATCGGCATAATGCTCACCGTGTCCTCAAAGAACGATCACGAAAACGCGATAGCGGGGCTCAATCACCCCGAGGGAATACTTCGCCCCGATGATTTCATTTCGATAAAGGCGAATTGGAATCCCAAGGACAGAAATATTGCGGCGATAGCGCACGAGATGGACCTCGGCTCCGACGCCTTCGTATTTCTCGACGATAACCCCACCGAGCGCGCGCTTGTCAGCCGTTCGATAAAGGGCATTGCCGTTCCCGAAATGACGTCCCCGGATACCTATATCCGCACCGTGGACAGAAACGGTTACTTTGAGCTTACCACGTTTTCCGCCGACGATACCAAGCGCAACGATATGTACCGCGCGAACTCACAGCGCGCACAGCTTCAAAGCGAGTTTGCGGATTACGGCGAATATCTGTTAAGCCTTGATATGAGGGCGGAGATACTTCCATTTTCCGAGGTCTATATCCCGCGCATAACCCAGCTTACCAATAAATCCAATCAGTTCAATCTCACCACAAAGAGATATACCCAAACGCAGATCGAGGCGGCGGCAAACGATGAAAGCACGCTGACGCTTTACGGCAAGCTGACCGACAGCTTTGGTGACAACGGCGTGGTTGCCGTAACTATAGCAAGGCTTGACGGCAATGTTGCAGACATCGAGCTGTGGCTTATGAGCTGTCGCGTGCTTAAAAAGGATATGGAGTACGCAATGCTTGATACCCTCGCCGCAGAGTGTATAAGTCGCGGAGTTGAGAAGATAGTAGGTCACTACTATCCAACCGCTAAAAACTCAATGGTAAGGGAGCTGTTTGCCGACTTCGGCTTTACAAAGACCGCCGAGGACGCGGACGGAAACACCGCGTGGGAGCTTTCCCTTGACGGATACAAGAACAAAAACAGATATATTAAAGTAAATCCCAAAGGAGAAGAATAATGACACAGAACGAGATTATTGCAGGTCTTACGGAGATATTCCACGACGTTTTCGACGATGACAGCATCGTTGTTACGCGCGAGCTTACCGCAAACGACGTGGACGATTGGGACAGCCTTGAGCATATCAACCTCATCGGCGCGGTGGAGCGTAAATACAAGATCCGCTTTTCAATGAAAGAGGTCTCCTCGATGAAGAACGTCGGCGAGATGATAGACATCATCGCCGAGAGAGCAAAATAAAAAGAATTGCGGGCTTGCAAGCCCGCAATTCTTTTTATTTTTTCAGCTCAAGCGTGCGCTTATAAGCGGCGGTTACGGCGTTCATCGCAGCAGCGCGGAAGCCGCAGTCCTCAAGGGCGTGTACGCCCGCGATGGTCGTTCCGCCGGGACTGCAAACTGCGTCCTTGAGTGCGGCGGGGTTGCCGTTCTCGCGCACCATCTTCGCCGCGCCGAGTATCATCTGTGCGGCGTATTTCGTTGCCTGATCGCGCGTAAGACCGCATTCAACTCCCGCGTCGGCAAGCGCCTCGGCAAAGATGTAAGCGAATGCAGGTCCACAGCCGGAAACCGCACTTGCGGCGTCTATTTTGTCCTCGCTTATCTCGTCAACGAGTCCCGCATTTGCAAGGAGCGCAAGGAACTGCGCCTTCTCAGCCTCGCTCACGCCGTCGGAATAGGAGCAGAGAATCATTCCCTCGCCAACTGCCGCGGGGGTGTTGGGCATTATGCGAATGACCTTGCACTCGTAGCCGAGAGTGTCCGTTATGCTTTTCTTGGTAAGACCTGCCGCCATCGTTACGAGAACGTAGTCGTCGTTCGATGCAAGCGCGTCCTTTATAAGTCCGAGCGTGGTAGCCATTCCCTGCGGCTTTACGCCGAGGAAAATGAATTTTGAAGCGGCGGCAAGTGCGCCGATTTCAAGAGCGGTCGCGCCGTGCTTTTCTGAAATCGCGCGAACCTTTGCGCCGTCAAGGTCGCAAAGCGCAACGTTTGCGCCGCCGATAGCGGAGCAAACGGCGTTGGCAAGCGTTCCGCCCATATTTCCGCATCCGATAAATCCTGCAATATATTTCATTTTAGCACCTTATCTTATCTGTCCCTTTCCGCGGACGGTGTATTTGTAGGAGGTCAGCTCGCAAAGACCCATAGGTCCGCGCGCGTGGAGCTTTTGCGTGGAGATGCCTATCTCACAGCCGAGTCCGAACTCGCCGCCGTCGGTAAAGCGTGTGGAGGCGTTTACGTATACAGCCGCGCTGTCAACTCTGTTAAGGAAGCTCTCGGCGGTATCCGCGTCGGCGGTGACGATGGCATCGCTGTGATGCGTGGAATGCTCACCTATGTGTGAGATAGCCTCGTCAAGACTGTCGACCGTGCGTACAGCCATAACGTAATCGAGAAATTCGGTGTCAAAATCCGCGTCGGTCGCGGGAGTTCCGCCGATATAAGCGGCGGCGGAGCTGTGGGTGCGAAGCTCGACAGGGGAGAGTCCCTTTGCGGCTCTGTCATCGACAAGACGCTTGGCAAGGCGGGGCAAAAATTCGGGGGCTATCTTTGAATGCACAAGGCACACCTCGGCTGCGTTGCACACCGAAGGACGCGAGGTCTTGGCGTTTTCAACGATATCAAGCGCCATATCAACGTCCGCCGCGGCATCAATATAGATGTGGCAGATTCCCGTTCCCGTCTGAATGCAGGGAACCTTGGCGTTTTCAACGCAATGGCGGATAAGTCCTGCGCCGCCGCGAGGAATGAGAGCGTCAACGTAATCGATAGCATTCATAAGCTCTGCCGCGCCCGCACGGGAGTTGTCCTCAAGTATGTTTATAGCGTCCTCAACGCCGAAGGGAGCAACCGCCTCGCGCAGTATCTTTACTATCTGCGCTGAGGTAACGCCCGCCTCCTTGCCCGATTTCAACACGCACACGTTACCACTCTTGAAGCAGAGCGCGGCGGCGTCTGAGGTCACGTTGGGACGGCTTTCGTAAATAATGCCGATAACGCCGATAGGAACGCTTATTCTCGTTATCTCAAGTCCGTTGGGGCAGGTATGCTCGGCAAGCGTGCGTCCAAGCGGGGAGGGAAGCGCGACAACGTCGCGTATGCCGTCAGCCATACCCTTGATCCTTTCGGGGGTAAGGCGAAGGCGGTCTATCATAACGGGTGCTATCTTGCCCACAGCCGCCTCGCATTCTGCGGCGTTTGCGGCAAGAATGACGTCGGCGTTAGCTTCAAGGGCATCAGCCATAGCGCGGAGGGCGGCGTTTTTGTCGTCGTCCGAGAGAAGAAGCAAAGCCTGCTTTGCGGCCTTTGCACGCTTTAATATTTCAAGAGTAGTCATTTTATTTCTTTCCTTTAAATAAAGTGCATTTGGGTGAATCGTTTTCGGTTATCGCGTAAAGTATCTTCGGGTCACTTCCGTTTGCGATGATCATATCACAGCCGTTGTCTGTACAAATCTGAGCCGCGTGTAGCTTCGTGTGCATTCCGCCCGTGCCGAGGGACGAGCCGCTACCGCCGCCGAGACCCATTATCTCGTCGTTTATCTCCTCAACTACGCTAAGAAGAGTAGCGGAGGGGTCGGTGTGCGGGTCTGCGGTAAAGAGTCCGTCGATGTCGGACAGCAGGATCAGAAGATCAGCCCTTGCGCTAACGGCAACGAGAGCCGAAAGGGTATCGTTGTCACCGACCTTTATCTCCTCGGTGGCGATAGTGTCGTTTTCGTTGATTATTGGCAAAACGCCAAGCTCAAGCAAACGCGCAAGCGTGTTGTTAAAGTTCTCGTGCCTGTCCTCGTGTGAGAAGTCCGAGCCCGTGAGCAGTATTTGCGCGACCGTGTGGTTGTATTTGGAAAACAGCTTGTCGTACGTATACATCAGCTCGCATTGACCGACGGCGGCAGCCGCCTGCTTCGTAGCAATGTCATCGGGACGCTTGGCAAGCGCAAGCTTTCCAACGCCCATGCCGATAGCACCGCTTGAAACGAGGATTATCTCGTGTCCCGCGTTTTTGATATCGGAGATTATTTTGCACAGCTCCTCTGTGCGCCTGATGTTCAGCCTGCCCGTTGAGTGAGCAAGCGTCGATGTTCCGACCTTGATAACTATTCTCATATTTTTGTCCGTCCGTTATATTTTTTCCGTAACCCCAAAGGGCGCGGCAGAGTGATAAAAACAATTCTTCCTTATATTATAACACACATAAAAAGATATGTCAATATTTACTTACGCTCCGCAAAAAACTACAAATAAGGAAAAATTCGATACAATCATAAAGGAAAACCGCAGTCAAGCATTGCTTGACTGCGGTTCAAAATTAAACCATCAAAAGAATTTCAACGTTTTCGTTCATTTCGTAGGTGATATACGCAAGCTTATACGTGTAAGCGTATGATTCTGTAGATCCATCCTTAGATACCTTCGTTTCCGTAAGCTTGTTTCCGTATGCGTCAAAAGTACGCTCCGTCGTAGAGGCACCGCCGTAGATGTCACTATATATCTCCTTTATCACGTTGCCGTTCTCATCGTAGGAGTATTCTAAAGACGCCCAAATGCCATCCATGCCCCCCTGTGTCTCCTTTGTCAAATTTCCGTTTTCATCGTAGAAATACTCGGCGAGCGTGTAGGTGGTGCCGTTTAACAGAGATACTACTTTCTTTTCCAGTAATCCCTTATCATTGTAGAAAAATCTGAAAACGATCTCGATGCCATCCTCCGTCTCAATATTCCTTATCGGATTTCCGTTCTCGTCATAAACGGTTTCGGTTATATAACAACGGTTCTTGGAGTCTGTGTAAGTACTCTTGATCATGTTGCCCATATCATCGTAAACATACACGGTGGAGCCGGTAGTGCCGTCGGAGTGAGCTTCGTTGAGCTTTTCCTTATATCCGTCCGAGTTATAGAAGTATTCGAAAACCATGTCGCCGAACGAATAATCCTTTACTACCTCCTTGATAACCCTGTCGTTCTCGTCATAGAAGTATTCAATGTCTGAGGACCATTCGGCTGCAGCATCTATTTTAACAACCTGCTTTTTATCGTTGTATGTGATATCAGTCCTGTCACTAAAATTAGGCATCGTTATGCTGTAGCTGATGAGCATATCGTCCTCGTCGTAGGTATACTCCCTCTTTCCGGCCCCTCTGTCTGTGCCGGTTATTAACAAGGGGACAAAACGGAAATTTTCGAATAACTCCCGCGCCTCTTCGTCGTCGCTATGCGCCTTAAGCAGATCGTACGCGGCTTGATATTCCTTTTTCTCAATGTAGCCGAGCGCTTCGCCGATAAAGCTTTTCGAGGGATCTGCCGCCGTAGTGTCAGTGGCGGTGGTATCGGCAACGGTGGTTTCCTCGGCAGTAGTATCACTTGCGGTGGTATCGTCACCGATAGTGGTATCGTTGGGCACGGTCGTTACGTCGGCAGTAGTGCCGCCCGCGGTGGTCGCGCCGCCGTTTTCGCCCGACTTCGTGCAGGAAACGGCGCACACAAGCATAAACAATGCCATAAGTATGCAAATAAATCTTTTCATTTAGCCTCCAAAATTTTTTGTTTAAATTTTCTTACGCTATATTTTCTTTCGCCATATTCCCATTTTATCACAACGCGGCGCAAATTTCAACCCCAAAGCAAAAAACGTTGAAGAAACAAGAAAAAAACCGACACACGCTTGCGGCGCAAAGGCTTCCGCATTAAGCAGCAAGCTTTTATCCGAGATAGAGGAAAGCATTTTGATAAAACGCTTTTGGCGCAAGCCAAAAGCTACCTTCACATTTTGCGCAAGCAAAATATTTCACGTTTGCCCGTGGGCAAATATTTCACACGCCGTAGGCGTATTTCACCCGTTCCGAAGGAACGGATTTCACGGAAAACGCCGAAGGCGTTTTCCCTATGTCCGCGCGTGCGCGCTGATAAAGGTACGGGAATTTCGCCTGCGGCGAATATTTTGCGCCTTGCCGCCTCCACGTGCAAGCACGCGCGTCGCTCTGCGGCGCAAATGCGAACCCATCCGCGCTTGCGCGCTGATGGGTTCGCGTGCGGGTACAAAAAAGGGGACGCTTGCAAAGCAAGCGTCCCCTTTTTGGCACCCGCAACGGGAATCGAACCCATAACTACCCCTTAGGAGGGGGTTATTATATCCATTTAACTATGCAGGCGTTAACTTGACCTTGATATTATATCACATCTTGAAAAAATATTCAAGTGTTTAGGCAAAAAAGGCGGCGGAAATTTTCCGCCGCCGTATTTACTTATTTGTCGTCGTCCTCGTCCTTGTTGTCATCCTCGTCTACGTCATCGTAATTCTGACGCTTCTTCTTGCGTATGGTAATAACGACTACCACAACAACGATAGCGACTACGATAACGGCGCATATCAGGTATACGCCAATTCCGATGGAGCTGTCGATCTTGAGGTCCTCCCAATACGAATTCATAAGATCCTTGGTCGTCGTATCAAGGTTCTTGTAGTAGGAGGTCATAAAGCTCGTGCTTTCGGGATAGAGTATCTCGTAAGCGTTGGGGTGAAGCTCGGTAAGGTATTCCTTGTACTCGGCGTTCTCACGAACAAGCTTGTTGGGGGAAGCGTAGCAAATGTATTCCGCATTCGCGATAGCGGCCTCCTCGCTGAGCATAAAGTTAATGTAAGCCTCAGCAAGTGCCTTGTTCTGCGAGCCCTTGGGAACGCACATAGCGTCGACAAATACGTTAGTTCCCTCGGTGGGATAGTAGAAGGACAGCGCGGGATTGTCAGCGTACATAGTGAAGAAATCGCCTGCATAGTAGGGCGCGATAGCCGCAGAGCCACTCTTCATCTTGTTGAATATCTCGTCCATAACGTAGCCCTGAACAAGCTCCTTCTGAGCCTCAAGAGCCTCGTAAGCCTTCTTCCAATCGGCGTTGTTTACGGTGTTTACGTCAATGCCGAGCTTGTACATAGCGGTGCCGAATGCATCGCGGGGGTTGTTGAAGGTAAGTATCTGTCCCTTGTAGGTGGTATCCCACAAAAGGCTCCAGCTTGTGGGAGTGCCGCTGACTACGGTAGAGTCGTAGATAACGCCTACCATTCCGTAGGTGTAGGGAACGGTGTATTCACAAGTGGGATCGTAGCCGCCTACCTTGTACTCATCAACGATGTACTGGAAGTTGGGAATATTGTTGTAATCGAGCTTTTCAAGCATATCCTCGGCGATGAGCTGCTCGATCATATAGTCGGAGGGAATAATAACGTCGTAGGATACCGCGCCGCTCTTGAGCTTTGCATACATATCCTCGTTGGATGCATAGGTGGAGTAATTTACATCTACCTTAACGCCGTAGGTCTCCTCGTACCACTCCTCGAATGCGGCGTTTACGTCAAGGCTGTCCTCAGAGCCGTCGGAGATGTACTGTCCCCAGTTGTAAACGTTGAGAACGGCAGTCGAGCCTGCGCAAGAGCTCATCGATGCGCTAAGTCCAACGAGCATCGCGCAGAGCATGGTGGCTATAATGATATAAGAAATTATAGAACGCTTTTTCATCTTTGTTTCTCCTTTATGTTTTTACTTATTTCGCTTTCTTGGTCTTGTCCCTTTTGGCAAAATTAGAAAGAAGCAATAGCGAGATTATTGTAACGATGATAAGGGTGGAAAGCGCGTAAACAACGGGCTTTACCTCCTTCTTCGTCATAGAATAAATGAGTATCGGAAGGGTTGTAAACTCTGACTCCGACGTGGTGAAATAGCTGATAACGAAGTCGTCAAGGGAAAGCGTAAATGCCATTATCATTCCCGAAATTATGCCTGGCATAATGAAGGGAAGCTCGACCTTGAAGAACGATTGCAACGGAGTGCAACCGAGGTCCTGCGCCGCTTCGGGAAGGTGCTTGTCCATCTGACGAAGACGCGGTGTTATCGACAGATAAACGTAGGGCAGGCAGAAGGTGACGTGGGAGATAAGTATCGTCCAGAAATTCAGCTTGTCGCCGCTTACGCGGAGCATAGTTCCGACGAATACGAAAAGCAACATCATCGAGATGCCCGTTACGATGTCGGGGTTCATCATCGGTATGTTGGTAAGCGAAATTATACCGCCGCGCAGTCTTGCGGAGCGCATACGCGAAAGTCCGACCGCGGCTCCCGTTGCGATAGCGGTGGAGATCACGGCGCTTGCAACGGCAAGTATCACCGAGTTACGCAGGGCGGAAAGTATCTCTCCGCTACTGAAAAGCTCCTTGTACCAGCGCAGGGAAAATCCCGCAAAAACGCCCGTGCTTGCCGTGCTGTTAAAGGAAAAGAGGATAAGAACGGCAATGGGCGCGTAGAGGATAGCAAAGCAAATTGCTATATAAACGCGAGAGAGTGCCTTCATACGAGCATACCCCCTTCCTCGTCGTCGTCGGTGAATTTGTTCATCACCGCGAGGGAGATAAGTATGAGTATCATCATAACAAGGGAGATAGCCGCACCCACGTTGTAGTTGTTAAGTAGCATAAACTGTCGCTCTATGGCGTCGCCGATGAGGTCAAAGGTGCCGCCGCCGAGCTTCTGGGAAATGTAGAAGGTGCTTATCGACGGAACGAAAACCATCGTTATTCCCGAAATAATGCCCGAACGGGAGAGGGGAAGTATGACCTTGCGCAGAACGCCAAATGCGTTACAGCCGAGGTCCTGCGCCGCCTCGATGAGTCGGTTGTCCATCTTCGACATTACCGAATATATCGGAAGGAGCATATAGGGGAAGAAATTATATACCATTCCGAAGATGACCGCACCGGGCGTGCCTATTATCTGCACGGTGCCAAGACCGAGCGCCTCAAGCGTCTTGTTGAGGAAACCGCCGTTGTCAAGTATTGCCATCATCGAATAGGTGCGGATGAGAAGATTCATCCACATCGGGAGCATCGCAAGCATAATGAGTACGCTCTGTGCGCGCGCGCCCTGCTTCGTGATGAAATAAGCGAGGGGGTATGCGATGATAAGGCATATCACTGTAGCTATCAGCGCAAAGCACACGGAAAGTCCAAACGTGCCCGCGTAGCTTTTAAGCTCAACGATGTTGCTTATCGTGAACGCGCCCGACGCATCGGTAAATGCGTAGTATAGCACGAAGAGCAAGGGGCAAAGTATAAACAGCACCGCCCAAAGTATGTGCGGAGCGGCGGCTATGGAGCGAAAAAACGATTTTTTCATTCTGCCGCGCCCTCGCTATCGGGCTTGGAAAGCTCGTCAAGCTCGTCACTAAAGGACGAGTAGTCACCGAATTTACCCGAATACTCGGATTTTTTCATTACCTGAATTTCATAAGGGTCAATGGAAATACCGATAGTATCGCCGACCTTTACTCTGTCGGTGGTTTCTATCATCCATTTGAAGTTGTCAATGTCAACGATTATCTCGTAATAATCGCCCTTGAAGGTGACCGACGTGACCTCGCCGCGGAGCATAGCATCGTCAAGAGGAACGATATCGATATCCTCGGGGCGAACCACTACGTCAACGGGCTCGTTGGGGGCAAAGCCGCAGTCCTCGCATTCAAATTGCTGACCCGCAAAGGATACGAGATAGTCCTTTACCATAACGCCGTTTACGATGTTGGACTCACCAATGAAGTCCGCGACGAAGGCGTTTTCGGGCTCGTTATATATCTTTTCGGGCGTGCCGATCTGCTGTATCTTACCGTCAGCCATAACGACGATGGTGTCTGACATGGAGAGGGCTTCCTCTTGGTCGTGCGTAACGAAAACGAAGGTGATCCCCGTCTGTCTTTGCATACGCTTAAGCTCCACCTGCATATCCTTGCGTAGTTTTAAGTCAAGCGCGCCAAGCGGCTCGTCAAGCAGGAGTATCTTCGGCTTGTTGATAAGTGCGCGTGCGATAGCTACGCGCTGCTGCTGTCCACCCGACAGACTCTCGACGCGTCTGCGCTCAAAGCCGCGCAGATTAACAAGCGTGAGCATCTCGCGCACGCGAGTACGAATGGTCTTTTCGGGGAGCTTTTGCAAGCGAAGTCCGAATGCAACGTTTTCAAAAACGTTAAGGTGGGGGAAAAGGGCATAGCGTTGGAACACAGTGTTCACGGGGCGCTTGTGAGGCGGCATATCGTTTATACGCTCGCCGTTAAAAATAACATCACCCTCATCAGGGGTGACAAAGCCGCCTATAATGCGGAGCGTGGTGGTCTTGCCACAGCCCGAGGGGCCAAGCAAGGTGATGAATTCCTCTCGATGAATGTCGAGATTTATCGAGCGAAGCACGGTCTCGCCGTCGTAGGACTTGGAGACGGAGCGAAGCTCGATCAGCTTTTCCTTGTTCATTCCGTAAATTCCTTTTAAAAAATATTCCGGAAGGGTCTATGTCGCACATCGGAAAAAAGCGCAAATCCGCCCGAAGCATTCGTTCGGACGGGCAAAAAAAGCCGAGTGCACTTACGTACCGCAGTTTCCGACAATATTGTATCAAAAATATGAAGTAAATGCAATAGATTTTTGAAATCTCTTGCCATTATCACAAAAATTTTTTTCAATTTTTATATAAAAGGGTTGCGCAACGCGCAACCCTTAAAGTTTATTTGCCCTCGCCGAGCGTCTGCTTGACGGAAACGGTGACCTTTTCGTCGTAGCAGGAGAATGCCGCGTCTACCTTTTCCTTGTTGGGCTTTGTGAAAAGGCTGATAACGGGAACGGCGACAAGTCCGACTATCATTGTAAACGCTCCGCAGTTGATGGGAGATTGCAGGAAGGCGGGGAATGCGGACTTGAAGAAAAGGTTCAGACTCATTACTATAGTGCCAAATCCAAAGCTGAACCAAGCGGCTATCTTGCTTGTGCGCTTCATATACAGACCGTAGAGGAAGGGCGCAAGGAATGCTCCCGCAAGCGCACCCCACGAAATGCCCATGAGCTGTGCTATGAACGTAACGTTGCTCTTGTACTGAATGGCGGCTATCACTACGGATATGGCGATGAATACGCCGATAAATACTCTGATGCAGGCAAGCTTTGTCTTTTCGCTCATCTTCTTTACGATATTGCCGCTTATAAAGTCGAGCGTAAGCGTGGAGGCGGAGGTCATAACGAGCGAGGAGAGCGTGGACATTGACGCGGAAAGCACGAGAATTACCACGATACCGATAAGGATATCGGGCAGTCCCTCAAGCATCGTGGGAATGATAGCGTCAAAGCCGTTTGCGGCTACGTCAACGTCGTAAAGTCTGCCAAAGCCGCCGAGGAAGTAACAGCCGCCCGCAACCACGATGGCAAAGAGAGTAGAGATGATAGTGCCCTTGCTGATGGATTTTTCATCCTTGATGGCGTAAAACTTCTGCACCATCTGCGGAAGTCCCCAAGTACCGAGAGAGGTAAGAAGAACGACGCTCAAAAGTCCAAGCGGGTCAGGACCAAAGAACGAGGCAAATATGCCGGGCGTTTCCGATACCGCGGGGTCTGAAACGCTTGCAAGATCAGCGAGCGCCTGTGTGAATCCGCCGTGACCGTTAAGCACAGCAGCAATGACGGCAACTATGCCCGCAAGCATAATGATTCCCTGAATAAAATCGTTTATTGCGGTCGCCATATATCCGCCCGCAATAACGTATATCGCGGTAAGCACCGCCATAATGACTATGCAAACCACGTAGTCAATGCCGAACGCCATAGCAAAAAGACGGGAAAGACCGTTGTAAAGCGAAGCGGTGTAGGGAATAAGGAAGATAAAAATAATGATCGACGCAACTATTTTAAGTGCGCGGCTGTCGTATCTTTTTTCAAAAAATTCGGGCATCGTAGCACTGCCGAGATGCTGTGTCATAACGCGCGTGCGCCTGCCGAGCAGCACCCACGCGAGAAGCGAGCCGATAAAGGCGTTGCCGAGTCCTATCCACGTCGACGCAATACCGAATTTCCACCCGAACTGCCCTGCGTAGCCAACGAAGATAACGGCGGAGAAGTAGGACGTTCCGTAGGCGAAGGCGGTAAGCCAAGGGCCGACCGAGCGACCGCCGAGAACAAAGCCGTTTACGTCGGTAGACGAGCGACGGCAGTAAATACCGATACCTATCATCGCGGCGAAGAAGGCGACGAGAAGAGCGATTTTAATAAACATTTTGAACCTCCGAAAATAAAAAAATAACGTCCCCCGATTGCTCGGAGGACGGAATTACCGTGGTACCACCTCTGGTTTGCCCGTTTCTTGCGAAAAGGGCCTTGTCAAGTGCAATAAACACTCTGTCGCTTTAACGGGCGACTCCCGTCACAGCCTACTCGCCGTGGCTTTCGGTGTGCTGCTCTCGAAACGTATTCGGACTACCCGCCCCCACCGTCTTGCACCACCCGACGGCTCTCTGTAAGGAGCATTGGCAGACCTACTTTTTTTCGGTCAACGCATTTCTATAAATTATGGATTGATTATATCACGCAAAGCCGCGCCCGTCAAGGGCTTTCCCGAAAATTTATTTTTCTTTTTCGATAAAAATCCTGTAAAACACCGACGCGGTGAATACGAAAAGCGAAAGCGACGCGCCAAAGCGTATAAGCAGATAGACCGAAAAAAGCCAAAGCCCGACAACCGTAACGAACGACGTAAGCGACACCATGCGTGCGGCAACGCTCGGCCCTGCCGCGTATCCTACCGCCGCCGCAAGCATCCGTCCGCCGTCAAAGCCGCTTAAGGGAAGCAGGTTGAGAAGCGCTATCATTACGGATATCGGGCAAAACAATCGCGAAAATTCGCCGTGCAAGACTAGCGCCACAGCCGCCGCGCTAAGCAGATTGAATAGCGGCCCCGCAAAGCAGAGAAGCCATTCCTTTTTATATGAAATAAGCCCCTCTCTGACGCGGATCGTCGCTCCGAGCGGCCCTATGTCAAGCGAGCGCAGGCTTATTTTCAAAAGACGTGCCGCCACCAAATGTCCCAGCTCGTGTATAGCGGCGGCAAGAATGAATGGCAGAGCTATGTCTGCGGGCTCAAGCAGTATTTCGGCGGCTATAAGCGCCGCTGGTATTGCGCCCACGCGCAAAAACGGCAATAATGAGTGATTTTTCATTTTTTCCTCCGTGCATATAATTATATATGAAAAAAGCGCGGGGTATGAAAAAAATTAAAAAAATCGCAAAAATGCTATTGACAATCGCTTGACCGTGTGATATAATATAACCACAGTACAAGTGTAATGGAAAAATTTAAGAAAAGGAGATGGTAGGATGAACCTTCAAATAAACGACGAGTATATCCCGGGTACGATACTTCGTCGCGATGCCATGGGAGACGTTACGGGAATTGATTTTCTCGATAAGATATTTTATATCTCGGACGGTATTATGCTCACCCAGATAAGAGAAATATCGGGCATTGACGGCTCAACTCTCCAGAACTGGACGAAGCGCGGTTGGGTGGAGAACTCTAAAATGAAAAGATATAACAAGGATCAGCTTGCGCATATACTTATCATAAATATGCTCAGGTCCTGTATGCAGCTTGATAGGATAGCGTTTCTCATAACCTACATCAACGGCAGAGTTTACGATAGGTCCGACGACATTATCCGCGACAGCCTTCTTTACGACTACATCTGCCGCGCGCTTGACAAGGTAACTCAGCGTGGCGGTGTGGGGGATGAAACGCCGTTGCGTGAGTGCATCGAGGAGGTCACTGCCGATTACGACGAGAAGGTCAGCGGCGCGCGCCGCCGACTTAACACCGCACTTGAGATCATCGTTGTCGCTTATTACGCTTCGATCATTAAGCGGCACTCCGATGAAATGACTGAAAAACTGATAAACGGCTGATATTTAATGAAAGGATGACGTATTATGATTGAATGGTGGAATAGCTTAGAATTTTCCCGTCAGATATTTGCCATTATAGCACTTCCGTCAACGATTATACTCCTGCTCCAAACTCTGCTTACGCTTTTTGGCGTGGGCGAGAACGTTGATGACCCCGACTTTGACCTTGAGGGCGGAACTGAGGGCGACGTTGAGATTGACGCTGGTATTGCGCTTTTCAGCGTAAGAGGCATACTGTCAATGCTCACCATAATGGGCTGGGTAGGCTTTGCACTTCTCGCGACCGACCTTCCCGATTGGGCGGCAGTTCTCATAGCGGTAGTCAGCGGCGTGCTTACGCTCGTTGGCATGGCGTATCTTATGCGCGCGGTTATGAGATTGCAGTCAAGCGGTAATATTAATATAGAAAACTGCATCGGCAAGGTAGCGCAGGTCTATATTCCGATCCCCCCTCTTTCCACGGGCTCGGGCAAGGTGAATCTCACCGTGCAGGAAAGCTACCGCGAGTTTAACGCGATCACTACTGCGGCGGATACGCTCAAAACGGGCGCGTTCGTGCGCGTGGTGGCTGTCAGCGAGGGCGGCGTGCTTGTGGTCGAGCCTGTTGCCGCACCAAAAAAATAAATCTTGATAAAAATTTTTTCAATATAAGAAAGGAAAAAAACAATGACAAAATTTAGTGCATTTCTTGCAGCAGACGGCATCTCCTCCGCCGTTCCTGTGATCATCATCGCCGTGGCGGTGGTTCTCTTTGCATTCGTGATCGTATTCGCATCAAGATACAAGAGATGCCCCTCGGATAAGATCATGGTCATCTACGGTAAGGTAGGCACCAACAAGGACGGAACACAGCGCTCCGCTAAGTGTATCCACGGTGGCGCGGCGTTCATCGTTCCCCTTATCCAGTCCTACGAGTACCTCGACCTGACGCCTCTTTCCATTCAGGTCGACCTTACCAACGCACTTTCCCATCAGAACATCCGTGTTGACGTTCCCTCCCGCTTTACCGTAGGTATTTCTACCGAGTCGGGCGTTATGCAGAACGCCGCAGAGCGACTTCTCGGTCTTAAGCTTGCTGAGATTCAGGATCTCGCCCGCGATATCATCTTCGGTCAGCTCCGTCTTGTTATCGCAACTATGGACATCGAGGAGATCAACACCGACCGCGACAAGTTCCTTGAGGCAGTTTCGAGCAACGTGGAAACCGAGCTTAAGAAGATCGGTCTGCGTCTTATCAACGTAAACGTTACCGATATCAACGACGAAAGCGGATACATCACCGCTCTCGGTAAGGAAGCCGCCGCAAAGGCAATAAACGATGCAAAGATCTCCGTTGCCGAGGCTGACAGAAGCGGTGCTATCGGTGCCGCCGCAGCCGAAAAGGATCAGAGGATCAGCGTATCTCGCTCCAACTCCGAGGCTATCGCGGGTGAGAACGAGGCGAAGGTAAGAATCGCAGAGTCCGAGTCCGTGCGCCGTGAGCGCGAGGCAGAGGCTAACAAGCGCGCAGTTGCCGCCGAGAACATTCAGGCAGCAAAGGCACAGGAGGAATCCTACGCCGCACAGAGAAGCGCCGAGGAAGCCCGTGCATCGCTTGAAAAGGCAAGACTTGAGGCAGATATCATCGTAAAGGCAGAGATCGCAAAGAAGGAGCTTGAGCTTAAGGCTGAGGCTGAGGCAGAGCAGATGCGCCGCAAAGCACGCGGTGAGGCAGACTCCATTCTGATGAAGATGCAGGCAGAGGCGCAGGGTATGCGCGAGATGCTCATCAAGCAGTCCGAGGGTCTTGCCGCTATCGTAGCGTCTGCCGGCGGAGACGCAAACGCCGCTATCAGACTTATGGTTGCCGACAAGCTTGAGGATCTGACCAGAATTCAGGTAGATGCTATCTCCAACCTCAAGATCGACAAGGTCACCGTTTGGGACAACGGTAGTGCAGGTGCTGACGGAAAAAGCTCCACCGCGGGCTTCATTTCGGGACTTTATAAGTCCGTTCCCCCTCTGACCGAGCTGTTTGATATGGCAGGCATGCAGCTTCCCGAATATCTCGGCAAGCCCAAGGCTGACGCTATATCAACCGACGTAGCCGCAGAATAAATTTTCATAAAATACGCCCTCTGCCGTCAGGCAGAGGGCGTGTGAGAATATTGCGATTTCCATTAAGGGAGAATTAATATGAAAAAACAATTTCCAAGAATAGGGCGTTTTATACTTGCCAATTTGGCAGTTTCGGGAGTGTTTATCGGAGTGATGCTGGCTATTGGAATATTTTATGCCAAGTTGATTGAAGATGGTGCCGACAACCGAGCCCTTACGGATTTAATTAGCTTTGGTGCTGCAACGCTATCATTCGGTTTCCCTCTTTACTTTTTGTATTTTTTGAAGGATGATGAATACAAGCGTCATTATTTATCCGAAGCGGCAGAAGAAAAAACTTGGAAGCAAGCCCTCGTATCACATTTGAAGACTTTTGGAAAATACGATTTGATATCGTTGCTGGTGGTTTCTATCCCGATTGCGTTGATACCCGAAGCGGTCATGGGGAAAACAGGGCTTTCTTTCCTTTTTTTCTCGGCATCACTGTTCATTACACATGTTCCCGTGCAGATCTTGGGTGTGCTTTGTTGGGACGTCTACGTCGCGCTTGTGTATATTATATGCGTGCCGTTGGCTCAAAGAAAATGGAAAAACAGCAGGATACATAGACCGATGTAACGCTTATAAAACTACAAACGCCCTCTGCCGTCAGGCAGAGGGCGTTTCGTCATTTTATGACCTGCACGGTCTTTATTCCGTAGTATTTAAACAAGCCGAGGGTTTCCTCGCTTATCAGCTCGCCGCATACCGCTATCGGAACGGCGGGCGGGCAGGATATACATGAGGCGGCAAGCACACGCCCCACGGCGGAGCGCACGTCCACCTCCTCGCTTACCTTAAATATAGCTTCGCGCGGCGACATAACGTACTTTCCAACAATCGCGGCGGGGGCTTTTTCCTTGATAGCCTCGCGGCGCGGTATGCTACATAGCGTATCCTCAAGCGCCGTAAGCGCCCCGTCCGAAAGCTCGGGCGTGAGCATCATCACCACAAGGTCAGCGTCCGCAAACTCGCAAACGAACCCCGTGCGAGAGAGTGTTTCCGATATTTCCGCGCCCGTATATCCGTAGGATTTCGGCGCAAGCGTCAGCTTCAGCGGCTCGCTTCCTACCGTTTCAAAGGGAAGGCGGGCTTTCATCGCGGCAACCCTTTCGACAAACTCGCCAAGCCTTTCGCGATAGCCGTCAGCAAGATATGCGTTTGCACGGTCGAGCGATTGAAGTATCAGATACGAAGGACTCGTCGAGGCAAACAGCGCCATAGCTCTGTCGGCTTGCTCGGAAAATATTTTCGGCGCATTTTTGCCGATATGCAGATATCCGCCACCCGTCAGCACGGGCAAGGTCTTGTGCGCCGAGTCGCACGATGCGTCGGCGCCAAGGTCTATGGGGTGCGCACAGAGGGGAAGAAAGCGCAGATACGCGCCGTGCGCGTTGTCAACGAGGAGTAGCGTGCCGTGGCGGTGGCACACCTCGGAGAGCGCGGCGATATCAAGCATATTTCCCGCATAATCGGGGCTTGTCAGATAGACCGCCGTTACCTCGCGCCGCGCAAGAAAAGCGTCGAGATATTCGGGCGTTATGCGGCAGGACACGATATTATCGCTTCTCTCGCCGTAAAGCCACTCGACATCAAAATCAATAAGAGCCGCACCGTCCAAAAACGCGCGATGAGCGTTTCTGCCCGCGGCAATGACGGCTCGCTCGCCATTTTTGCAGAGCGTGGCAAGGTATAGCATCGCGCGAATGGACGTAGACGAGCCACCCGTGGAATATACGGTTCGCGCCGTGCCAAAGAGCGCAGAGGCGTTCTCCTCGCTTTCGCGGATTATACCCGACGGCGAGTACAGCACGTCAGCGCCCTCTATTTCGGTGATATCAAGTGCTTCGCCGAGAGAGCCGAGCCCCTTGTGTCCGGGCATGTGCAGGCGCACCGCGCGGCTCTCTGCGTATTTTTTTACAAAATCGCTTATGGGCGTTTTCATTCTTCGTCAAGCGTCTTTGCGGCTTCAAGCATAATGGCGCATTCCATTCTCTTGCGGAAAAGCTCACAGCCGTATTTATAAACGCCGCGCACCGAGCCCGTTGCGTGATATGCGTTAGCGGCACAACCGCCCGAGCAATAAAGCTTCGCCCAGCAGTCGGCGCATTCGGGACGCGCGTAAACGTTGCAGGATGCAAATTCCTTTTGCGTTTCGGTGTTGGTAACTCCGTCCCAGATGTTACCGAGCTTGAATTTTTCCTCGCCCACGAACTGATGGCAGGGATAAAGGTCGCCCCATGGCGTGACCGCCATATATTCCGTGCCCGAGCCACAGCCCGATATCCTCTTGTAAATGCAAGGACCGCCCTTGAGGTCTATCATATAGTGATAGAAGGTAAAAGGCTTGCCCTCGCGGTGACGCTCAAGCATAAGCTCAGCGAGCTTTTCGTACTGCTCCATAACGATGGGGAGGTCCTCGTCCGTCAGCGCACCTTCGTCACCCGGCGCACTTACTACGGGCTCCATGCTCAGCTCCGTGAAGCCAAGGTCAAGCATTTCCTTTATATCCTCAAGAAAATCGGGATTTGCGTGCGTGAACGTGCCTCGCATATAGTAGCCCTTATCGCCGCGCGCCTTTACGAATTTCTGGAACTTCGGAACGATTCTTTCCCAGCTTCCGTTGCCGGCGTAGTCTACGCGATAGCGGTCGTGGACGGATTTTCTTCCGTCAAGGCTCAGCACGACGTTGCTCATCTCACGGTTGGAAAATTCAATCACGTCGTCGTCAACAAGCACGCCGTTGGTGGTCAGCGTAAAGCGGAAATTCTTTCCCGTTTCCTTTTCGCGCTGACGCGCGTATGCAACAAGCTCCTTGACAACGTCAAAGTTCATAAGCGGCTCACCGCCGAAGAAGTCCACCTCAAGATTGTGGCGGCTTCCCGAGTTTTCAATAAGGAAATCAAGCGCGCGCTTGCCCACCTCAAGACTCATCACCGCGCGGTCGCCGTGATACTTGCCCTGACTTGCAAAGCAGTAGGAGCAGTTGAGGTTGCAGGTGTGCGCAACGTGCAGACACAGTGCCTTGATAACGCCCGACGTCTTTTCTTTAAGCTTGTCCGCCTTGTCGGAAAACGTGTCGGGGGTAAAAAGCTTACCCGCCGCACGAAGCTCATCAATGCTGTCACAGCATTCAAGTATCTCCTCGCGCGTTACGTCGGGGCTGTCGGGGTATTTTGCAAGGATAACGTCCACTATCTCGTCGCGGCTGTGGCTCTCGTAAAGACCGATAATGTCGAACGCAACGTCGTCGACCACGTGAACGGAGCCCGAAAAAATATCAAGAACTATATTAAGTCCGCCAAGCTTATAGCTATGTATCATAATAAATCTCCTAAAAAGTTATGCATAAGAAATGCCGCCCCAAAGGCGGCGTTTCTTATTACAAGAATTACTTGCTTGCCTTCTTGTTTTCGCACTGCTGGTTAGCAATGCCGCAGCTGGTCTTGCAAGCAGACTGGCAGGAGGTCTGGCACTCGCCGCAACCGCCGTTCTTTGCGCTCTCGCAAAGGTTCTTGGTATCTAAAGTTTTAATACGCTTCATAATGATAGTCCTCCGAAACATATAGTTTTTCTTATTATATCACAGAAAAAATGATAAGTCAATCGTCAAAGCGGATTTTTTCACCCGAGCGCAATATTTTTTTCGACACTTCGCTTGCGACATAATTCGCTTTGGGGGTGGAATATAATATTTACGAGGTGATGCCCATGGGTCAGACCGTTTACGGGGACCTTTTGTTTTTAATAAATTTCAGTATGGATTTTCTGTGCTTTTACATAGCCTGCCGCGTGCGGCACAGACCGTTGCGCCTTTTTCGCACGGCGGTAGCGTCGGCACTCGGCGGCGCGTATGCGGTAGCCGCGCTTTTTATAAGCTGTCCCGACGCACTCGCGCTCATTATCGACCTTGCGGGGGTGGTGCTTATCTGCGCCGTTGCGATGGGCAGGGAAGGGCTTATAGTGAACACCTTGCTTTACGGCG
>JAFXAC010000047.1 GCA_017522125.1 Clostridia bacterium | reverse complement strand
GTCGTCCGTTAGCGGTTGGAGTGAACTCAGTAGCTTCAAACGGCTTGCCTCGTTATCGGCTTTCGAGTGTGCGCCACGGCGCAAATTCAGGTGGTACCGCGCGTCTTGCGTCCTGTTTTTTGGATGTAAGGCGTTTTTTCTTTGTAAAAATAAAAAATATATTTTGGAGAAAGATCATGGAAGAAAAACAGACACAAATTCACGAGCTGCCCAAGACCTACGATCCGTCGCAGTTTGAGGACAGACTTTATTCAATGTGGATGGAAAAGGGGTACTTTACGCCCGACGTTAAGGACGAGCGCCCTCCCTTCTGCATCGTTATCCCGCCGCCTAACGTAACGGGACAGCTTCACATGGGCCACGCCCTTGACGAAACGCTGCAGGACATACTTATCCGCTACAAGCGTATGCAGGGCTTCAACACCCTTTGGATCCCAGGCACCGACCACGCAGGTATTGCAACGCAGATCAAGGTTGAGGAAAACCTGCGCGTAAACGAGGGCATCACCCGCTACGACCTCGGTCGCGAGGCTTTTCTTGAGCGCGTTTGGGATTGGAAGGCAAAATACGGAAGCCGCATTATCGGTCAGCTTCAGAAGCTCGGCTCGTCCTGCGACTTCACTCGCGAGCAGTTCACTATGAGCGACAGCCTTTCCGCCGCCGTTCGCCGCGTTTTCGTAAGCCTTTACAACAAGGGCCTTATCTACCGCGGACTTCGCATTACCAACGTATGCCCCAAGTGTAACACCGTTATATCCGACGCTGAGGTCGAGCATAAGGAGCTTGAGGGTAGCTTCTGGCACATTCGCTATCCCATAAAGGGCGAGGAAGGCAAGTACGTTATTATCGCTACCACTCGTCCCGAAACACTTCTCGGTGATACCGCAGTTGCTGTTGCTCCCGATGATGAGAGATATGCCGATCTTGTAGGAAAGACGCTTATTCTTCCCCTTGTCGGCCGCGAGATCCCCGTTATCGCCGACGAAAACGTTGACAAGGACTTCGGCACGGGTTGCGTTAAGATCACTCCCGCGCACGACCCCAACGACTACGAAACGGGACTTCGTCACAACCTTGAAAACATCATCGTTCTTGACAACACCGCGCACGTTAACGAAAACGGCGGAAAGTATCAGGGACTTGACAGATTTGAGGCTCGCCGTCAGATCGTTGCCGATCTTGAAGCCGAGGGACTCCTCGTTAAGATCGAAAAATGCGTTCACAACGTTGCGCACTGCTACCGCTGCGGCACCGTCCTTGAGCCCGTTGCATCAAAGCAGTGGTTCGTTAAGATGAAGCCTCTTGCAGAGCCCGCTATCGCGGCTGTAAAGGAGGACGATATTCGCTACGTTCCTGATAGATTCTCAAAGATCTACCTCAACTGGATGGAAAACATCAAAGATTGGTGTATTTCCCGTCAGCTTTGGTGGGGACACCGTATTCCCGCATACTACTGTGAGGACTGCGGCGAGCTTATCGTTTCCGAGGAAAACGTTACCAAATGCCCCAAGTGCGGCTCGACGAAGATAACGCAGGACGAGGACGTGCTTGACACATGGTTCTCCTCCGCCCTTTGGCCCTTTACCACTCTCGGTTGGCCCCAAAAGACCGCTGAGCTTGAAAAATACTATCCGACCGCCGTACTCGTTACGGGATATGACATTATTACGTTCTGGGTTTCTAAAATGATATTTATGAGCCTTGAATTTATGGAACAAAAACCCTTTAGCCACGTCTTTATACATGGACTTGTAAGAGATGCTCAGGGTCGCAAGATGTCAAAATCGCTCGGCAACGGCATTGATCCCCTTGAGATCATCTCCAAGTACGGAGCTGACGCCCTGCGCTTTGCCCTTACCACGGGCAACTCCCCCGGAAACGATATGCGCTTCTCGGATGAAAAGATCGAGGCGGCGCGTAACTTTGCCAACAAGCTTTGGAACGCATCGCGCTTCGTCCGCATGAACCTCACGATAGAAAAGGCTTCCCTGCCCGCTATCGACAAGCTCGCTCCCGAGGACAAGTGGATACTCGACCGCTTCAACGCTCTTACGGCATCCGTTACCGCATCTCTTGACAAATACGAGATCGGTGTTGCGCTCTCCGCGCTCTACGACTTCGTATGGGACGTTTTCTGCGATTGGTACATTGAGCTTACCAAGGCTCGCCTGAACGACAAGGAAAGCGAGGGCTGCCTTATCGCCCAGAACGTTCTTACCTACGTTCTTGAGGGCACGCTCAAGCTCCTGCATCCCTTTATGCCCTTCATTACCGAGGAGATCTATCAGGCTCTTCCTCACGCATCCGACAGCGAAAGCATTATGATATCCGACTTCCCCACCTACAACGAGGCTCTTTGCTTCGCCGAGGAGGCGGCAGACATTGAAAAGCTTATCGCCGTTATTAAGGCTATCCGCGCACGCCGTACGGAAATGAACGTTCCTCCCTCCAGAAAGACCAAGGTCTATATCGAAACGAAGTACGCATCCTCCTTCGGAGAGGCTACCTACCCCTTCTTTATAAGACTTGCGTCCGCATCCGAGGTCGAGGTTGCCACTTCCTTTGACGGCAAGATCTCCGCTGACGACGCCGCACAGATAGTTACCGATGCCGCAACGGTTTATCTGCCCATTTCCGAGCTTGTCGATATGGCAAAGGAAAAGGAAAGACTTACCAAGGAGCTTGAAAAGACCAAGGGCGAGATCGCTCGCCTCGTTGGCAAGCTCTCCAACGCAGGCTTCGTAGCCAAGGCTCCCGCCGCAGTAGTTGAGGCTGAAAAGGCGAAGCTCGCAAAATACGAGGAGACCGCCGCAGGCATTGAGGCTGCACTTGCAAAAATAAACTAATATTTACGCGCCGAGCAATAACTACAAAATAGGAGAAATATGATGAAGAACATCAAAAAAACGTGGATCGCTGCGTTTTTCGTCCTTCTGCTTGTTTCCTCTGCTTTGTTTGCGTCTTGCTCGGCGCAAGACGTTGGTGCAAACGAAGCATACAGGGATACGGCAAAGGCGGAATCCGACGCACTTGGTTCAAATGCTACCGGTGAAATGATTGCAAAGCCACTGCTTCCCGATGACGAAAAATCACCCACCGACTCAGAATATGAGGCAAAAATAATACGCACCTTCGTCATAAACGCAGAAACGAAGGAATACGACGGCACTATCGATGCGCTTTACGATGCCATTTCCCTCCACGGCGGATACGTTAGCTCGTCGAAGGTGTCGGGCAAGAGCTATAACCAATACGGAGAAAAATACAACCGTGAGGCTACGCTCGTCATAAGAATTCCCGCAGAGAAGGCAGATGAATTCATTCGCGGTCTTGACGGTGCGATGAACGTAACGTCAAGCTCATCCGCCGAGCAGGACGTAAGCAATTCGTACTACAGCATAACGGCAAGAATGGAAACGCTGAACGCGGAAAGACAAAGCCTGCTTGCTATGATGGGCTCGATAAATAATGCAACGGACTACGATTTTTGGTACACGCTCCAAAAGCGCATATCCGAGATCGAGCAGCAGCTTGCCGAATATCAAGCGCAGATAGATATTTATGACAATAAGGTAAGCTATTCGACGGTAACTCTTACGCTTTTTGAGGTTATCGAATACACCCCCAAGACCGTTGAAGAACCGAGTTTCTCCGAACGAGTTGGCAATGCTTTCTCTGAAAGCTGGAAGGCGTTTGGCGAGTTCTGTATGGATTTTGCCGTGTTTATGGTAGCCGCACTTCCTACGCTCATCGTTCTTGCGGTACTTGGAATAGCCGCGCTGATCATAGTTAGAGCAATAATAAAGAAAAAGAAGGCTAAATGATAAACGGCGAAGGTCTGAACGGTAATATAAGGAGGTCAGCGCTATGAAAAAGTTAATAGCTTTAGTATTAGTTTGGGTATTTGTCTGTGTGTCAGTTGGTTGCGCCGATACTACAAGTGAAGATATAACGGGAGCTATAAAGTTTTACTCCGAGGCAACCTTGGAGAAGACTTCGCCCGTTTCGGCAACCTCGGTCGAACTATCAAAAGACCAAATAAAAGAAATCAAGAAAATCCTCAACAACGTCAAGGAATGGGAAGATGACGATATGTGCGACCGCGCGGCATATTATTTTGACGGCGAATTCAAGCTCTCCGATAGTGAGTTTGTCTACTACTTCTCTTATAAGTACAATATAATTTACTACGACCACTATACAGGTCAAATTACTGCGGAAGAAATGCAATTTATCAAGAGCATCAGCGGTTAGACACAAAGAGCAAAATACGGCATATCTCAAAAGAGATGTGCCGTATTTTTAAATTATACCGTATGTACTCCGTTTGCGCCGTCGGCGTGGGGAGCGTCAAGATTGTACTTTTTAGCCTTGCGGTACTCAAAGAACTTCTTTGCAACGTCCTCAAAGAGTGCGTAGCTGAGAACATCCTCGTCCTGCTCGTAGTAAGGCGCGATCTCCTCACGGAGCTTATCAAGCTCAGGCTCAAGAAGATCGGCAGGACGCACGAGAACGAGCGGCTCGTCACCCGCGATCTGCTTAATAAAGCTCTGCGAAACGGGGGCGGGAGTTCTGCCGTACTCGCCTCTTACGAGTCCCTTGAATTCCTTTGTAACCATTTTGTATCTCTCGCCCGCGAGAACGTTAAGCACCGCCTGCGTGCCGACGATCTGCGACGAGGGCGTTACGAGGGGCGGATATCCCGCGTCTGCGCGAACTCTCGGAACCTCCTCAAGAACCTCGGTAAGAAGGTGGTCCTTGCCCTGCTTCTTAAGCTGTGAAACGAGGTTGGAAAGCATTCCGCCGGGAACCTGATACATCAACGCGTTAACGTCAACGGTAAGCACCTTATCGTCAAGCAACCCTGCATCGCGGTACTTTGCGCGGAGTGCGGAAAAATGCTTGGTTATGGGCTGGAGAGCGTCAAGCGAGATCCCCGTATCGTACTGCGTTCCCTGAAGCGTTGCAACGATGGATTCAGTCGGGGGCTGGGACGTACCGAGCGCCATCGGGGAGATAGCGGTATCAACGATATCAACGCCCGCCTCGATAGCCTTGAGAAGTGTCATAGACGCAAGGCCCGAGGTGTAGTGGGTGTGAAGCTGTACGGGCACGGAAACGGCAGCCTTTACAGCCTTAACGAGCTCGTAAGCATCGTAGGGACGGAGAAGTCCCGCCATATCCTTGATACAGATGGAGTCAGCACCCATTTTTTCAAGCTGTGCCGCGTATCCCGCAAAGAACTCTATGCTATGCACCTTGCTGGTGGTGTAGCAGATGACCGCCTGTGCGTGTCCGCCGTATTTGTTGGCGGCGGCGATCGAGGTTTCAAGATTACGCGCATCATTGAGCGCGTCGAATATTCTTATAATATCAATTCCGTTTTCAATGGACTTTGCGACGAAATAATCAACAACGTCGTCGGAATAGTGGCGATATCCAAGAATGTTCTGACCGCGGAAAAGCATTTGAAGCTTCGTATTCTTAACGTGCTTGCGAATGGTGCGGAGTCTTTCCCACGGATCTTCGTTAAGGAAACGCAGGCAAGCGTCAAAGGTCGCGCCTCCCCACGCTTCAAGCGAATGGTAGCCGACAGCGTCCATAGCCTCAAGGATCGGGATCATTTCCTCGGTCTTCATTCTCGTTGCGACGAGAGACTGATGCGAATCACGCAGAGCAGTTTCCGTTATCTTTACTTTTTTAATATCAGACATATCAAATACCTCATTTATCTAATCAAAGCATACCGCTAAACCAGGAGATGAACACTCCCGCCGCAACGGCAGAGCCGATAACGCCTGCGACGTTTGGTCCCATGGCGTGCATAAGAAGGAAGTTCGTAGGATCAGCCTTAAGTCCTTCAAGGTTAGCAACTCTCGCCGCCATAGGCACGGCGGAAACGCCCGCAGAGCCGATAAGGGGATTGACCGTTCCCTTCGTTACCCAACACATGATCTTGGCGCAAAGCAAGCCGCCGATAGTCGAAATATAAAAGGCAACGACACCGAGCGCAATAACGAGAAGCGTTTGAAGCCT
>JAFXAC010000046.1 GCA_017522125.1 Clostridia bacterium | reverse complement strand
TCGCTGTCGGGGTGCTTTATAAGCACGGTTCCACCCGCATTTTTAACTCAGAAAAATATTAAAGCTGACACAGCGGTGGTACCCTTGCGACGCTTCGACGGGAGCTTTCACCTGCCCTCCCTCTCTGTTGACGTTGCCATCGCAGAGCGTGTCCTCTGCATATTCGAATTATACATCAAAAGCCCCTTGTTGTCAAGGCGTTTTGAAAATTATTTGTTGTGCTTGGGGTTGACGAACTGACGCCAATCGAGGTCGCCGCGGTCAAGCGCGATGATAAGCGCCTCCGCAGAGCCGAGATTAGTGGCAAACGGAACGTTATACATATCGCAAAGGCGAAGAAGCTGATGCGATTTTGTATCAAATACGGAGTCGGGACGGGTATCCCTGAAATCGATAAGAAGGTCTATTTCGTTATAAGATATCCTCTGCGCAAGCTGCTCCTCTCCTCCGAGGTCGCCCGACAAAAGTCTTTCTATCTCAAGTCCCGTGGCATCCGCAATGTATTTTGCGGTGCTGCTCGTGGCGCAAATATTGTGCTTGCAAAGTATTCCGCAGTACGAAATGCAAAGCTCAGCCATAAGTTCCTTTTTAGTATCGTGCGCTACAATAGCTATTTCCATTTTACGTCCTTTCTTTTTGGTCGGTCATGTATAAAGCAATTTCCTTCGTTTTTTCTCTGAAACATACGACATCAGCGGCACACGCTCGTTACACAAGCGGCGCGCGGTTTCGTCAAACGCGGCGCGTGCGCCCTCCTTATCTCTGCGAAGCTCGCTTGCAAGCCTTCCCTTTTCCTGCGCAAGCTCAAGGCGGCGGCTTTCGGGGATCACACCGATAAGGGGTATGTGCGTTTTGTCTATAAGCTCGTTAAGCCCGGGGCGGTTGCCTGCAAGCACCTCATCGCTGTCATAGCGGTTGATGAGCAAAAACTGCTGCTTAACGCCAAGCTCCTCCAAAACGTAGCCCGTTTTTTCCGCACCTCTTACCGATGTCGGTTGATGTGAAGCCACGATGAGCGCACAGTTTGCAACGTTAGCAACGAGAGTAAGCGTATCGTCCGACGTTCCTGGGGTATCTATCATAACGATATCGGCACAAAAATGCTCCGCCGCCTTTATTACGGCATCCGAAAACTCCTCGGGAGTGAAGCTGTCCCTTTTGATAAGCGGCGCGGGAATAAATCCGAGTGCGGCGTTTCGGGGATCGATAAGGATAGCCTGCGCGGGAGTTGCCCTCCCCATAACGAGATCGCAAACGTCAAAAAGCACCTTATCCTCGCATCCGAAGATCAAGTCAAGGCTTCGGTTTGAAAAGTCACAATCCACCACAAGCACTCTCTTGCCAAGCGTCGCAAGCGACATTGCGAGATTTGCAGTAGCGGTAGACTTGCCAACTCCGCCCTTGCAGGAGGTCACAAGACAATAGCTTTGTGTTTTTCCGCCGTGTGCGGCAGACACACCGTAATGCATTGGCAAATACCTCCCCGATAATATTATTAATCCTATTATACCACATCTTTTGCCGCTGTGTCAATCGAAATGTGCAACTTTTTGTCGCCCCGAAAGAAAAAATCCGCGCAAAGCTGCTTCTTTGCGCGGATTTTTTTACATAGGATATTTTGCTCGCTCGCCGCCGATAAGCTTCGGTCGGGTGCGCGCGGTAACGACCGTTGCCTCGCCAAGCCTCGTTACGCTTGTGCGGACGGGAACGGCAACTGCCTTAAGGTGCATACCGATAAGGGTAAGACCTATATCAATGCCCGCGTGTGCGCTGATGCACTCAACGGCGCAGGGCGCGTCAAGTCCCGCCCATACACGCGTAGCCCAAGAGCCGCCCGCGTGTGGCTGAGGAAGGACGCAGACCTCGCAAAGTCCGTATTTTTCGGCGCACTCGCGCTCAACGATCAGTGCGCGATTAAGATGCTCACAGCACTGAGCCGCAAGGAATATCCCCTTCTTACGAAGAATGGGGGTAAAGGCGTCAAATATCGCGTCCGCCGCGTCGGCAGAGGAATTTTTGCCTATAGTACCGCCAGCGACCTCCGAGGTGGAGCAGCCGACAACGAGAATATCTCCAGCACGAAGTCCCGCGGTATCAAGAAGCTCAATGAGGAGCTTTTCAGCGTCTTTTTTTACGTTTTCATAAAATTCTTTCATTTTTCTTTTCCGTTTCAATAATCAACCGTTATATGCGTTCTCGTCACAGAAGACCGTGAGTCCGCGATGTCCGCGAAGCAGAGTTACGGGGATCTCGGTGGTATATACGCCTCCAAGGAGCGCGGCTATAGCCTCGTGCTTGCCCTTACCCGATGCCAAAAGCACGACGTTTTTTGCATTCATAATAGCGTCGATACCCATTGTGATAGCCTTGCGCGGAACGTCGGCAACGTTATCGAAAAAGCGTGAGTTTGCGGCAATCGTATCATCCTTAAGCTCGGCAAGATGCGTTCCGCCGACAAGGTAAGGTGCAGGCTCGTTAAAGCCGATATGACCGTTCTTTCCGACTCCGAGAAGCTGTACGTCAATGCCTCCCGCGGCGGCTATGCGGCGGTCGTATTCCTCGCAGTAAGCCTTGGGATCGGCGCAAAGCCCGTCAGGCACGTTTGTGTTTGCCTTGTTAATATTAACGTGATCGAAAAGGTTGGTATCCATAAAATAGCGATAACTTTGAGTATGGTCGGGAGCCATAGGATAGTACTCGTCAAGATTGAAGGTGGTAATTCCCGAAAAATCAAGCTTACCCGCGCGGTATTCTTCAACAAGGTATTTATACGTTCCGACGGGTGTTGAGCCCGTAGCGAGCCCCAAAACTGCCCTTGAATTGCTCCTTATATATTCAGCAAAAAACTCGGCGGCGCGGCGTGACATATCATCGTAGTCACGGCATACAATGATCCTGCCTTTTATGCTCATTTCGCTATCCTTTCTTTTACATATAACACAAAAAGGGCTCATAGAGCCCTTTTTATATACAAGTAATTATTTATACTTGCGCTTTCTTGCGGCTTCGGATTTCTTCTTGCGCTTTACGCTGGGCTTCTCGTAATGCTCTCTCTTACGGAGCTCGGCGAGGACGCCTGAGCGAGCGCACTGTCTTTTGAAACGACGAAGAGCGCTGTCAAGCGACTCGCCTTCTCTGACTTTTACTTCTGCCATTCTTTTTCCCTCCCCTCGCCACTAAAAAATTAACATAAGTATTATACATCATTAGTTTTCCATTGTCAATAGAAAATATGATTTTTTTGTATTTTTTTACGAAACCGAGCAAGTCCTTGCTCGGTTTCGTAAAGTATTATCACTTAACTACGATATTGACGATCTTGTTGGGAACGGCGATCTGCTTTATAACAGTCTTTCCCTCAATAGCGGCGGCAACGCGCTCGTCAGCCATAGCGGCGGCGATAGCGTCGTCCTTCGGGCAATCCACGGGAAGCATAATGGTTCCGCGAAGCTTACCGTTGACCTGAACCGCTATCTCAACGGTAGAGTCGATGGTCTTTGCCTCGTCGTAGGTGGGCCACTCGGAGAGAGAAAGGAGCTTCTTGTTGCCAAGCTTTTCGTTGATCTCCTCGCAAAGGTGGGGAGCAACGGGGCAAAGGAGCTTGATAAATACGCTAAGCTCGTCGCGTGTAAGAGAGCCGTGGTCGAATATATCGTTGATGAGTCCCATAAGAGCCGCGATAGCGGTATTGAACTTCATTGCCTCATAGTCCTCGCTGACCTTCTTGATGGTCTTGTGGAAGGCACTTTCAAGCTCTGCGGTTGCGCCGCTTCCCTTCGCGATATCGTAAAGGTCGGCAACTCTGTCAAGGAATCTCTTACAGCCCTTAACGCTGCTTTCGGACCAAGGTGCGGCAGAGCCGTAGTCGCCCATAAAGAGGATATAAGTACGGAGAACGTCAGCACCGAACTCGTTTACAACGTCGTTGGGGTCAACTACGTTGCCCTTGGATTTACTCATCTTATCGCCGTCAGGACCGAGGATGAGTCCCTGTGCCGTTCTCTTTGCATAGGGCTCGGCGGTGGGAACTGCCCCGATATCGTAAAGGAACTTATGCCAGAAGCGGGAGTAGATCATATGGCGCGTAACGTGCTCCATACCTCCGTTGTACCAATCGACGGGAAGCCAATAATCGAGCTTTGCTCTGTCGGCAAGCGCGTCGTTGTTCTTCGGGTCGATGTAGCGCAGGAAGTACCACGATGAGCCTGCCCACTGGGGCATGGTATCGGTCTCGCGCTTGGCGGGCTTGCCGCACTTGGGACACGTGCAGTTGACGTATTCCTCGATGCGTGCAAGGGGAGATTCGCCGCCCTGACCGGGGGCAAACTCCGTCATATTGGGCAGACGAAGCGGAAGCTCCTCGTAGGGAACGGGAACCATTCCGCAATGAGGACAATGTACGATCGGGATAGGCTCGCCCCAATATCTCTGGCGGTTGAACGCCCAATCCTTCATCTTATACTGAACGCCGCCCTCGCCCGTTCCGAGCTTTTGGAGCTCCTCGATCGCGCGACGGATGGAATCCTTCTTATTATTATATCCGTTAAGGAAGCCCGAATTTACGACCTCGCCGTCGCCCGTGTACGCTTCCTTTTCGATATCGCCGCCCTTGATGACCTCGATGACGTCGATGCCGAACTTGCGAGCGAACTCAAAGTCACGCGTATCGTGTGCGGGAACTGCCATAATAGCACCCGTACCGTAGCCCATCATAACGTAGTCGGCAATGTAGATCGGTATCTCCTTGCCGTTTATGGGGTTTATTGCGGTAAGACCGTCGATGCGCACGCCCGTCTTTTCCTTGACGAGCTGAGTGCGCTCAAACTCGGTCTTCTTTGCGCACTCGGTGCGGTAAGCCTCTATATCAGCCATATTGTTTATGCTGTCGGCGTACTTATCGATAAGGGGATGCTCGGGAGCCATTACCATAAAGGTAACTCCGAAAAGGGTGTCGGGACGGGTGGTGTAGATGCGGAGCTTATCCTCCTTACCCGTGAGGGTAAAGTTTACAAACGCGCCCTCGGAGCGTCCTATCCAGTTGACCTGCTGCTGCTTGATATTTGGCAGATAGTCAACTCCGTCAAGCCCGAAAAGGAGCTTGTCGGCGTATTCGGTGATTCGCAGATACCATACGTCCTTGGACTTCTGAATAATGTCGCTGTGACAGATATCACACTTGCCGCCCTGCGAGTCCTCGTTGGAAAGAACGACCTTACAAGAGGGGCAATAGTTTACGAGCGCGGTGTCGCGGAAGGCAAGTCCTGCCTCGAACATCTTAAGGAATATCCACTGAGTCCACTTGTAATAGTCCTCCTCGGTGGTATCGACGACTCTGTTCCAATCAAAAGCAAAGCCTACGCGGCGAAGCTGAGAGGTGAACTTTTCGATGTTCTTATCGGTAACGGCACGGGGGTGCATACCCGTCTTTATAGCGTAGTTCTCGGTAGGCAGACCAAAGGCGTCAAAGCCCATGGGGAACATTACGTTGTAGCCCTCCATACGGCGCTTACGCGAAACGACCTCAAGGCCCGAATATGCCTTGATATGTCCTACGTGCATTCCTGCTCCGCTGGGGTACGGGAACTCGACGAGTGCGTAGAACTTCTTCTTTTCAGAGCCGGCCTCGCCGGGATCTGCGGCTCGGAATGCGCCCTCGGCATCCCATCTGTCCTGCCATTTCTTTTCTATCTCGCTGAAATTGTACTTCATAGCTTTTCTCCCAAGTGATTTATTCTTCGCTGATGCGTGACTTTATCTCTATCTTTTCCGCATCGGAATAGAGCTTGTCGATATTATAAAACTCGCGTGCCTCGCGGTTGAAGATATGAACGATGACATTTCCGTAATCAATTACCATCCACGAATTGCCCGCACCCCTGCCCTCGGCGCGGTCGGGCTTGATGCCCGCAAGTCCTATGCGGTATTCGACCTCGTCCTCAAGTGCGCGAACGTGGGTAGTGGACTTTGCCGTTGCAAGAACGAAATAGTCGGTAAGGTCGGTCTTTTCAGCCACCTTTATGACCGATGCGTTCTCGGCGTTCTTGGCGTCAAGAATATGGTAGATCTCCTCTGCGAGAGAGTCCGACATAGGTCTTCCCGCTTCGTCGAGCTTGATCTCGGGGACCTTTACAGTTTCGTTATCCATTATTTTTCCTCCGATGAGTTTTTCATATATTTTTATGGCTGACGAGATAATTTCTCGCCGCAATGGTGTCAGGGTGAATGACCGCGCCGTCCTCAACTAAACCCGATATCGTCATATCAAAGGCAATTATCAGCACGGTGTCAAGATGTGTATTTCGCTCCTCTTGCGTCATTTTTTCAGGCTCTGCGTCCCAAAAAAGTGAGCGAAGCCTTACGCAATCGGGGAACGTGCGGCTGTCGTCGATATAGTCGGCAAGGAAAATGAGCTTTTCATATATGCTCATATCCGCCCTTCCCGTGGTGTGGTAGCGCACCGCAGACAATACTCTGCCGTCCGCAAGGTCGGGGTAATCTGCGCGTATCTTTTCCGTCGCCGTGCGGGCGTGATGCGTTTTGGGGGCGCACAGCTCCTCGGCAGTAAGCGTAATGCCGTGTTCTCGGCAAAGAGCAAGCTGCTCCTCGCCCTTTTTCTCCTTCGTTACGTCGTGCAAGAGTGCGGCGGCGCGAAGCACGCGCTCACTCTCGTCGTCGTCCGCATAAAGCTTGCCAAGACGCACCGCCATATCCTCAACGGCAAGGATGTGCCCTGCACGCTTGGGAGTAAGGCTTTGTCTTATCTGCTCTCGCAGCTCGTCCAATCTTTCGTCTGTGGGGTTAAACATCTTATTCTGCTCCGTAAAGTCGGTTACGGCGGATATAATCCTCCACCGCGCTCGGCAAAAATCCGTCCACTCGCTCACCTGACGCAAGTCTGCGTCTGATCTCCGTAGAGGATATCTCGATAGGCTCTACTAGCACGCGGCGAACTACGGCATTATACCTTTCGGTATATTCCGATATTTTTGAAAGGATACGCGCGCTGACTATCGGATCGTTCTCGCGTCTGACGTATATTGGGTAGCAAAGGCGGAATATCTCCTCTGCCTCACGCCATTTGTCAAGCGTCAGGAGCATATCCGTTCCGCAGAGCAAAAACAGACGTGCGTCGGGTGCGCTAAGCTCGCGCAAGGTATCGACGGTGTAGCTTACGCCGCCGCGCCTTATCTCCGTGTCGCTGACTATAACGCCCTCGACGTCCGCAAATGCAAGCTCGCACATACGCAGGCGGTGGCGCGCGTCGACCGTGTTATCAAGCTGCTTGTGTGGCGGAATTGCGGTGGGGATAACGTAGAGATAGTCAAGGCGCATCTGCTTCATAAAAGCGCGCGCCGCCTCCACGTGTCCTTTGTGAGGTGGTGAAAACGTGCCGCCGTATATTCCTATGCGACGAATGCCGTTTATCATAATTCTATTTTTTTGTGAGTTTCGGACTCACGGTAAAGGACCATTTTACGTCCTATCGTGCAGACTACGTCAGCGCCCGTTGCATCGGCAAGTGCCTCTGCGGCGCTTCGAGGAGATTCCTCGCTGTTTTCAAGCACGGAAAGTTTGATAAGCTCCCTTGCCTCAAGTGCGTCCGACACGGTTTTTACAAGATTTTCGGTTATGCCGTCCTTACCGACCTGCATAATAGTAGGCTCGTTCACGGCAAGCGAGCGAAGATATGCTCGCTCCTTTGAAGTAAGACTCATTGTTTTTCCTTAAATTTTATTTTTTATTCGGGCGCAAAGCTCAAGCCCTAAAAGCTCAACGGCTTTTCCGCGGTGGCTTACTGCGTTTTTCTCGTCCGCACTCATCTCGGCAAAGGTCTTGCCAAGCGCACTGACGAGGAACAGCGGATCGTATCCGAAGCCGCCCTCGCCGCGGTATTCACGTATTATCTCGCCCTCGCATTTGCCGAAAACGGTAAAATCCTCACCGTATTTTGCAAAATCCTTGGGGAAAACGCACGCCATACAGCAAACGAATGCGGCACTGCGGTCGTTTTTATCCGCAAGGCGCGAAAGCAGCTTTTCGTTGTTTGCGCTGTCGTCGTGCGCCTCGCCCGCGTAGCGTGCCGAGTATATCCCAGGCTCGCCACCGAGCGCATTGACCTCAAGACCTGAATCGTCAGCGACGGAAATAAGCCCCGAAAATGCCGCGGCGGCATTTGCCTTTATCATAGCGTTTTCGGCAAACGTGCTTCCGTTCTCCTCGATATCTCCAACGAAGCCGACGTCGTCAAGTGACACAAGCTCGATGCTCTCACCCGTGATATGCGCGGAAAGAAGCCTTTGAAGCTCGGCTATCTTGCCCTTGTTTTTTGATGCGATAAGTATCTTCATATCATTCAAAAAGTGCCTTTGTGAATTCCTCGGCATCGAACTCCTGCATATCGTCTATCTTTTCACCGACTCCGATGAACTTGACGGGAAGTCCAAGCTCGCGTCTGATAGAAAGGACTATGCCGCCCTTTGCCGTGCCGTCGAGCTTGTTAAGGACGAGTCCCGTAAGCTCTGCGGCGTTTTTGAATTCCTTTGCCTGAAGGATAGCGTTCTGTCCCGTGGTAGCATCAAGCACGAGAAGGTTCTCCCTTGCCGCGCCGGGAAGCTCGCGGTCGATAACGCGATTGATCTTGGCAAGCTCGTTCATAAGGTTTTTCTTGTTGTGAAGTCTGCCCGCGGTGTCAACTATCAGCACGTCTGCATTGTGGCTACGCGCGTAATTTGCGGCATCGTACACAACGGCGGCAGGGTCCGAGCCCTCGCTTTGGCGTATAAGCTCAACGCCTGCTCTGTCGCACCATACGGCAAGCTGATCGATGGCGGCGGCACGGAAGGTATCCGCGGCGGCTACTACCACCTTTTTGCCCTCGGCGCGAAGTCTGTTTGATATCTTACCGACGGAAGTGGTCTTTCCCGCTCCGTTTACACCTATAACGAGAAGGACGGACGGAGTGGTGTTGAGCGATAGCGGCTCGCCCTCGCCTATCATCTCCGTGATGATCTCACGCAGAGCGGCGACGGTGTCCTCGCGCGTTTTTATCCTATCGTCCTTTATCCTCTCTCGAAGCTCGTCGATGATCTCCTCGGCGGCATTTACGCCGACGTCGGCGCATATCAGGATCTCCTCAAGCTCCTCAAGCGCCTCCTCGTCGATCCTAACAAAGCTGCGAAGCACGTTGTCTATCTGACCGAAGAGCGCGTTTTTGGTCTTTCCAAGTCCTGCTTTAAGTTTATCAAAAAAGCCCAATTTCAGTTATCCTTTCGTTAATTAAGCTCGTCCCAGATACCGCCCTTCTTGTTGACGATGTCGGCAACGTCAAGGGTGAGTATCTTGGAAATGCCCGACTCGGGCATCGTTACGCCGTAAAGGCGGTCTGCGGCGTTCATCGTGCCGCGGCGGTGTGTGATAAGTATGAACTGCGTATCGTCCGAGTAACGTCTGATGTACTGTGCAAATCTCTCGACGTTTACCTCGTCAAGCGCCGCTTCTATCTCATCGAGAATGCAGAACGGCGTGGGGTTGACCTGCAGTATCGCAAAGAAGAGCGCGATAGCGATAAACGCCTGCTCGCCGCCCGAAAGCTGCATCAGCGATTTGATGATCTTTCCCGGGGGTGCCGCCTTTATTTCAATTCCGCTTTCAAGCACGTTGTCGGGGTCGGTCAGGAGCAGCTCGGCAGATCCGCCGCCGAAAAGCTCGGCGAAGGTCTTTTTAAAGTTCTCGTTGATCTGATCGAACGAGGTGACAAACGCCTTTTTCATCTCGCTTTCAAGCTGAACGATAACCTTTTCAAGCTCGTTCTTCGCCTTGACGAGATCCGCCATTTGCGCGGTCAACTCGTCGTATTTTGCACGCTCGGTCTGATATTCCTCGATAGCGGCGGGATTCGTCGCGCCGATATTTCTTATCTTGTTGCGGTATTCGGTCTGTATCTGAAGTACTGCGGGGCGCTCCTCTGCCGTCAGCGGCTCGTAGCCGAACTCAAGCGCCTGTGCGCGAGTAAGCTCGTGCTCGTCCCAGAACTTTTGCGAGGTCGCGTCAAGCTGTGAGCGAAGCTGTGCAAGCGCGGTTTCGCGGCGTAGCTTTGCCTGCATAAGCTCGTCCTTGCGCGCCTGACGGTCGCGTGAAACGCGGCGGATATCGGCAAGCTTGCGCTCAAGCTCCATTCCACCCGCCTCGCTGCTGTCACGGCGGCGATTAAGCTCGGAAAGCGCTTCCTCGCTCTCGGTCTGCGCGGCGAGTATGCTTGCAAGCTTTTCCTTCAGCTCCTTTACGATACGGCGGCTCTCGCTTACGCGGGCATCCTTCTCGGCGGCATCCGCCTCAAGGCTCTTTGCCTTGCCGTGAGCCATATCCGCCATTGCGTTACAGCCCTCTATATCGCGGCGAAGCTCGGATATGCGTACCGTTATGCGCATAGCCTTTGCTTTAAGGGAATCCCTTTCAACAAGCAAGCCTCCGTGCTCCTCGGCACGCTCTGCGCGGTACGCCTCAAGCTCGCTTATCTTTTCTTCAAGCTCGCGTGCCTTTACGCTCAGCGTGGCAATTTCTGCCCTTCTTCTTTCCTGCTCGCCCGCAACGTTTTTAAGGTCAGCGCGGAATTTTTCAAGAAGCTCGCGGTCAGCCTCAAGCGTTTCGCGTGCCTTTTCGAGCTTTGCTTCCTCTACGGCACGCAAAGTTTCGATAAGCTTTATCTCGTTTTCATCAAACGCTATCTCCTCGTCGAGCGAGGCAAGCTCGACGCTCAGCGTTTCAAGCATTTTTGTGAGCTTTTCGCTCTTTTGTGTAGCATCGGCAAGCTCGCGGCTCATTCGCTTTATCTCGTCGGCGCGGGTAAGTATTCCGCTTCCCGTGCGTACCGAGCCGCCCGTAAACGAGCCGTCGCGGTTTATCTGCTGACCGTCAAGGGTGACGGTACGAACGCTGTATCTGACCCTTTTCGCCATTTCGGTAGCGTTTTCAAGGGTGTCAAATATAACTATCCTGCCAAGCATCGACGAGAGTATCGACGAATAAACGCTATCCGCGGACACAAGCTGTGACGCTATGCCTATATAGCCCTTGCAGCTTGCCGCCTCCTGCATCTCGCGCGAGGGGCTTCCGATGGGCTTTACGGACGTAAGCGGGAAGAAGGTCGCTCTACCCGCGCTGTCGCGCTTCAAGCACTCGATAGCGGCTCTTGCCGTTCTTTCGTCCTCAACGACTATATTCTGTATAGCCGCACCGAGGGCAGTTTCGATAGCGGTAACGTAGCGGCTTTCTACCTGAATGAGCGAGGAAAGCGGACCGTGGATGCGACCTGCGTTTATCCTGCCCTCGCGGTATGCGCGCATAACGTGCTTTACGCTATTGTTATAACCCTCAAAATGCTCCTCCATTCGGCGGAGCGCCTCTATCTTACCCGAAAGAGTGTCGCGCTTTACGCTGAGCGAGGAAAGCTCGGCACTTGCGGAATCGCTCCTTTGGTGCATCTCGGCTGAGCGTTTTTGCTTTTTTTCAAGTATTGCGCCGTTCTCGGCAAGCTTTGCGTCGTACTGCGCTATCGCAAGCTCGCTGTCGGCACACTCGGCAGTATGCTGTGCGGCTATTCTCTCGCGCTCGCCTACGTCGCGGCGCGCCGCCTCGTCCCTGTCCTGCTCCTCGTCGCCCGCCTTGCCAAGAAGCTCAAGCCTTGCGTTGACGTCCGACAGCTCCGCCTTGGATGCGGAAATCTCATCAAACGCGACGGCAATAGCATCGTCAAGCTTTTCGGCGGCAAGCTCTGTTCTTGCGGCGGATTCGGTGGTTTCCCTTTCCTCTGCCTCAAGCCTTCTTGCCTCGTCCGCAAGCTTTTGTGCCTCCGCCTCCTTTGAGGCGGCGTTATCCTGCTCCGCCTTGGCGGATGCGCGCAGAGCCGCCGCGGCATCCTTATCGGACACGGCAGATGCCTCTGCGTGAGTTATTTTGGTTTCGGTAACCTTTATTTCGGAGTCAAGCTCGTAATTTGCGCGTGTCTTGAGCCTTATCTCCTCGAATATCCTTGCGGATTCCGCCTTGTTTTCCGTTGCGAGAGTATTTAGCCTTTCCTCCTGCGCTTCAAGAGATGCCACGGCCTCAGCCGCCTCGTCAAGCTCGATATCGGTAAGCCTCAGCTCGTTTTCAGCCTTGGCAATATCGTTGCGCAAAAACTCGGTATCGTAAAGCCAGAGCTGAACGTCAGCCTTGCGCTTTATTTCGCTGTATTCAAGAAATCTCTTAGCCTTTATGCTTTCGCGCTCAAGCGTGCCAAGCCTGCTTCCGATAACGTCGATGACGTCCTGCGCGCGCTCCATATTATTCTCTGTCGCGGCAAGCTTCCTTTCAGCCTCGTTCTTGCGGTGGCGGAATTTTGCAATACCCGCCGCATCCTCAAAGATGCCGCGACGCTCGTCGCTCTTACGGGAAACTATCTCGGCTATCCTACCCTGACCGATTATGGAATAACCGTCACGGCCGATACCCGTGTTCAAGAAAAGCTCGTAAATATCGCGCAGTCTTACGCTCTTTCGATTTATGAAGTATTCGCTGTCGCCGTTGCGATAATAACGGCGCGTTACCGTGACCTCGTCGTAGGGGCAGTCAAGCCTTCCCACGGTGGCGGTATTGTCAAAGGTAACCGAGACCTCGGCATATCCCATAGGCTTACGGCTGTCGGAGCCGCCGAAGATGATGTCCTCCATCTTCGCGCCGCGAAGGGACTTCGACGATATCTCACCAAGCACCCAGCGCATGGCGTCGGAAATATTCGATTTTCCGCTTCCGTTAGGTCCTATAATGACCGTTGCGCCGGGCTCAAAGACAAGTCGCGTCCTATCGGGGAATGACTTGAAGCCCTGCATTTCAATTTGCTTCAGATACAAAGAATTAACCTCCGAAGTTTTATGTAAATAAGTTATAAAACGTCTATCATAATATTATAACCTATTAATGAACTTTTTTCAATAATTTTTATGCGATTTATTTGATATTGCGCGGAATATTTTTCACGAATCCGCAAAATATTGCGTTTATTTTGCCCCACGGCGCGTGAGGTCGCTCCCTTTGGCACGAAAATAACAAGAGTTTGCTTTGGTTCAAGAACTTTTCGACCTTCAAAAAAGCGCTCCAACTCTGCGCAAATTCTATGAAAGGTGACCTCTCCCATCGCAAGCTCACCCATTGCAGGGTGGCGTGCGCCCGCAACCGCCTTTTCGGGTGAAGATAAGCTCTCGCCCGAGTGCAGACCGACGCGGATAACGGGAACGCGCATAGCGTCGAACACCTCAAGCACCGCCGCCGTGCGACGTACTGCGTCCTCCTCCGTAAGAGGCTCGTACTCGCCCGAAACGGACATATTTGAAAGCTCCGTGTTCGCAAAAACGACGGTTGGATACACCCTTGCGCCGTCAGCACCCATAGCGCAAATATCGCGCGCCGTTGCTATCTCACGCTCGATATTCGACGCGGGAAGTCCTATCATCATCTGACCTATAAAATTAAATCCCGCCGCCTTGAGCGCCGCCGCGGCGTGCATAGCCACGTCAGCGGTATGTCCGCGCTTGCTTGCCGCAAGCACCTCATCCGACGTACTTTGGATACCAAGCTCGACCGTGCGCACGCCGTAGTGCGCAAGGATAGCAAGTATCTCGTCGTTTATATAATCGGGGCGCGTGGAGCAACGCAAGGAGCCGACCTTGCCCGATGCAAGATACGGCTGTGCCATCTCAAGCAGGCGCATCATAAGCCCACGCTCGATGCCCGTAAACGAGCCGCCGAAAAAGGCTATCTCCGCCTCGTCGCCCTCTCGGAGCGTAGCGACGGACTCGGCAAGCTGACGCTCCACGTCTGCCTCACAAAACTCGATCTGCCCCGATATTGCCCTTTGGTCGCAGAAAACACAACCGTTGGGACAGCCGAGATGCGGGATAAATATCGGTATATTTTTATGTGCCATTTTCTTTCTCCGAAAAACCAAAAGCACGGAGCCGCGGCAACGCCGCCTACGGCTCCGTATCGATTACGGTATTATTTCAGCTCACCGAAAAGGACGAGCGCCTGCTTTGCGGCGGCTTGCTCCGCGGCGCGCTTCGTTGCGCCGTCGCCCTTGCCGATGATATTGGAGTTAAGCCTTGCCTCGACCGTGAACACCTTCGCGTGATCGGGGCCCTGCTCGTCCACTGTGATATACTCAAGGACCTCGCCCTCCGAGCGCTGAACGAGCTGTTGGAGCAAGGTCTTATAATCCGCACCGTGCCACTCGTTCAAAAGCATTCCGAGCCTCTTATCTATAAGGGGCAAAAGGTATGCGCGCACGGCATCTCTGCCGTCGCCCGTGCTTGCGGAATCAAGGTAAACTGCGGCTATAAGCGCCTCAAACGCATCCGCGAGAATGGACTTGCGGCTTCTGCCGCCGCCCTTTTCCTCGCCGCGACCGAGAAGAAGAAAATCGCCAAGACCTATCTCCTCCGCAAAGGCGGCAAGTGCCTTTTCGCAAACAAGCTCCGCCCTCATCCTCGTGAGGTCGCCCTCGGGAGAGGCGCTGAATCTTTCGTATATATATTCGCTGGTTATTACCGACAGCACCGAATCCCCGAGAAACTCAAGTCTTTCGTTGCAGGGAAATTGCTTTGCACCCCCGTGTTCGTTGGAATACGAGGAGTGAGTAAGTGCTTCGGTCAAAAGCTCCGCACTCAAGAAACGGTAGCCTATCCGTTCCTCAAGAAAGCTACGCTCGCGCGGAAGCTCCGCATTTATATTACTCATTTTGAACTTTCGCTTTCGTTTGTTGTTTTAGTAGCGGTAAACAGCTTGGTTTCCCTTGCTATGCTTACTATAACGCCCTTTTCGGCGTAGTTTATAGCCTGACGCACCGCGTTCTTGACGGCGTTGGCGTTAGACGAGCCGTGAGCCTTGATAACGGGCTTGGATATGCCGAGTATCGGCGCACCGCCGTGTTCGGTGGGATCAAAGCGTTTTTTGATATCCGCCACCTTGTGCTTTGCAAAAATAGCCGAGATCTTCGTTCGCGTATCGGCGTAGAAAAGCTCCTTCATAGTGCTTAGCATCATCTTGCCCATTCCCTCTATGGATTTGAGCAGAATATTACCCGTAAATCCGTCGGTAACGAGAACGTCACAGGCATTTTTGGGTATCTGATTCGCCTCAACGTTGCCGACGAAATTTATCGACGGCGACTCGGAGAGCCTTGCATACGCCTTGAGCTGAAGCTCCGTGCCCTTGCACTCCTCCACTCCGTTATTAAGCAGTCCGACGCGGGGCGCACTAAGTCCGTACGCTCTTTGCATATAAATACTGCCCATAATAGCAAACTGCTCAAGATACTCGTCGGTAACGGTGACGTTAGCACCCGAATCAAGCAGGAGAACGGGGGGATTCATAGGCAGAATGCTGGCGATAGCCGCCCTGCGAATGCCCTTGACCTTTCTGACGATAAGCGTAGCGCCCGTAAATAGCGCACCCGTGTTTCCCGTACTTACTACGGCGTCGCCCTTTCCCTCGGAAAGCAGTTTTAGGGCAACGCTCATGCTTGAATCGCTCTTTGCCCTGACGACCGAAATCGGATCGTCCTCCATATTGATCACGCCACTCGCGTGAACTATGTCAAAACGGCGCAGATCCATCTGCTCCGTTTCGGCTATTTTTTCAATAGCCGCCCTGTCACCAACAAGAATGAAGCTGGCGTTATATTCAAGTGACGCAAGATACGCGCCCTTTACCACTTCGAGGGGGGCCTTGTCGCCGCCCATACAATCAACAATGATTCTCATATTTTTCCTTAAATTCATCAAGCGCCGCAAGTGCGCGCTCGGCATAAACGGCGTATTTTGCCATCTTGCCGCCCTTTACTCTGTATTCGAGAGGGGGAATGATTCCAAAATTTGCATTCATCGGAACGAATTTTCCGCTTCCGCCGTGGCAAACGTAGCTTGCCATAGCGCCAAGCATAGTGAACGTGGGAAATTTCACGCTTTCCAGCCCAAGAGCCTGACGCGCGGCGCAAATACCCGCAACGAGCCCTGAGCCTGCGGACTCCACGTATCCCTCAACTCCCGTCATCTGTCCTGCGAAATAGACGTTTTTGCGAGTTAGCATTGAATAATCCGAGTCAAGAAGTCCTGGGGAGTCAAGATATGTGTTTCTGTGCATTACGCCATAGCGAAGAAACTCCGCGTTTTCAAGCCCGGGTATCAAGCCGAAAACTCGCTTTTGCTCGGGGAACGCAAGGTGTGTCTGAAATCCGACGAGGTTGAACATACTTCCCTCGGCGTCCTCGCGGCGAAGCTGTACCACGGCGTAGTATTCCTTCACCTCGGGGTGACGCGGATCGTTAAGTCCGACGGGCTTCAGCGGCCCGTAGCGCAGAGTATCTCTGCCACGGCGCGCCATCACCTCGACGGGCATACAGCCCTCGAATACGGTAAAGTCTCCCTGCTCCTTTTTATCAAAATCGTGAAGCTCGGCTTCCCTTGCCGAAACGAGCGCGTCGTAAAAGGCGTCGTACTGCTCCTTGGTCATAGGGCAGTTCAGATAATCCGCGTCGCCCTTATCGTAGCGTGAGGCGAAAAAGGCAACGTCGGTATTGATGCTTGCGCCGTCAACTATGGGTGCGGCGGCATCGAAAAAGTGAAGTCCCGAGCAACCAAGGCTGTCCCTTATATAGTCCGCCATAGCGTCGGATGTCAGAGGGCCCGTAGCGACTACCGTAAGCTCGCCGTCGGGAATAGAATCCATCTCCGCGTGAACTATCTCAATGTTTTCGTGTTCCTCAATTTTGCGGGTGATATATGCAGAAAATGCGTCGCGGTCTACCGCAAGCGCCGAGCCCGCAGGAACGCGAGTGGCATCTGCCGCCTCGATGATTAGAGAGCCCATTCTGCGCATCTCCTCCTTGAGAAGTCCGACGGCGTTTGTAACGCTGTCAGAGCGCAGAGAATTGGAGCATACAAGCTCCGCAAAGCCCTCCGTTTTGTGCGCGGGAGTGTGCTTGTGCGGCTTCATTTCGTAAAGTCGCACCTTAACGCCGCGATTTGCTATCTGCCACGCCGCCTCACAGCCCGCAAGTCCTGCGCCGTAAACGTTTACCGTGATCTCACTCATAGCTTAAAACGGCAGGTCTGCGTCGGTGGGTGTGGGGGGAAGCTCGGGCGCATCGGTTTCGGGAAGGATCTCCTCCTTGAAATAGCCGCACGCGCGGTCGGCGCACACGAGCCCAGGATTCTTGCCCTTGCGCCTGAAGAGCATTTTGCCGCAGCTCGGGCATTTTTCAGCGGTAGGAGCGTCCCAGCTTGAAAAATCGCACTCGGGATAATGCTCACAGCCGTAGAAAACGGATTTATTTCTCGCCTGCTTGATGAGTATCTTGCCGCCGCACTTGGGGCAAGGAACGTCAAGCGTGCGCGTTTGCTGCTTGATAAACTTGCACTTGGGATAATTCGAGCAAGCGTAGAACGTGCCGTAAGGGCCGTGACGCTGTACCATATCGCCGCCGCAGACCTCGCACTTGAAGTCGGCAACGACGGCGGGCTTCTTCTCCGCTACCGCACCGTTTTTGTCAAGGCGCTTGGTGTTCTTGCACTCGGGGTAGTTCGGACAAGCGGCAAATCTGCCGAATCTTCCGCTCTTTACCACCATCGTTGCTCCGCACTTGTCGCAGATGATGTCGGTAAGCTCTGCGGGGATCTCGGTCTTTTCCTGTCCGAGCTTTTCCTCGGCAGCCTTGAGTTCCTTTTCAAAATCCGCCCAGAAGTCCGAAAGGACGCTTAACATAGAGGTGTCGCCGTTTTCAATACCGTCGAGCTTATCCTCCATATTAGCGGTAAACTTATAGTCAACTATATCGGCAAACTCCGATTTCATAAGAGCCGTAGTGACCTCGCCAAGCTGCGTAGGAACGAGGGATTTACCCTCGCGGCGCACGTACTCGCGAGCAATTATGGTCGTAATAGTGGGCGTTATCGTACTCGGTCTGCCTATTCCCTTTTCCTCAAGCACCTTGATAAGCGTTGCCTCGGTGTATCTCGGCGGTGCTTCGGTAAAATGTCTGTCTGCGCTGACGTCGGTGCAAGGCAGAGATGCCCCCTCCTTAACGTCGGGAATTCTGATGTTCTTTATATCGTCAAGCTCGTCGGCATTCTTGCTTGCATCGTCGCTTGATTCCTCGTAAACAGCCATATAGCCCTGAAAGGCTACGGTATATCCGCCCGTGCGGAAAAGGTGTCCTGCGGACTCAAAATCAACGTTCAGAGTGTCAAGCTTTGCGGACTCCATCTGGCTTGCCACAAATCTCTCCCATATCAGCTTATATAGCTTGAACTGGTCGGGGGTAAGGTACGCCTTTACGTCGGCAGGGGTGAGCGTGGGTCTTGTGGGACGGATAGCCTCGTGTGCGTCCTGCGCGGTGGATTTCGTCTTATATACGCGCGGGTTTTCGGGGCAATATCCCTCACCGTACTTCTCTTTTATAAACTCGCGTGCAGCATCCTGCGCCTCTTCGGCAACTCGCAAGGAGTCGGTACGCATATAGGTTATAAGACCCTGCGTGCCGCCGTTTGCAGTGCCGAGATTTATTCCCTCGTAAAGCTCCTGCGCGGTGCGCATTATCCTTGCGGATTGGAAGCCGAGCTTGCGCGAAGCCTCCTGCTGCATAGTGAGGTGGTAAACGGAGGTGCGGGCGTTTTGTACTTAACGCCGCGCTTTACGGACTTGACCGTCATATCCTTGCCCTTTACGGCGTTTACGACAGCCATAGCCTCGCTCTCGCTTGAAAGCTTTACCTTGTTGCCCGTCGCACTATCACCGAAATAACGAACTGCAAATTCAGTACCGCCCGCAGAAAGCTTGGCGGCTACCGTCCAGTACTCAACGGGAACAAATGCGCGTATCTCCTCCTCACGCTCCACGACGAGCCTTGTGGCAACGGACTGAACGCGTCCCGCCGACAGACCGTGACGAACCTTTTTCCAAAGCAGAGGGCTGAGCTTGTAGCCAACTATTCTGTCGAGTATTCGACGGGACTGCTGTGCGTTTACAAGGTTCATATCTATCTGTCTCGGAGCCTTGATAGCCGTTTTTATAGCGGACTTCGTAAGCTCGTTGAAGGTAACGCGGTAGGTCCTTGCAGGATCGAGATCAAGTGCGGACGCAAGATGCCACGAAATAGCCTCGCCCTCGCGGTCAGGGTCGGTCGCGAGAAAGACCTTGTTTGCGTTTTTAGCTTCCTTTTTAAGCTCCTTGATAAGATCGCCCTTGCCGCGAATATTTATATAGTGGGGGGCAAAATCATTATCTATATCAATTCCGAAGGAGCTTTTGGGAAGGTCCTTTACGTGTCCCTTCGACGCTACTACCTTATAATTCTGTCCAAGACAACTTTGTATAGTATGCGCCTTGGGGGGAGATTCTATGATAACGAGATTCTTCATTTGCGATGATATTACCTTTCTTTATTTAAGGCGGACGTAAGCTCCACCGGGTGCGCTTCTTACTGCGCCCGAAAGCTCAAGTCCGAAAAGTATTCTTGTCAACTGTGCCGAAGAAAATTCCAAGCCCTCAAAATAATCAAGAGGAACAGCCTCGCCCTTCGGCATATACTCAAGCACGCGACGGGCGTCGGGGCTCAGCCCCACGATCTCCTCGGTCTTTTCTTCTTTTTGGGGAGGCGGCGCACTTGTAGGCTTTTGCGCATTCTTCGCTCTTTTTACGGGCGCGGGTGCAGAGCTTGAGCCAACCGACGCTACGCCGTATTTCTCAAGCACTCCGTCGCGGTACGCCGATCTTCCCTGCGCGTGGGCATATGCGCTTTCGTTGAAGAAGCTGCCGTAAAGCCCCTCTGCATCCTCAAGTATATCGTCGGAGCCAAGCGCGATCCTAACACCCGATTGTATAAGGGAGTTCACGCCCACTGACATAGGGGAATCGATGTGGCCCGGAATAGCATACACCGCCCTGCCCTGCCTTATAGCTGCCTTTGCAGTGATAAGCGCTCCGCTTCGCTCGTTTCCTTCGACAACGAGGATGCTTTGGCAAAGACCGCTTATTATTCTGTTTCTTATTGGAAAATTCGATCCCAACGGAGGCGTTCCAGGCGGGAATTCACTGAACGCCGCGCCGTTTTGCGCTATTATCTCCATAAGCTTTCCGTGCTCGGGTGGATAGGCGCGGTCGAGTCCGCAGCCCATCACGGCAAACGTGCTTCCGCCAGCCTCAATGGCGGCACAGGCGGAAACGGAATCAATACCGAGCGCCATTCCGCTGATTATACGAGCGCCTGCGGCGGCAAGCTCGTATGATATTTTATACGCGCTCCTCATTCCGTATTCGCTCATTTTTCGAGTTCCGACGACGGCAACGTTGAAGCCGTCGTCTATATCGGGCATTTCCCCTTTTACGTAAAAGGCAAACGGCGGCGTTTGAATGCTCGAAAGCCTTTGCGGATAACGCTTATCAAAGCAGGTGATAAGCTCTATGCCCTGTCTGTTACAGTATTCGGTTATCTTGGCGGCGCGACTAAGGTCCTTGCGTCGCATAGCGTATATCAGCTTTGGCGATGCGCCTGCCGCCTCAAGCTCTGCCTCGTCTGCCCGATAGATCTCGTACGAGTCGGGAAAATATGAGAAGAGCTTTTTATACTCGACGCTACCCGCACTTAAGACGGTAGTAAGCCAAGTGTCATAAAGAACGTCCTTCATTTTTGGTTAATTCCCACATAAATATAGATGCCGCAGTTGCCGCGTTAAGAGATTCGACCCCCACGCCGCTCCTCATAGGGATAATAACGGCATTAGTGCAAGCCCTTACCGTTTCGTCCGACAGCCCGTGTCCCTCGTTACCTATCACAACGCAGTCCGTCCTTAAAAGCTCCGCGCTGCCAAGAGTTTCCGCGTCGGGCGAAAGCGTTGCCGCAAGCGTGCGTCTGCCGCCCTCGGAGAGCTTTCTTATCAATGCGGAAAAATCGTCGGTGATGAGTATCCTGCGCGAGAAAAGCGCGCCCATCGCGCCGCGCACGGTGCGCGTGTTATAGACGTCAGCGCAATCAGCGGACAGAATAAGAGTGTCGATTCCAAACGCCGCCGCAGAGCGAATTATCGTTCCGAGGTTGCCCGGATCGCGCAAGGATTCAAGCGCAATTACCGTGGCGTCGGGGGGTAAAAGATTTGCTATATTATCTATTGTAGCAATTTTTGTAATTTTGTCAATACGTTTTGCAACAGTTATTATGCCTTCGGGCGATTTTTCGTCGCTGACCTTATCGAAAGCTGACTCGGAAAAAACACAGATATCCGCTTTCGGCATAATACGGCGCACCTCTCCCTCAAGCCTTGGGGCGGCGTCCTCGCGCAGAATTACGCGCTCGATGACGATACCGCAAGCCACAGCCTCGGAAAAGAGCTTGAACCCACCAAACTTAAAAAGTCCCTCGCGCGCCCTGCCCTTGTTCTCCGAAAGCGATGCAACGCGCATAACGTACGGATTTTGACGGGAGCTTATATATACGGCTTCACCTGACATATCATACCTCAAATGGTTTTACAAAAACGACTGCCGCGGGCGTGCGCTCGCGACAGTCACTATACTATAATCGATCAGAGAGCTGCCTTTGCCTGCTCGCAGAGTGCTGCGAAGCCTGCCTTATCAGCAACTGCGATCTCAGCGAGCATCTTACGGTTAAGGTCGATGCCAGCCTTCTTGAGACCGTGGATAAAGGTGGAATAGTTCATTCCGTTAACCTTAGCTTCAGCGGAAATACGAGCGATCCACAGACGGCGGAAATCTCTCTTCTTCTGCTTGCGGCCGATGAAAGCGTAGTTACCGCTCTTCATAACGGCTTGCTTAGCCATCTTAAAGTGCTTGCTCTTTGCGCCCCAGTAACCCTTGGCTGCCTTCAGAACTTTATTTCTTCTCTTGCGCGTCATCATTGCGCCTTTAACTCTTGCCATTGTTCAATACCTCCTGTTACTTTCTTACTTGTTGATAAGAACTCGGATATTAGATGCTACCTTGCCCTCAACGTAAGTGCCGGAGCGAAGATGTCTCTTTCTCTTCTGATCCTTGATGCCGAGCTTGTGGCGGTGGTGTGAGTGGTTCATTTTTACCAAGCCGTTACCCGTAACGGAGAAACGCTTGGCGGAAGCCTTATGAGTTTTAATTTTTCCCATTGTTTTATCTCCTTAACTTAATATTTCTTTTTTGATTGATGGCTTGCGCCGAAATGCCTGCTTATTTTTTGACGGGCGAAACGATCATAGTCATAAGTCTGCCGTCGAGCACGGGGATCTTATCGACAGTGCCGTATTCCTTTACTGCCTCACGGAACTGCTCAAGGACTTCCTTGCCGCGCTCCTGATGGCTCATCTCTCTACCTCTGAAACGAAGCACTACCTTGACCTTGTTGCCATCGCTAAGGAATCTTACAGCGTGCTTCACCTTGGTTTCGAAATCGTGCGTTTCGATACGGCAGGACAGCTGAACCTCCTTAACCTCGATAATGTTCTGCTTCTTTTTCGCTTCCTTCTCGCGTTTTTCCTGCTCGAAGCGGTATCTTCCGTAGTCCACTATGCGGCATACGGGGGGCTGAGCGTTGGGGGAAATGAGAACGAGATCGAGTCCCTGATTGTATGCAACGGTACACGCCGCATCAGAGCTCATTATGCCGAGCTGGTCGCCGTCGGGACCTATAACTCTGACCTCTTTGAAGCGAATGTTCTCATTGAGTAAAGTTTCTTTGGCTGCTATTTTGATTCACCTCCGGAAAATAAAAAGGGCACGGAAAAACTCTCCGCGCACAAGCTCCCCAAGGGGCATCGTTTATTAACGCCTGCTCGCCGTGCGGCAGGGTGAGAACGGAGCGTTCTTCTTTGATTTCGATGTATTATACCACTTTTTCGGGGCGGTGTCAATAGTATTTTGAAATTTTTTTGATTTTTTTGCAGGAAACGCCGCGGGGGGCGTTTCCTGCTATAATTTTAATCTTCTTTTTTGCGTTTTAGCGCAATCAGAGCCACGGCACAAGCCGCAAGCGCACTCGCGCCGACAGCGCCGCAGCCGCCCTGCGTACTCACGGTAGTTTCCGCGGCAGCAGTTGCTTCGGCAGTAGTATCGTGTGAAGTGGTGACGGGGGCTTCGGCGGGAACGGCGTTTTCCATATTCACCCAGCCGTCGATCCCGTTTGCGTCGATCTTTCCCCAGCCGTTATAAGTACCCAAAACGTAGAAAGCCTCGCCGTCCCCAACGGGATCGAGCATCTCGTAGGACTTGTCGGGGCCCATACGCACGCGGCGCATTCCGAGCGAGCCCGAAATGCTGTACCAGCCCGCCGTAGAGGTGTCGACGACTATCTCAAGGTCCTTTATAGGCCCGCCCGTTTTGAAGGTGACGTTTTCCGCCCCCTCCGCCGCGTAGCCGTTAAAGCCGTACGCGCGGACTATTGCGGGGTAGTCCTTGAAGCAGATATTAGCGTCGAGATTACCCGCATATCCGTTTATCTTACGCGCTGACGTATACTGATGCATACCGTATTTTTTGGAATATCTCGTCGCGTTATCTATATTCAGCGTGCCGTCGTTTTTGGAGTAGTTAGCCATCCAGAAATCGTACTTTTTGCCTATCTCGTCGACCTCGTCGGCAAACCAGCCGTTATAGCTATGGTCCGCCCACGCCGCGTATGTGTAAAGCCCCGCGAGATATCCTGCGTCGGCAAGTCCGTCGAGAATGGTAAGGCATATCTGCTTTGCCACGGCGGGATCGGAGCCCATTTCCTGACGCGCCTCGTTGTTTTCAAAATCGAGATACACGGGATATTCAAACTTTTTCCCCTTTATATATTTAAGGAAATTCGCAAGGTCGTCCCTCGCCTCCGCGACGGTTCCTGCGTAGGAATAAAGGTAAACGCCTATATCAAGTCCCGCCTCGCGTGCGGCGGTATAGTTTCTCTCAAAATGATAGTCCATACGCGCACCGCTCTTGGGGCTTGACGAATAACCGCAACGAAGGATAACGTAGTCAAAGCCTGCGGCTTTCACAGCCTCGAAGTCAAAGCTACCGCCCTGATGCTCGGAAATATCAAGCCCCATGGCTATCTTCTTGCCCTTGCCCTTCATTCCTTCGGAATATCCGCGATCATAGCCGTTCTCATCCGCCGCGAGTGCAGATACGGAAACGCCCCCGACGGCGAGAACAAATATCAAAAGTACGGAAATAAATCTTTTCATCATCATGCCTTTTCGTTTACAAAGGGGCTGTCTGCGAGTGCCGACAGCCCCTTGAAATTTAATCTACAAGTTCTTTTATTGCGAGATAGTCGCTTGAATCAACAGCACCCGAGCCGTTATCGTCAGCCGCGGACAGGTATGCGCCCGAGAGGGTTGCCTGACTCTTGATCTTCATAGCTACGGTAAGCACGTCAGCCGCGGTGGAAAGTCCGTCACCGTTGATATCACCGCTTACTACTACGGCATAGCTTTCAATAACTGAGCCGTTGATAACGAGGCTTACGGTGTAACCCGTGGCAAGCGTACCCGTGGTAACGGCAGTGCCGGACGCGTTCTTAACAACGAGGCTTGAAGCGTCGTGGTTGAAGGAAGCGGCAAAATCGCTGACGCTTGCGCCAGCACTGACACCCTTTACGCACGTTCCGCTGATGGAAAGGTTGGTGTCGGTGGGAGCAAGAGGCTCGACCTGAACGGGCAATGCGCTACCGAGGGTGATATAGGGCATACTCAAAAGCGACGTGCCGCTGACACCCGCGATGGTAACGGTCTTGCCTACGGCAAAATTCGTTTCGGCGTAATCAAAGTTTGCGTAGTCCATATGAATAGCAAAAAGAACGTCGTCGCCAGTAGCCTTTGCAGCTTTATCCCACGTTTCGTTTTCCCAACGCTTGGTTACCTTATATACTCCATCTCCTTGAGGCGAGCATAGGCATACAAGCCAATATACAGGACTCGTTGCCGCTTGTGACGAGGTGATTATCATACTGTTGGAAACGTTTATACTGCCGTTGACGGCGCTGAGGTTTATGTATTCCTTGCCCGGACCAAGGCGGGAGTAGGACACCATAGGAGTGCTTGAGTTACTTGCGGTAACCTCCACCTTCATATAGCAGCCCGTGCTTTGTGCGGGAATAGTGATGGACTGCGCCGCAGTAGTTCCCGAATAAACGACCTGCGCGGTGCTTTCGCTCCAATTATAATCGTAGAGAGTAACCTTGTACTTATAGGAAGCCGCGTTTGCAACAGCAGACCAGCTTGCGGTAGAGGTCTCACCGTAGGGAACGTAGTCCTCGGTGGTCAGAGTGCCCTCTGCGGCATAGCCGCTGAAGCCGTACTTTTTTACGATAGAGGGGTAATCCTTATAGCAAACGTTAAGGTCGAGCTTACCGTTGTAAACGTTAGCCTTGAGCGTGCTGTTGCCGTCGGAGGAATACTGATACATACCGTATGTGGTGGGATATAACGTGCTCTTAGGGTGATCCCAAGCGTAGCTCGTTTCATCTGTGGGTCTATAGTAGTTTGCTATCCAAACGTCATATTTCTCGGCGATCTCGGCAACGCCGCTTGCAAACCAACCGTTGTATCCGGGGTCGAACCAGCCCGCGTAGCCGTAAAGACCCGCGAGGAAGCCTGCCTCGGCAATAGCGTCAAGCGCGGTATAGCAAAGACTCTTTGCCGTGGTAACACTTGAGCCGATAGCGGATTTGGTATCAGCGTTCTCAAAGTCGAAATAAACGGGATACTCAAACTGCTTTCCTTTTATAACGCTGAGAAGATGAGTCATCTCCTTCTGAACACCTGCGACGGTGGAGGCGTATGAGAAGTAATAAACGCCAACGCCGAGTCCCGCAGCCTTTGCGCGGGTATAGTTGGACTCAAAAGTGGGGTCTACATATGTAGCACTATTGTAGCCCGTTGCACAACGAAGGATAACGTAATCGTATCCACAGTTTTTAAGTGCAGTAAAATTAAAGTTGCTTCCCTGATATGAGGAAATATCGATACCCTTGGAAACGACCTTTCCCGTGCCGCCCGCGCCCTCGGTATAGCCGCGATCGTAGCCCGTAGCGGCAGACGCCGTGGGAGCGACAGCGATGAGAGATGCAAGCACCATAACGACTGCCAAAATAGCTGATACTATTCGTTTTTTCATTTTAGTCACGTACCTCACTATGTATTTTTTGAAAAAAACATTACAAGATAATTTTATCACGCACACAAAAAATTGTCAATACTATTTTGCACTTTTCTAACAAACTGTGGAAACAATCGGGGTGTATATTGTGCAAAATGCACAATACTGCTTGTTTTGTGCTAAAAAGTAAAAATAAGGAAATGTCGTTCTGAATGTCATTGTAAAAATAAACAGAAATTTCGCCCTTTTGGAGCAAAATTTTCTACTTTGGGATTTTTGCACGAAATTTTTGGACGATATTTGTCAAAACTCATAATTTACAAACGCCGAAAAATGATGTATAATGTCCTCACGAGAAGCGGATAATAATCCGCCATCGGCCTCGAATGCACAACGGTCACCTTTTTTTGCGGACTATCAAGCTTATGATATCAAAACGCGCAAGGATCGGTCGCCGTTGTTGCTTTTTTATTTTCTGCGGGAGCTTTCCCGCTTATTTTTTTGCTTTTTGCAAAAAGTTTATATATTATTTAATAAAATTATAGAATTTTGCAAAAAAATATGCTATAATATTATAATCGGGTATTATGCCCAATGAATGCTTATAATTTTGAAAGGAAATAGATATACCCCAATACGTAGAAAAAGCCGAAAAGCTGACGCTTCCCGTCGTTCCCTTGAACGATGCCGTCGCTTTTCCGAACATACCCATAGATTTCGAGTCAGAGGACGCGGCGGCTGTAGCCGCGCTTGAGTCCGCTGAGGCAACGGGAATGCTCGTTCTGCTCGTTTGCACGAAAACGCCGACCGAGGACTCCCCTGCCCCGAGCGACCTATATTCCGTAGGAACGGTCGCAAGAATACGCCAAAGCACGAAGGGCGGCGCTGACAAAGCCCCCTCCGTAAGATTTATTTGCGAGTGCCGCCAGAGAGCGACAGCCAAGGAATACTACAAGACGGGTGACCTTATTACCGCGTCCGTAATGGCAAAGACCGTAGAGCTTCCCGACGGCGGCGGAATCCGCGGCGAGGCTTACGCGCGTGAGATACGCGCCGCCCTTGACAGAATGACCGAGTATCTCCAGAGCGTCACGGGCGCGATACGCCTTGCAGTCAAGAGCATTGAGGACATCTCTCTGCTTTCCGACTTCGTTGCATCCGCACTTCTCGTGCGTACCGCCGACAAGCAGGCGGTGCTTGAGGAATTTGACCCCTATCTGCGCTCGGCGCTTCTTATAAAGCTCATCAACAGCGAGTGCATTCTGCTTGAATGCGAGCAGGATATCCAACAGCGCACGCGCGGAAATATTGCAAGAAATCAGCGCGAGTATTATCTGCGCGAGCAGCTTAAGGTCATCGAGGACGAGCTTGGCGAGGACGACGATCCCGACGATTTTACTTCTAAAATAAAGGAAGCGAAGCTCCCCGAGGAAATAGAGGAAAAGCTCTTAAAGGAAAACGACCGTCTTTCCAAAACGCCCTTCGGTTCTGCCGAGGCGACCGTTTTGCGTACCTATATAGAAACGGTGCTTGAGATCCCGTGGAACGAAAGCACGCGCGACAGAGTGAGCGTTTCGGCGGCGAAGAAGATACTTGACGACGACCATTACGGTCTTTTCAAGGTCAAGGAGCGCATACTTGAATTTTTGGCTGTAAAGCAGCTTAATCCCTCGCTTCGCAACCAGATAATATGCCTTGTAGGCCCTCCCGGAACGGGTAAGACCTCTATCGCCGAGTCCATTGCGCGCTCCATGAACAGAAAATACGTGCGCGTATCCCTTGGCGGCGTGCGCGACGAGTCCGACATACGCGGACACAGAAAGACCTACGTTGCGTCGATGCCCGGTAGGATAATAAACGCACTTATTCAGGCAAAGGTAAAAAATCCGCTCATACTCCTTGACGAGATAGATAAGCTCTCGTCGGATTCGCGCGGAGATCCCTCATCCGCTATGCTCGAGGTGCTTGACCCCGAGCAGAACAAGACCTTCCGCGACCATTTCGTGGAGCTTCCCTTCGACCTTTCCGACTGCCTTTTCATAACCACGGCAAACACGCTTGACACTATTCCCCGCCCCCTTATCGACAGAATGGAGGTCATTGAGCTGTCAAGCTACACGCGCCGCGAAAAGCTGGAGATAGCAAAGCGTCATCTCGTTCCCAAGCAGCTCAAGCGTCACGGTATGTCGCGCCGCACGGTGAAGATAAGTGACGAGGCGATATACGAGCTTATCGACTGCTACACCCGCGAGGCGGGCGTGCGTAACCTTGAAAGAACGGTCGCGCAGCTTTGCCGCAAGGCGGCACGTCGCATCATCGAGAGTGACGGAAAGATAAAAACCGTAAAAATAGACAGGGCGGACGTTGAGTCCTACCTCGGCGGCAGAAAGCTCCTGCCCGAGAAGATTGGCGACGGCGACCTTGTCGGCGTTGTAAACGGACTTGCATACACCGAAATGGGCGGCGATATGTTAAAGGTAGAGGTTGCCGTGCTTGACGGCACTGGCAAGCTTGAGCTTACGGGCTCGCTCGGCGACGTTATGAAGGAGTCCGCGCGTGCGGCACTCACCTTCGTGCGATCGATAGCCGCGGAATACGGCATTCCGTCCGATTTTTACAAAACGCGTGACATACATATCCACGTTCCCGAGGGTGCAGTTCCCAAGGACGGACCTTCTGCGGGCGTGACTATGACTTGCGCCCTCGTCAGCGCGCTTTCGGGCATTCCCGTGCGTCAGGACGTTGCCATGACGGGCGAGGTGACACTTACGGGTCGCGTGCTTGCCATCGGCGGTCTGCGCGAAAAGACTATGGCGGCTTACGCCGCGGGTGTTACCACGGTGCTTATACCCGACGAGAATCTTTCAAACCTTGACGAGGTGGACTCCGAGGTCAAGGAAAAGCTGACCTTTATCCCCTGCAAGCACGCAAGGGACGTTCTTGCCGTTGCGCTTGCCAAGGGCGGCGCGACAACGCAAAGAACGGTTAACGACAAAACAGAAACTATATTTATTCCGCAAAAGCCGCTAAACGCTCCCGTTATACGCGGCAAGGATAATAAGAGGTAAAAATGGCTCTCAATCTTCAAAAGGCTTACCTTTTCATATCTGCGGGCAGAGTTGACCAATTTCCCGCAAAGCCGCAGCCGCAGGTGGTCTTTTCGGGACGCTCAAACGTCGGAAAAAGCTCACTCATTAACGCTTTGCTTGGCAGACGCTCGCTTGCGCGTGTCAGCTCCTCGCCGGGAAAGACCATAACGGTCAATTTCTACGATATCGACGCAAAGCTCATGCTCGTAGACCTGCCGGGCTACGGCTTTGCGCGCCGTGCCGCGTCCGACAAAAAGCAGTGGTCTGCCATAACGGACGGATATTTTACGAAAAACCCAAATTTCGATCTTTTAAAGCTGGCGGTACAGCTTGTCGACCTTGAGGTAGGCCCTACCGCCGACGACAAAATGATGCTTAACTATCTTACGCAGATGGATATTCCCTTCGTCGTGGTTGCTTCAAAGGCGGATAAGCCCAACAAGACCAATCGCGCCAAGGCGCTTGAGGCACTTCGCGCCACTCCCGAAATTCCCGAGGGCGTGAAAATAATCCCCTTCTCCTCAAAAACGGGAGAGGGAAAGGATGAGCTGTGGCGCGAGATACTTGCCGCCACGGGCATTTAAGGAGTTATTATGTTCAGATACCTTTTGCTTGGCGGACGAGGAGAACTGAAGGACTATATAATTTCCCTTCTCCTTGTTCTTCCCATCGTGCTTTTTTCACTTACCATACACGAATGCGCACACGGCTGGGTCGCCAAAAAGCTCGGTGACCGCACCGCGTACAATCTTGGCAGGCTGACGCTGAGCCCCGCAAAGCACCTTGACCCCATAGGCTTTGCCTGTATGCTTCTTTTCGGCTACGGCTGGGCGAAGCCCGTGCCGATAAACTCGCGCAACTTCAAAAACCCGCGCAGAGATATGGCACTCTCCGCCGCCGCAGGACCTATATCCAATCTCCTTTTGGCGCTTGCTTTCGTTCTCCTTTTTGAGATATCGAACGCCATTGCACTTCAGTTCGTCGAGCAGATCTTTGCAAACCAGCGGCTCTACTATTTCGTTTCGCTGTTCCTTCTGTTCTTCCAGATGGGGGCAAGCCTTAACGTGATGCTTGCGGTATTCAATCTGCTTCCCATTCCGCCATTTGACGGCTCGCGCGTCGCGTACGTTTTTCTGCCGTCCAAGTGGTACTTCGGAATAATGAAGTACGAGCGATACATTATGCTTGCTCTGCTCGTGCTTTTGTGGACGGGTATTCTTACCACGCCTCTTTCGATAATCAGCGACCTTATTCTTCGCGGACTTTATTTTCTTGTCGAGCTGATACCGTTTTTCGGCTGACGTGAAAGGAATTTTTACTATATATGGACGATATTATCACATATAAGCTTGAAAAATTTGAAGGACCTCTTGACCTGCTTTTGAATCTCATTCACAAGAACAAGGTACAAATAGAGGACATTCCCATTTCCCTGATATGCGATCAGTACGTTGAATACATTGCCGCCGCGCAAGAGATGGATATGGACCTCGCGGTTGAATTTCTCAATATGGCAAGTGAGCTGATGCTTATAAAGAGCAAGATGCTTCTGCCGCGTGAAGCTCCCGAGGAGGAGGACCCGCGCGCAAGGCTTGCCAAGGCTATCGCAAGGCTCGCCGCCGCGAAAAAGGCGGCTGTTACGCTTGGCGAAAGGTACAAGACCTACAGCGGAAGAATGGCAAAGGACACCGACGAGATAAGCGTCGACAAGACCTACGTTGCCGATCAGGACGCGGCGGTGCTTTACGACGCGATGCGCCGTATGCTGACGTACGCAAGAAGCATTGACGACGTGGCTGATAAGCTGGTGCGCCCCATAGTTGCGCGCCCCATTATCCCCGTACATCTGAAGATACTCGGAATAATGAAGCATTTTGAAGTTGAGAATGCGCGTCCCTCGCTTGGCGAGCTTCTTGACGACGCCGACAGCCGCCCCGATCTCGTGGCGATATTCATCGGCGTGCTTGAGCTTGTGCGTATGCGCCGACTCGTCCTTATTGAAAAGGAGGACGAGTTTGAAAATCTTCACGGTCTTGACTCCTGCTTTGCGATAAATCCCGACTATTCGGGCAACCTTGTGGACGATTTCGACAGCAGTGACTACGATGCCTGATAAATTGAGGTGAAATGATGGAACAGATAGAAAAACTGACAGAAATAAAACAGCTTGAGGGCGCACTTGAGGCAATACTCTTTGCCGCAGGACACCCCGTAAAATACGATAAGCTCGGCGAGGTGCTTTCTCTCACGCCGCGCGACACCAAAAGAATGGCGGAGCATCTTGCCGCCTCGTATAACTCCGACACCACGCGCGGCATTATGATGCTCATCTTCGACGATGCCTGCCAGCTTTGCACGCGCGAGGACTACGCGCCCTACATAAGAGAGGCGCTCGGCATCCGTCGCGGCGGCAACCTTTCCGCATCCTCTCTTGAGGTACTTGCTATAATTGCGTACAATCAGCCCGTTACGCGCTCCTTTATCGACACGGTAAGGGGCGTTGACTCGGCGTATGCAGTAGGCTCGCTTATGGATAAGGAGCTTATTGAAACCGTTGGAAAGCTTGATGCGCCGGGCAGACCTTCCCTGCTCGGCACTACGCAAAAATTCCTTCGCGTATTCGGTCTTGAGGATATTTCCCAGCTTCCCGAGGCGGAAAGCGTGCTTGCCGCCGTCGACGCTCTCTCCGAGCAGAGTGCCGAGGAGCGCGAGGACAGCGAGGAAGAATAAATATTGTTTTTTAGGGAGGTGAGCGCCCTTGACGGCTCTTTACATCATCGGTGGGATAATTTTATTTATCGTTGCCATTATGATGATACGCGGCGAGGTTGTGATAAGCTATAGTGATACGCTCAGCGTAACCGTCCGCGTTTTGGGCATTCCCATAAGGATACTTCCAAGAAAAAAGAAAAAAATAAAAATTTCGGATTACTCACCGAAAAAACGCGCCAAAATTTTAGAAAAGCGAAAGCGCGACAAGGCGAAGGCAGATGCCAAGGCCGCCGAAAAGGAAGCGCGTGCCAAGGGGCAGTCCACCAAGCGTCCGCTTGGCGAAACGATATCTCTGATAAAGGACATCGTAAGCACTGCCGTCAAGCGTTTCTCAAAGCACCTTCGCGTGCGCGTTGCGCGGCTTCACGTCTACGTTGCGACGGGTGATGCGGCGACCACCGCCATTCTCTACGGTGCGATCTCGCAGACGGTCGCGTACATTGCGGCTCTGCTTGATTCAACGGGCACTCTGCGCTCACCCGCAAAGGCAGACGTTGATATACACGCCGATTATCTTTCCGAAAAGACCACGGCAGACGTGGAGATCGGATTTTCTCTGCGCGTATGGCAAATATTTGACGTTCTTTTGCGAACTCTGTTCGCATACGTGCGGCATATGAAATAAAAAGCATTTACACATTTATATTATGAAAGGATCTTACCGTTATGGCACATGAAAACAAGCTTCAGGACATAATCAGCACTTCCCTTGAAAGCATTCGCTCCATGGTTGACGCAAACACCGTGGTAGGCGAGCCCATCAACGCTCCGCAGGGAGTAACTATAATTCCCATCTCAAAGATATCTATGGGCTTTGCCTCCGGCGGACTTGATTTCACGGGCAAGAACGAGGAGGCCGTAAAATCGCGCCTGCAAAACTTCGGCGGTGGCGGCGGAACGGGACTTTCGATAACCCCCGTTTGCTTCCTTACCATCAGCCCCGACGGCACTGTCAATATGATAAACGTCGGCGCAACACAAGCCCCCGGCCCCATTGAGCAGGTTGCTGACGTTATCGAGCGCAGCCCCGCTATAATTGCCAAGGTAAAGGAAATTTTTGCAAAGAAAAGCTCCGATACCGAAGAAGAAGAAAAGGACGAAAAAGAAGCCGAGTAATAGATAATCTCTTGCCTCAATATAATTTATTACTTTAAATTATATCGAGGTATGCTATGTCTGCTTTTCGTCGCATTTTTGCGCTGCTTTTGGTTTGTCTGCTCTTACTCGCCCCATCGTGCGCCGAGCAAACGGGCGCAACGCCCGAGGGGAGCGAAATTCAATGCGCTTCCCTGCCCTTTGACGCGCCCACGGTTTCCGCAAGCGCCGCCGTACTGCTTGACGCAAGCAACGGTAGCCGAAGAATACTTTGGTCGCGCAACGGCAACGAGAGAATGAGCCCCGCAAGCACGACAAAGGTGATGACCACGCTCGTCGCTATCGAGGCTTTGCCGCTGTCGCACAAGGTGACTATACCTGCCGAGGCGGTGGGAGTCGAGGGCTCGTCGGTATATCTGACCGAGGGCGAGGAATTTACTCTTGAGGAGCTTTTGTACTGCGTTATGCTTGAATCGGCAAACGACGCCGCAACGGCGGTCGCTTTGGCGGTAGCGGGTAGCGTGGAGGCTTTTGCCGCGCTTATGAACGCGAAAGCCGCAGAGCTTGGGCTTGAAAACACGCATTTCGTCAATCCCCACGGGCTTGATGCCGAGGGGCATTACACAAGCGCGGGTGACCTTGCGCTGATATTGGCGGCGGCTCTCGAAAACGAAGCGTTTTCAAAAATAAGCGCGACCTACAAAACCACGGTAGGCGGGCCTGAGGGCGCAAGGCTTCTCGTAAATCACAACCGCCTGCTTCGCTCCTACGAGGGCTCGCTCGGCGGTAAAACGGGATACACGCGTGCAAGCGGCAGATGCCTCGTTTCCGCGGCAGAGCGAGAGGGGCTTCGCCTCGTTGCCGTTACGCTTGCCGATCCCGACGATTGGCAGGATCACACTGCTCTGCTTGACGCGGGCTTTGACCAGCTTTGCGCCGTGCGGCTCACCGTTGACGGCGAGCTGTCCGTAGCGATAGCGGGCGGCGAGCAGGAGTCGTTGCGGTGCGTTTGCGCCACCTCTCCCATTGCCGTACTGCGCACTCAGCACGGCGAGATAACGCACGAGATCGAGATGGAGCGCACGCTCGTTGCCCCCGTTGCCGCGGGAGATCGCGTTGGGCGCGTAGTATTTTACTGCGACGGTGCGCCCATCGGCGAGAGTACCATAGTGACGGAATACTCCGCCGCAAGAAAGCCGCGTGGCAGTCTGTGGCAAAGGATAAAGGACTTTTTTGTTTCTTGATATAAGGAAAATAATATGGAAAAAATAAGACTTCAAAAATATTTTACCGATTGCGGCGTGCTATCGCGCCGTGCCGCCGAAAAGGAGATCGAGGCGGGACACGTTAAGGTAAACGGGATCGTGGCGAGCCTTGGCGACAAGGTGGAGCCCGGCAAGGATAAGGTCGTTTGGAACGGTCGTGGCGTGGTACTTAAGCGCGGCGAGCCAAAGACCGTTATCGCGCTTAACAAGCCGCGCGGATACGTTTGCACGATGAGCGATGAGAAGGGGCGAAAGCAGGTAACCGAGCTTGTTGCCGACGCGGGCAAGCGTCTGTACCCCATCGGCAGACTTGATATGGCGTCCGAGGGCTTGCTTTTACTTACCGACGACGGCGAGTTTGCCAATCTTTTGATGCATCCGCGTCACCACGTACCAAAGCTCTACCGCGTAAGCGTAAGCGGCAAGCTCGACCAAAAGGCGCTTGAGCTTTTGCGCTCGCCGCTTGAGATAGACGGAACGCCAATTATGCCCGTTGAGGTGGGGGTTCTTGATTCAAACGCCGACGGCGGACATCTTGAAATGGTTCTGCTTGAGGGCAGAAACCGACAGATACGCAAAATGTGCGAGATCGCAGGGCTTACGGTAACGCGCCTGCGCCGCATAAGGATAGGCTGCGTATCGGTGAACGGGATCGCACCGGGTAGCTGGCGACAGCTCCGCGACGATGAGGTCGCGCTCCTTCGCAGAATGGCGAAGTCGGGCAGCGACGACACGCATAATAATTATTAAGGAAGTGATTTGAAATGTTAGAGGTTCTTCCTATACAGACAAAGCAAGAGCAGGAGGCGGCTTGCGCCGCCTGCAACGCAGAGTACCGCGAGGAGCTGCTCTGCTACGCCGCATACGTTGAGGGCGAGCTTATGGGGATATGTCAGTTTTCCCTGAAGCCCGAGGGCGGCATCATATCCTCGCTCGACGCAAAGGACGGTGCGGATTTTCAAACGCTTTTCGTCCTCGGCAGAGCCGCAATGTCGTTTATCGAGATATGCGGCGGCGAAACGGCGTTTTTTGACGCTCCCGTAAACGAGGAAAACAAGCTCCTCGTCGGCGCTATCGGGTTTAAACAAAACGAAAGCGGACGGTATGCGGTCGACCTGCGCGGATTTTTCGACCACCCGTGCTCACATAACTAAAAGAAGCGGCAAGAATTGCCGCTTCTTTTTTATCAAAACACAACATATTCCGCTATCTTTCGATAAAAAACACAACATTTTGTGGTAATTATGGTAAATATATACAATTAGTACTTATAAAGTTTGGTAATTTTTTCCTTTTCATTCCTATTGCAAAAATTTCCATTTTATGGTAATATATTGTTGTCAAAAGAAATGCATTCAGGAGGAAAAAAGGAATGGAACAAAACACGAGAATACTTATTGCTGACGAAAACGCGAGCGAAAGGCAGATTATTGCCGAAGGCTTGCGCCGACTCGGCTTTCGCAATATTATGGAGGCAACGAACGGTGAGGACGCGATGGCAAAAATAACGCAGCTGCGCCCCGACGTGGTGCTTCTTGACGTTTGGCTTTCAAAGCTTGACGGCATAGGCGTTCTGCGCCAATGTCGCGCGCTCGATCCGACGGGCGAGCATTCTCCGATATTTATAATTATTTCGATGATCAGCAATCAGAATATTTTCGTGGAGGCGACCAATGCGGGCGCGGCGCTGTGTCTGCCAAAGCCCGTGGACACAGCAAGCCTTGGCGAGCATATCACGGGGCTTTTGAAGGGGCGCGGCGCGCGCATTGACGAGCGCACGCCCGATATCGAAACGCAGGTAACGAAAATAATACATCAGATAGGCGTGCCCGCGCACATAAAGGGCTATCAGTATCTACGAACGGCGATACTCTTAACTATACGCGACAGCGACGTTATCAATTCGGTAACGAAGGTGCTCTACCCCACAGTTGCCAAAAAGTATCAGACCACCACCTCGCGCGTAGAGCGTGCTATCCGCCACGCTATTGAGGTCGCGTGGGATCGCGGCGACGTGGAAACGCTGAATTCCTATTTTGGCTATACCATTCAAAACAACCGCGGCAAGCCCACGAACTCGGAGTTTATCGCCATGATAGCCGACAACCTGCGCCTGAAGCACAAGCTATATTAAAAATCACCGCCGAGAGCAACCAAACGGTTGCTCTCGGCGGTGCATTTTATTCTTTAATAAACGGCGTATTTCTGATATGAGATTGCAAGCAATATGCTCCTTTATAGCCGATCTGCCTTGCCATGATAAACAGTGCTATAATCTTGTGGCTCGGTTTTGAAGAATACAACGTGCGCTCTTTTCCGTTAATAGCAATATTCTGCTTCCATACTAACTTTAAGAAGAACAATTCATTCAACACTTCTTCAATCCTATTACTCGGTATATCGCAGTCTTTGGCAAGAACATCACTTTCAAATACGTAATTCTCGTTTTTGTGATACAAATATATCAAAGCGTTCATTGTATCCGTATGAGACAGCGCCGCAAAGATTTTTTGCAGGTCATCCTGATCATTCAGAAAATGTCCGTAGCCATCCGCAGGTTGCGGAAACACGGAAAAGAAAGGCTCTTTTCCATTGGAAACAATTGTAAATCCATTATCGTCAAGAATGTAGGATGCGTTTTTCTGATTCTTGATTTCGTTTGGATCGTACTTCTTTTCTATCTCCATGCGGCAGTTAAACAAGCCGCGCTCAATCTGCCAACCGATATCACGCGCAACGTTGAATCGCTCTTTTGCCTCGGTGTTATGAATCAGTTTTACAATTTTTCCCGAAACATCTGCCATCGTAACCGATTCATTTTCGAAAAGCTCGTCAAGAGAAACTTCAAGCTCATTAGCGAGAGGAATAAGAAGCGCCCCATCGGGATACGTTTCGCTTGTTTCCCATTTGGACACCGCTTGTGCCGACACGCCAAGCTTTGTAGCAAGCTGCTCTTGTGTCAAATTCTTTTCAAGACGCAGTCTTTTGATATTACCCGATAAACTCATATTATTTACCTCCTATCATTTTGCATCTTCCGTTAAAGTTATAGTTATAGGATTGTCTACCGCACATTCTCTCGAAAGCAATAGCAATTAAGGACAAGAGTATACCATCACCGTAGCACTCATAAACTCTGACCTCTCCTTCAACAAGATGTGCCGTTACCCAACTGCAATCTCCCACAGAACAGAATTCATCGAGAATTTCTGTAACGCGCTCTTCTTTGAGTCCTGTATTACGCGCAACATAGTCTGCCGTGAAGTTTTCAGAGCAAGCGGTGGAGTGAATATAATAAAGAACAGACAAAGAATCTTCACTCGACAAGAATTTGAATATTTTTACGATCTTTGCTTGCTTACGCGGATCATTCATCCATGCAAAATCAGCTTTGTTGCGGAGCATCATTACCGCTACGTTTACGTTTTCAGAGCTTGCTACAAACTCAAAAAACTCATGAAGCGATATGTTAGAACGATAAAAATGCGATATCTCAGACGGAAAAACATTTTCTCTATCATATACATCATCACTATATTGGGATACTGTTCCATACATGGCCGGAATAAGTGCTTTTACCGCTTCAAATGCTTTTAGCACAGATTCGCGGCGATCAAGCCCTTCAAACAAAGAGCGGATTTCTTCCGCCGTGCTTTGCTTTTTGTCCTCGGAAAGCCCGAGCAGCGTGTCGGTAGTAACTCCATAATACTTTGAAAGCTCTACAAGCATGGAAAGATCAGGAGTAGAGGCGCCATTCTCCCATTTTGAAATAGTTTTATTTGATACAGATAGGATTTGCGCCACATCCTCCTGCGTCGCTCCCTTTGAAGTGCGAAGCTTCACCAAATTTTCTGCAATCTTACATTCGTACATGTTTTCACCTCTCGAAAAAATTCAAGTTCCGGAGCTTGTGACTATATTGTACACGAAACCAACAGTAGAGTCAAGAGAGCCATATTTTATTATTTCTCCGAAACGGAGATTTATCGCAGAATAACAAAAATATCAGTTGAATTCGCAAAAAACATAAAACGCCGCCGAGAGCGACCGAACGGTTGCTCTCGGCGGTGTGCTTTATTAATTAAAAACCAAATTAGATACAGCTATCCCTAAAAGACAGCATATCACGGCGAAAAGCACGAACAGCAGCACGAACGGCAGCTTTTTGCGCGTCAATCCATAATATTCCTCCAAAACGGTAGCGGCGGGCATACAGCTGAGGAATATGCACGGAAAGATAGTAACCATCCAAACGCCGTTAGTAAACAGCGGAATACAGGATACGAGGAAAATGCAAAGCCACATAGGAGAAAGGGCGGACAGCGAATAAAATAAAACTTTCCTTTCATCCTCCTTGTTCAACCCAAAATGAATAAGCCTTTGCTCGTAGGCGTTAAGCTTTTGCATACTTTTCCATCCGAAAGCAATAAAGGAGGCGTATACGGCTAAAAAAACGAAAAAAGCGGCAATAACAACAAGCGAGAACTTGAATACCTTTATATACAAAAATCCGAAAATTATTGCCGCTATTAATGACAGGATGTAAATCAAAACATTTCCAACAGCGCGTTTCATCGTACATCCCCCCTTTCGCGAGGCGCGCATTTATCATTCTCCCTCGCAAGCATAAACCAAGACCGCGGGCGGACAACAATAATCAACGTCCTTTAAATGCAAGCCCTTGTTATACGCTTCACGAACAATAGACATAACGAAATACTTGGTTGCTTCGTGGTATCTGAAAAGCTCGGGAACAGATGTAAGGTGCTTGGGAATAGGCGTTTTCATAGAAGAAATAAAGGTTGTGAATTCTTCCCCAATCCTCTATGAATTGAATTTACTTCTTCATATAATCACAAAAAGTTGACAAATCTAATAGATACATATGGGAGGCGCATATTTGCTCTCCTGTACCAATATTCTCCTTTTTCACACAATCCGTGATTTGCTTTGGAAGTTTATCAAAAATGATTATGCGGACTTCTGCGGCATCGTCCCATTTCAATCTCTGTTTTCCCACCAAATTAGTTTCTACAAGCTTAGAAATGGTTGCACCTTTTGCTTTTATGTTGTTGAAAACCACTCGATTTGATCGATAAAACTCTATTTTATTTACACTGTCAAAATGATAGCGTTGATATTTCCTTTTCCTTGAAAGCAGAATAATTTGTGCGATCTTGTTTTCGTGGAAAAATGTAATACTGTAATGACCGTGAAAAAAGGAAGCCCAAGGAAGAAACTTGATTTTTGCTTCCTTTATTCCGCTCTTTTTGAGTTGCTTTTGGGTTTTCACAACCAGAAGAACATATTTGAAAAAACGAATCAATATGAATATCAAAACGAGCGAGAGTATAAAAAGCAAAAAAGGCAGATTTCGTATTTTTGTTGTTCCCGTTCGAGGCAAAAATATAAGTCCGCCAACAAAAAGTACTGCTATATATACTATGTATTTCATTTTGGTGTCTCCCCATCAAAAATAAAATGTTTTTCCCACTTGTTAAGCAAAGGGATTGTCACATCAGTGAATTGTTCAAATTCCGGAATGTTTACCATGTTTTGCAAAAACTTTTGGCATATCTGTTCTGTCGGAACGGCGTTTCGCAACGTTGTGGAGTACAGGATTTTGGATTTGTTTTCTTTCTCGGATTCTATCATATGCTTTTCCAGCGTAGCAATAATCCGATTGATATATTCTTCTGCCATATCCGTTTGCCCAAGTTGAACGTATATCTTTGCAATCTCTGCATAATCGGACATAAGCGTTGGATCATAAAATCCCGCATATTTCCCATCTAATACCGTTTCCAACAGCATTGCCGCCTTTTGATAGTAAAAAAGCTTTTCCAGTGACGGCATATCCGGAAAGATCAGTTGCCGCACTGAGCATTCTGCAAGATCGACCGTATAAATAATATTTTTCAAGACTTGCGCTCTGTATTCTTCGCCGTCCATTACAAATTTCGCGTATACCTCTCGGCTATGCCGTAAGGACGGCAACTTTTTGTAATAATACTTTCCTTTTTCACGAATGGCAGGATCTTTCGACTCGGAGCAAAGCTGAAGCATAATTCGGTAGATCTCATTGCGTTTATCATCATCGGTACAACACTTTTCAGCATGTTCGGCAAGAGATATCATTTTTTCAACACGATCTTTATCGTAAAGCTTTTTCCGGTATACGTGAAGCATAATGTCGGGATAGTTTCCGTAATTGTCGGGATTCAATTCTATTTCACGAATCCACGCCTGATATACGCCTTCCCAATCCTTTTTGGCATGAAGCTCATGAATTTTCGCTTCAAACTCTCGCCGATGCTCGATGCTCCAAACCAATTCCATATCGAACAAGGAGTCGATAGAGCATTTGAAAAGCAAGGCGATTTTGGGTAAAAGAGCAATATCGGGTGACAATAGTCCGCGCTCCCACTTTGAGACGGTTTGCGATGAAACGCCGAGACGCTCGGCAACAGCCTCTTGCGTCATGCCGTGAGTCGCGCGTAAATCTTTTAATTTGTTTTTGAGTTCCATATTTT
>JAFXAC010000045.1 GCA_017522125.1 Clostridia bacterium | reverse complement strand
TGATATATATAATAAATATTAAATTTTATATTGACAAGACGGTTTGGTTTGTGATATAATTTGCTCATATTTATTTTTTTATTGCAAATACACTAACGGAGTTAATTTATGAAGATCAACGGTTCAGAAATACTTGTAAAGGTATTGCTCGAGCAGGGAGTTGACACGGTATTCGGCTATCCGGGCGGCGCTGTGCTCAACATCTACGATGCGCTTTACAAGAACAGCGATAAGATAACGCACTATATGACCGCTCACGAGCAGGGCGCGGCACACGCCGCAGACGGCTATGCGAGAGCAACGGGCAAGACGGGTGTCGTTATCGCAACGAGTGGCCCCGGCGCTACAAATCTTGTTACCGGTATTGCTACGGCGTATATGGACAGTGTTCCTATGGTTGCTATTACGGGTAACGTATCCACCGACCTTATCGGTGCGGACAGCTTCCAGGAGGTTTATATAACGGGTATTACGATGCCTATTACAAAGCATAATTTCGTCGTTCGTGATGTAAATGAGCTTGCCGATACGCTCAGACGCGCGTTCGAGATCGCGGGAAGCGGCAGACCGGGTCCCGTTCTCATTGATATTCCTAAGGACGTAACCGCGGCACTTTGCGAGTACGAGCCGAAGGAAGCGGTCAAGACCACGAGAACTAAAGAGATCAAGGGCAATATTGAGGAGATAGCCGAGCTTATCAACCGCAGCGAGCGTCCCTTCATCTACTTTGGCGGCGGAGTGCGACTTTCGGGCGCAGGCGACGAGCTGAGAGCACTTATTGAAAAGGCGGATATTCCCGCGGCTTATACCTTGATGGCGGCAGGCGTGCTTGGCTACGGAGAAAAGCACAATCTCGGACTTATCGGTATGCACGGCTTCTATACTGCAAACGTTGCGGCGCACAGATCGGACGTTATGCTTGCGATCGGTACGAGATTTTCGGACAGAGTCGCGCTCAACACTAAAAAGTTTGGCGAGAACGCGAGAATAGTTCACATTGATATAGACCCCAGCGAGATCAGCAAGAACGTAACGGCTGATTACAGTATCGTAGGTGACGTAAAGGAGGTTTTGACCGAGCTTCTCAAGCACGTAAAGCCCGCAAAGCATGAGGCTTGGGAAAAGCAGATCGAGCTTTGGCGCGGCGACGATTATAAGCCAACCGATTGTGAAGATTGCTTAAAGCCCCATTACCTTATTGAGAAAGCCTGTGAGATCGCGGGCGAGGATGCCGTTTACGTTACCGACGTAGGACAGCATCAGATGTGGGCGGCGCAGTTCCTGCACCACACAAAGCCCAATCATTTCCTTACAAGCGGAGGACTTGGTACGATGGGCTACGGCTACGGCGCGGCAATAGGCGCGAAGATAGCACGCCCCGACGTTCCCGTGGTTCACTTTACGGGGGACGGCTCCTTCCACATGAATATGAATGAGCTTTGCACGGCGGTAAGCTACAACGTTCCCGTAATTACGGTTATATTCAACAACTCGGTGCTTGGAATGGTTCGTCAGTGGCAGGGAGCGTTCTACGGAAGAAGATTCTCGTCAAGCGAGCCTGAGAGAGTGACCGATTACGTAAAGGTTGCAGAGGGCTTTGGCGGTCGCGGATTCCATTGTGAAACGCCTGCCGAGTTCGAGGCGGCTATGAAGGAAGCTATGACGATGAGCGGTCCCGTCTGGATCGAGTGCGTCGTTGACCGTGAGGAAAAGGTACTTCCTATGATACCCGGCGGCAAGACGGTATCCGATACTATTTTCAACTGATAGGAGGGAAGACGATGAAAAAACAGTGTATGGTAGTTTTCGTTGAAAACAATGCCGGCGTGCTTGCGCGCGTTGCGTCTCTCTTCGTTCAGCGCGGATTCAATATCGATTCGCTCACCGTTTCTCCTACCGAAAACGAAAAGGTTTCAAGAATAACGATAGTCACCCGCGGTGACGAAAAGTTCTTCAATCAGATAATGCAGCAGACCGGAAAGCTCATTGAAACAAAAATGATATTCTCGGTCGAGCCTACCTTCAGCCTTATACACGAGGTGCTTCTTATCAAATTTGCGGCGGAGGAAGCCGATAACGAGAAGCTTCAGAGCCTTATCGGAATCTACGGCGCGAAGATCGTTGACAGAACCGGCGGTTGTATCGTAGCGGAGCTTACCGATACTCCCCAGCGTCTTGACGGCTTTATCGAGGACACCGCAAAGTTCAAGGTCGTAGAGTCCTGCCGTTCGGGAGCTATCGCAATGGAACGCGGCAACGTTTCATACGAGCTTTAAGGATGCGATGTGTAACCATTTTTGAAAAAATGGTTCCACGCCTCCAAAAAACTTCCTTGCAAAAAAGGCGATAGAGCAGCCGTTCAGTTTAATTTAACTTCAAAAAATAAAATTTTAATATACTCCAAAGGAGAACAAGAAAAATGATCAACAAGTATTATGACACAGATTGTAATCTTGCCCTTATAAAGGACAAAACCGTAGCGGTTATCGGATTCGGTAGCCAGGGACACGCTCACTCGATGAACCTCGCGGAGAGCGGATGCAACGTAGTAGTAGGTCTTCGTCAGGGCAGCGGTCACTGGCAGAAGGCAGCAGCATTTGCCGAGAAGAACCCCAACTTCAAGGTAATGGAGGTTGAGGATGCTGCAAAGGCGGCTGATATCGTTATGATGCTCGTTCCCGATGAGCTTGCGGCTGATATCTACAACGCCCAGGTTGCTCCTTATATGAAGGACGGCGACGTTCTTATGTTCGCTCACGGCTTCAACATTCACTACGGCTTCATCCAGCCCCAGAAGAATATTGACGTTATCATGGTAGCTCCCAAGGGCCCCGGTCATACCGTAAGAACTCAGTATCAGGAGGGCAAGGGCGTTCCTTCTCTTATCGCGGTATATCAGGACTACACCGG
>JAFXAC010000044.1 GCA_017522125.1 Clostridia bacterium | reverse complement strand
TCAATGTTTGGTTGGAATAATGCAACTTTGCAGTTGTTATATCAGAACGAGTAATCTTTGCATCGCCATTAACATCACCAAGAACAATAATAGTGAGAGACTTGCTTGTGCCATTGATGGTTGACGTGATGATGTACTTAGTTCCTACAGCGGTGGTGCCCGTTACAGCGGTGGTGCCATCAGCTTTGGTGATGGAAATGTTGGTGTCAGCGAAGAGCGCTATCAAGTTAGCAGCAGTTCTTGGTCCGCCCTTGATTATAAGGTAAGCGGGATCTTCGGTGATGAAAATATTTGTGGTGTCTGCACCGCTTGCGAATACGAAGAAGTCAGCGGCTACTGCATTCTGAGTATACTGTGCGGTAACGGTAGAATCGGCTTTAACGTTAGTGTATGTTCCCGACCAACCGGTGAAGGTGTAACCGTCTCTGGTGGGGTTAGCGGGAACGGTGGCGCTTCCACCGTAGTTTACGGTCTGGGTGGAAAGCACGGTTTCGTCATAATCAACGAACTTAACGGTGTAGGTCTTTATAGCATAAACTGCGGTAACGGTGGTATCGGAGTAAACGTTGGTGTATGCGCCGTCCCAGTTTACAAAGTCGTAGCCTTCTCTCGAGGGAGTAGCGGGAGGAGTTGCGCTTCCGCCTGCTGCAACGGTCTCGGTCTTGAGAACGTTTCCGTTATAGTCCTTGAAGGTAACGGTGTAGCTGGAAGAGGTCGAGATGGTGCAGGTGGTTTCCGCGCCGCGTCCGAAAACAGTGCCGAATGCGGTCTGGTCGGTCGAGCCGGTGTAGTAGGGGGCTCTGAGAGTAGCCTCTGCGGTGGTGGTGGCATCGGGGTTAGCAGGAACCTCAAAGGTGTAGGTAGCGCCATTGGTTACGGTGCCGTTGACAGAGAAGTAGTAGGAGAGCTTAACAGCATCGGCGGTCTTGATACCGGTCTTGCTGCTTGCCCAAGCTGCGTGATTGTCCACGTCGATTATGTAGTTCATTCTGAGAGAGCCGGAGTTTGCAACGTAATCGGTGCAAAGACCCTCAACAGAGAAGAGTGAGAAGGAAACTCCGCTTACAGTCTGAGTGTAGGTGGGGAAGTTTGCGATAGGACCGGGGTTAATAGAGCCCTTGGTTCCGTTGAGCTCCTCAGCGGTGGTGTAGTAGGGAGTGAGCTTGGAAGCGTCGAAGTTGAGGTAACCGTCGATACCTGCGATACCGTAGGTAAGGGTGGAGTCGATGTTGGTTACGAGTACGTCTACCTTAATACCGGTGAAGTTTTCGTTTTCGCCGGTAGCAAAGTTGTAAACGCTGTAAGTGCCGTAGTTAGCGGAAAGAGTAACGTCGAACTTGGGAGCTACGAGATATACGTAATCGTTGGTGTACGTACCTGCTGCGCTGTCGTAACGGACGATAGCGTCCTCGTTAACGGTGTGGTGGGGAGCAGCGTCGGTGCCGATGAGCTGGTACCAATCGGGATCAACCTGGCTGCTGCCGTTGAGCTTGTAAGCAACCTCACCGCTTGCGAGCTGTGCGTTGGTTACCTGAGTCATTCCTGCGGTGGAAGCAGACTCGGTGGAGGTGTATCCGGAGGGAAGGTTAGCTACGAAGTAGCAGTTGGTACGGGTAACAGTACCTACTGCGTTGTAGTTACAGAAATAAGATGCGAAGTTGGTTCCGCAAGTATAGGTGGGAGCTGCGCTGAGGCAGTTGGTAAATGTTACGCTTGCAGCGAGGTCGACTCTGGGAAGGAATCCGCCGGCGTTGTACTTAACGTCGGTAGAGCCGCTCTTCTTGTTGGTGATAGCACCGAAGTTTGCACAGTCGGTGAAGGTGATAACGTCATTGCTGGAACCGCTTGCACAAGCAAGGAATCCGCCCGCGTCACTTCCCGTAGCCTCAACGTCACCGTAGTTGATGCAGCGAGTGAAGGAAACGGTGTGCTTGCTGGTGTCAAGCATTCCGATGAAACCACCTGCATAGGAGTTGGTGGTGTAGATGTCGGAGTGGTTTACGCAATCAATGAGAACGGCGGTCATATCGGTAGCGTTGGTTCTTCCGATGAAAGCGCCGACCTGGTTGTCGCTGTCGATCTTACCGAGAGATACGCAGTTGGTCATCTCTATGTAGGTGGTAACACCGGGGACGGTAGCGATGAAGGACGCTACGGTTCCGTCGTCGGTAGAGACGCCTGCGGAGGTGTCAATAGCAACGTTAACGGAAACGTTCTCGATAGCGATAGGGTTGGAGGAGGTAGCTGCCGCAACAGTGGAAGCGACGGGGGTAAAATCAACGGTACCCGAAGCTACGACCTTGAAGTTCTTGAGGGTTGCGCCGCCGCCGAGAGTGGCGAACATGGTGTCAGCTACGGTTACGGTGTAGCCGTTACCGTCGAGAGTACCCGTGAAGGTGCTTGCAAAGGTTGCGCCTGCGGGAACGCTGATGTTGCTCGTGAGAACGTAATCACCCGTTGCGCTGGTGATCTGGTCCCAAGAGGAAACGTTCGTTGCGGCCGATGCGGTGATGGGCATAGCAACGATCACGGCGGTAAGAATCATGCAAACAGCCATGAAAAGCGATGTGAGTTTTTTGATAGATCGTTTCATAAATTCATCTCCTTGAATATTACAAAAAACATTGTGTTAATGATAACACAGCAAATGGTTATTGTCAAGGTATTTTTTGAAATTTGTTTAATTTTTTTATATATCGAAAACTATTTTTGTGCAAGTTGCACAGGTTGGTTGTGCAATTAAATCAAATCGTCAAATGTTAAACGATTTTCGTATATATAAAATAATGAAGCAAAAAACCAACGGCTGGAACGAGCCGTTGGCTTTTTGATTATAGCGTTTCTTTTGCCTTTTCCTCGTCTGCGAGAAGCATCAGAACCTCGTAAACACTCTTCACGGGAAGGAGCTTTACGGAGCATTCGATGGGCCTTTTTTCAATGTTGCGGTACGGGACGACTACGCGTGAAAATCCGAGTCGCTCCGCTTCGCGCACACGCTGCTCGAGCGACGAAACCGCGCGGCACTCGCCCGCAAGTCCTATCTCACCTATGGCAACGAGGTCATCGGGAACTATCTTATCCGTTATAGAGGATATCATAGCAAGAGCTATGGCAATATCTGCGGCGGGCTCGTCGATGTGCAGACCGCCAATGACGTTCAGATATATATCGTTTGCGGAAAAGCGCAGACCGAGGCGCTTTTCAAGCACCGCGGTGATAAGGCACATTCTGTTGTAGTCAACGCCGTTTACGGTGCGTCGCGGAGAGGGGAAGGAGGTCGGGCTTACGAGCGCCTGCACCTCTGCGATTATCGGGCGCGTGCCCTCAAGCGTACAAACTGCGCAGTTGCCTGAAACCTTTTTCGGTCTGCCCGCCAGAAGCACCTCGGACGGATTCGGCACCTGACAAAGCCCCTTGTCGGTCATTTCAAAAACACCAATCTCATTCGTCGAGCCGTAGCGGTTCTTGCCCGCGCGGATTATTCTGTATGCTTGCTGATGGTCGCCCTCAAAGCACAAAACGGCATCGACCATATGCTCAAGCAGCTTCGGACCCGCTATAGAGCCTTCCTTGTTAACGTGACCGACGAGGATGACGGAGATGTTGTCGTTCTTCGCCTTTGCAATAAAGGACAGCGCCGCCTCTCTTACCTGAGTGACGCTTCCCGGTGAGGACGAGGAAAGAGGAGAATACATTGTCTGCACCGAGTCCACGATGACCACCTCGGGCTTTACTCGGTCGACCTCACGCAGCACCTTGTCGACGTTGGTTTCGGTAAGGACGAAAAGCTCCTTGCCGTCAACGCCAAGGCGCTTGGCACGCAGCTTGAGCTGACCGCCCGATTCCTCTCCCGATATATAAAGCACGCGTCGACTCTCGCTGAGAATGCCGCTTATCTGGAGCAAAAGGGTGGATTTACCGATTCCGGGCTCACCCGTCAGAAGCACGACTGAGCCGCGCACAAGACCGCCGCCAAGCACGCGATCAAGCTCGGAAAGTCCCGTAAGGGAGCGAATGCATTCGTCCTGCGACATTTCGTCAAGCGGGAGCGCACGCGCATCCGTGCCGACGCCCGAGCCGCGCTTTATCTCCTGCGCGTTCTTCTCGGGAGAGGTGTCGATAACGTCCTCCGTAAAGGAGTTCCAAGCCCCGCATTTCGGGCATTTACCAAGCCACTTGGGACTTTCAAATTCACAATTTGAGCATATAAAAACAGATTTAAGACGCCCCATTTTCGTTTCCTTAAAGTTTTTTTATATTATACACCACAAATGGCGGCCCGTCAAGTGCATCAGCCAAGAGATGAGGAATATCCGTCCATATTTTCGCTTGCGGCGGCGAATATCACGAGCGCAAGCCTTTGCAGATAGTCGTTGTCGCAAAGCAGAGCCGCCTCGTCGGGATTTGACAAAAAACCGCATTCAACAAGCACGGCAGGATATTTTATTTTGTCCAAGAGGTATATCTTACCTGCCGACGGCTTCACGGCTCGATCGTTTTCGGGCTGAAGTTCGGATTTTGCAAGCGCTTGTATGGCTTTTGCAACAGCCTCGGAGTCCTTGTGGTTTGGCGAGTAGTAGACTTGAAGTCCACGGTATTTTTCTTGCGGAAAGGAGTTCATATGTATGCTTATAAAAAGCTGTGCGCCGCAGGTGTTCGCTGTGTCGAGCCGTGCCGCCATATCAAGTATTTTCTTGCGCCCCTTGAAATCCGCATTTCTGTCGTAAAGCAGTTTATCCTCCGTGCGCGTCTGCACCACGGAGTATCCTGCGGCGCTGAAAATATCACCGAGCATAGCAGAGATCTTTAGGTTTATATCCTTTTCGCATACGCCGCTTTTGGCAACCGCTCCGCCGTCCTCGCCTCCGTGTCCCGCATCAATAAGCACCGTAGGTATCTCGGCGCTTGCCGAGCTTTCGCGCGAAAGCCTTGACGGGAGGAAAGCGCCGAGTATGCAAAATAGCGCAAAAAGCAACGCGAAAATCAGAAAAATCGCAACGGTCGTAAGGCCCTTGCTTTTCTTTTCGTTCATAGAAATATCACCCCCGTAAATTCTACTGAGTCGCGGGGGCAAATATGCAGAAAAGCGGTTTTTAAAAACCGCTTTTCTGCTCAATTATAATGAAATTATTTGATGCTTTCGAGATAGTTTACAACGTCACCTACGGTAACGAAATTGTGTATGTCGTTGTCATCGATGTCAATGCTAAAGGTTTCCTCGCAACGCATTACAAGTTCTGCAAGCTCGATGGAATTGATGCCAAGGTCGCCCGACAGCTCTGCGTCAAGGGTTATCTTGTCTTCCTCGACCTGAAGCTCGTCAACGAGAAGCGCTTTGAATTGTTCAAACATTGTGATATCCTCCAAAAATTTAATCCTGATTTTACATAATATCGGCATTTGCCAATGGCATTTGCGATAGAACATCTTGGTTATTATATCCCTTTTTTTCCAAAATGTCAAGTACGCTGTCTGAATTTTTGATGAATTTGTAAAAACAATGCTCGAAAAACGCTTACCAACGGTAATTTCCAAGCTTGCTCGATCTTGATGCCTTGTGGGCGGATTTTATAATAATATAAGCCGCGGTAATGATAATGCCGCTTACTACGCTTGCTATGAAAACACGGCTTTGCGTTATTCCCCGTATCCACTCAAGGAAATATAGCCACTCGCTTTTTGCGACCGAAAATTTAGTTACGAGGTTTACAGTGCCAAGCACCTCGTCGCCTCTGATGACGGAGATAAAGCCCACCGACGTCCCCTCGGTGACGGGCGCCGTCAGGGAATCCACGGTCAGTGTGTAGTCGATGATTATATCCTTACCGACCTCAGCGTCCTTTGGGAGGAAGAACGACATCGAGCTTTCGGGAACGACAAGCACGCTTTCGTTGTCGGAGGACATTTCAACGGGAAGCTCGGCGATTATGTCACTCTTTTTCAGGATCTCTTTATATTCAAACGTTTTGAACGCCCAGCTTATCAGCTTGTTGGTGAGGCTGTAGGACGAGTTGTTTCCGTTAATATCGGTCATACCTCCCATAACTACGGAAAGGTAGGAGAGAGAGCCTGACTGTGCAACCGTTACCACGCACTCGCCCGCCTGAACGGTAAAGCCTGCGTTAATACCCCGACACAGCTTATTGTAGTATCTTTGCGACCTCAGCTTAGATAAAAGGTAGTTTCTGTTGGCGAAATCGCGCTTTGTCGAGAGCCCCTCGGTTTCGTAGGATTGCGCCGACGATATCTCCATATAAAGCGGCACCTTATATGCGGTAAGCGCAAGTGTGGCAACGTCCCTTGCGGTCGTTACCATCGCGGGATCGTGTACGCCCGTTGCGTTGGTGTAAACGGTGCTCGTCATACCAAGCGCCTTCGCGCGCTCGTTCATCAGGGAAACGAAGGATGCCTCGCCGCCCGAAACGATGTGCGTTATTATGGCTATCGCGTCGTTGTAGCCGCCGCAGATAGCGTGGTAGAGCAGATCGCGCACCGTTGGATATTCGCCGGGTGTCAGCCAATTAGTCTGTTGTCCCACAACGCTTGTAAGCATTTCGGGTAGGATCGCCACCTTTTCATCAAGCCTTGCGGCAAGATGCTCTATTGCCACTATTCCCGTCATTATTTTTACCGTGGAGGCGGGATAGATCAGCGCATCGCAGTTTTTCTCAACTATGGGGATTTTATTTTCTATATTATAAAGGTAGATCGTTTTTGCCATATCAAGAGGGAGATCGGAAAGCTCCTCTGCGCCCGCACGTACTCCGATGAGTAAAGCAAAAAGCAGACACGTGCAGCAGAAAAACGCCACGAGCCTTCTTGTGGCGAAGCACCTTTTGGGTTTCATTTGATTATCCTGTAAGTTTAATTATTTTCCGCAAAAACGGCGCGTGCGGCTTCGATGTCCTCGTTTACCTGACGAGTCAGGGCCTCGACGCTCGGGAACACCATCTCGCCGCGCAAGTAGCGCAAAAATTCCACCTTAACGGTCTTGCCGTAAAGGTTTGCCGAGGTGTCAAGCATGTGTGTTTCAACGCGCACCATTTGCCGCGAGTCAAGCGTCGGAGCCGTGCCGCAATCGGTTACGGACAAGACCTTTCGTCCGTCGGGGAGGTAGGTACGGGTGGCGTATACGCCGAATTTCGGCACAAGCCTGTTTTCGGGTGGGAATTGATTGAGAGTTGGAAAGCCGAGCTTTCTTCCGTCGCCGCGCCCCTCGGAAACGGGCAGGGCTATGGAATATGGCGAGCCGAGCATTTCAGCGGCTTGCTCGACGTTGCCGTTCTCAATAAGTGCGCGAATGCGGCTGGAGCTTATGGGGGCGTCGCCGTGCATAACGGCGTCAACGCATACTGCGTTCTCTCCAAAATAACGCTTTAATACCTCGGGAGTGCCGCTGCGGTCTTTACCGAAGCAGAAGTTAAAGCCGCAAACCGTAGCGATCGCATTAAAACGCCCTATCAGCATCTTTTCGATGAAATCCTCGGGGCTCATATCCTTTATCTCCGAAAAATCCGCGAATATCGCAAGGTCTGCGCCCATCGCGCCGAAGCGGTAAAGCCGTTCGCTCTTGTCGCTCAGGAGTATACGCCTGTGCGGATTTGCGTGAGAAACGGGCGGCGTGGCAAAGGAAAAGACGCAGAGCGAGGCGTTAAGCTGCTCAGCGAGGTCGTATGCAGTGTCTATTATGGCCTTGTGTCCGAGGTGCAAGCCGTCAAAGCTGCCCAGCGCGATCACGGCCTTGTCCATTGCCGCCCTTACGGTCAGCGGCTTGAACTCAAAGGGGGCGGATTTCATTTTTCGGCTTTGCTCTTGTCAGAAAAGTAGTATCTTATTATTGCGTCAAGCAGATCGTCGCGGTCAAAGCGGCAAATAAGGCTGCGCGCGTTCTTGTGGTTGGTTATATAAGCGGGGTCGTCGGAAAGAATGTATCCTACGAGCTGGCTTGTGGGGTTATAGCCCTTCTCGGCAAGCGCGTCGTATACGGTGTCAAGAATTTCTCTGATAGTAGCGTCTTTATCGGCGGCTGTGGGGAAGGTTCTTGTTTCGCGGCCACCTAATGAGTTAAAGGGTTTTCCAAGCATTTGTGAATCTCCTTTCTTGAAAAAACAGTTTATCACCTTAATTATAACCTATTTTTTCGGAAATTTCAATAGCTTGAAGTGCCTAATTTTCTAATATTTAATAAAAATACAAATTTATCAACCGTTTTTTTCGTAATATCTTTCGGCTGTGTCGAATAGAAGCGTTCCCACAAAAACGATGAGAAGCGTCATTATTATGTATTCCACCATCGGAGAATAATAAAAAAACGCGCCAACGGGGTCCGCCTCAGCCGCTTTTTCGGCTAAATAAATAAGCGCGGCGAGGGCAAGGCATACCACGCTCGCGCCAAGCCTGAATATCAGCATAGCTCGGCGGCTTATCTGTGATACCGCAAGCTCAAAATCACTTATGCAGAGCTTTTTTTCTCTCATAGCTTCTCCCTTCAAAATGAATATTTCCAAAATATTCATCAAAATAGTGCAAATTATACGTTTTTTTCATTATATCACACGTTTTATGCATTTTCCATCGGTAAATAATGGCACCGCCCTTTGTGCAGTCTGCGGAAAAAACAAAAACTCAAATTACATAAAATGAATAATTATTCAAAAAAATACATAAATGGATAAAAAATGAAAAAATACGCCTTGAAAAACGGAGAAAACATTTGCATTTTGTCATTTTTACCGAAATATCCCGCCCAAATCTTGACATTTTTCCAAGGAATGCGTGTGCTATCATTTTATTACGAGCCGAAAACGTGGAGGTGAAAATGATGATTTTCTTTGAAAGATACCGAAAAAACCGTTTTAGAAGCATAGTGCAGATAAAGGGCGAGGTGCGCATTATTCTCGGCAAGGAGGTGTTCTACCGTCTTTACGAGGTGCGCAGGTCGGGCGCAAGGCGATACGCCATAAACGTTTCGGGCGGCGGGGAGAGCAGTGCCTATTATTTTGGCACGGAAAAGCTTGCGGCGGTAGAGATGTTCGACGTTATCGTGGCGGGTCTTGTCACGCCCTGCTCGCTTAAATACGTGGCGGAGGATTTTAGCGGCGGACGGGCAAAAATGCTCAAATAAGGCAGTTTTCAGAAAAAACTTTACAAAACGAAAAAAATGTGCTATTATTTAAGCATAAAATACCCGAAAAGGATAAACAAAGTATGAAATGTCCAAGTTGCGGCTGTCTTGAAAGCCGAGTTATCGATTCCCGTCAGAACGTAGACGCGAACAACATCCGCCGTCGCCGCGAGTGTATGGCGTGTCAAAAGAGATTTACCACCTTCGAGGTCGTTGAGTCCGTACAGACGATAGTAATAAAAAAGAACGGTACAAAGCAGCTTTTCGACCGTCAGAAGCTTTTGGCAGGTCTTCTTAAGGCGTGTGAAAAACGCCCCGTCAACGCCGAGACCATAGCGGCGGAGATCGAGGCGGAGCTTAATAATTCCTTGCATCAGGAGGTCACGTCGGGTGACATCGGCGAGATGGTAATGCGCAAGCTCAAGGAGGCTGACGACGTTGCCTACGTCCGTTTTGCAAGCGTATACCGCGAGTTCAAGGATATCGAATCCTTTATCAGAGAGCTGACCGACATCAAAAACGGCGGTGCTCAGGAATAAAAATGTGTTACATCGGATCGACGTTCTGAATTACGGATTTTGCGATCCTTTGTCTATCGGCGTGATAAAAGGACTGTCGATAAAAGCTTTAAAGCGCAGAAACCGCAGATCGTTTTTCTGCGGTTTTTGCGTTATTATAATGGGCGCACGAGAAAGATCATGTGTATTCGGTACACAAGAGCAAGGGCGTGAGAAAATCGAGCGCAATGGGAAAACGGGATTTTCTTCTTGAGGACAAAACGTAAATAAAAGGAGATGCGTTATGAGAATAGCTGGAATATGCTTTTTCATTCTGGGCGGTGTTTTGTTATTGACGGCGGGACTATATTTGGGGGCTTATTTGATATTTGAAAAATTACCGCACAAAGCGGGTAGAACGCTTGGCAAGCTGTGTGGCGCTAAATACAAAAAAGACGTTGCGGTTTGGGGCGGCTTGGGAAAATATGACGGTCCTCCAAGAGTTGCTTTTACAATAAAGCATTTGACAAAATCAAAGTACCTATATAATGTAAATAACAAAATTTATATATGTGTTTTGGATTTTTGGAGAAAGCCGCACGAAATACCGAGTAGCTCTTGGGTGGTTTATCTTAAGGCATTCCCTCGCATTTCATATTTGGACAATGATGAGAATTGCATCGGTGCTTTTGATTTTTTTGCTAGAGCAATTATCTTTTTTGGAATAGCGATATGCACGTTCGGATTTGGAATTGCATTTTTATCAAAGACCTGATTTGAATTTTTTGTAAAACGCGTTTATTTATCGGTAGCCCCCGATTTATAAACGTTGAACGCCGATCGCCCCAAGCCTCCCTTTATGCAAGGGAGGCTTGGGGCGATCCGTGCTATATTGCTTTTCGACGAGCTGCGTTTGTGGCGTAAATGAAAAATACGGCATACTCTTTCGAGATATGCCGTATTTTTAACCCCACGGGTTTTGGTTTTACGCCTTGAGTCTTGCCTCAAGTGCGGAAAGCTCGTCGTAAAGCTCGGCGGGAACGCGGTCGCCAACGAGAGCGTAGAATTCCTTGATGTTGGCGATGTCGTCGATCCAAGAAGCCTTGTCGATGCTGACAAGCTCCTTGATGGTGTCAAGGGTAACGTCCTCAAGTCCCTCGATGTTGATATCCTCAGCCTTGGGAACGTAGCCGATAGCGGTAAGGTCAGCCTCAACCTTATCCTCGCAGCGAGCAAGGATCCAATCGAGAACGCGGAGGTTGTCGCCGAATCCGGGCCAGATGAAGTGACCTTCGTCGTCGGTGCGGAACCAGTTAACGTGGAATATCTTGGGAGCGTTGGGGATTCTCTTGCCCATCTCAAGCCAATGTGCCCAGTAGTCGCCCATGTTGTAGCCGACGAAGGGACGCATTGCCATAGGATCGCGGCGAACTACGCCGACAGCGCCTGCGGCTGCCGCAGTGGTCTCGGAGGCCATGATAGAACCAACGAAAGTACCGTTCTGCCAGCTTGTGGACTGGTATACCAGAGGAGCGGTCTTTGCACGTCTGCCACCGAATACGATCGCGCTGATCGGAACGCCCTTAAGGCTGTTGAACTCGGAGGAGATGCAGGGGCAGTTCTTTGCGAGCGCGGTAAAGCGGGAGTTGGGGTGTGCGCCGCAGGTGGACTTATCCTTCTTGTCGTACTTGGTGCAATCCCAAGGATTGCCCTTCCAGTCGATAGCGTAGCCGGGCTGGGGAGGATTGTTGTCAAGGCCTTCCCACCAAACGGTGTTGTCCTTGGTGTTGTGAACGACGTTGGTGAATATGGTATCGCGCATACAAGTGTGGAGCGCGTTGGGGTTGGACTTTTCGTTAGTACCGGGAGCAACGCCGAAGAAGCCGTTCTCGGGGTTAACGGCGTAGAGCTTGCCGTCCTCGGGGTTTATGCGCAGCCAAGCGATATCGTCGCCGACGCACCATACCTTGTAGCCCTTCTCGCGGTAGATTGCGGGAGGAATGAGCATTGCGAGGTTGGTCTTACCGCAAGCGGAGGGGAATGCGGCGCAGATGTACTTGATGTCGCCGTTGGGATACTCAACGCCGAGAATGAGCATATGCTCAGCCATCCAGCCTTCCTTGCGTCCGAGGAAGGACGCGATGCGGAGTGCGAAGCACTTCTTGCCGAGAAGCACGTTTCCGCCGTAGCCGGAGTTAACGGACATTATCTCGTTAGTTTCGGGGAAGTGGGTGATATAGCGGTTCTCCTCGTCGATGTCAGCTCTTGCGTGAAGACCCTTGATGTAGTCGGGGCTGTCACCGAGTGCCTCAAGCACGTTCGTGCCGACGCGAGTCATAATGAGCATGTTAAGAACAACGTAGATGGAGTCGGTAAGCTCGATGCCGTATTTAGCAAAGTCGGAGCCGACAACACCCATGGAGTAGGGGATAACGTACATGGTGCGTCCCTTCATCGAGCCGCGGTAGAGCTTGAAGAGCTTTTCCTTCATCTCTGCGGGAGCCATCCAGTTGTTGATGTTACCTGCATCCTCCTGCTTTTCGGTGCAGATGTAGGTCCTGCCCTCAACGCGAGCAACGTCGTTTACTGCGGTGCGGTGCAGATAGCAGTTGGGAAGAAGCTCCTCGTTGAGCTTGAACATCTCGCCCGTGGAGCAAGCCTCGGCGCGGAGAGCCTCAGCCTGAGCGTCGCTTCCGTCTATCCAGACGATCTTGTCGGGCTTCGTCATAGCCGCCATCTCGTCGATCCAATTAAGTACGAACTTGTTGTTTGTCATCATATGTTCTCCTTGAAAAACAAAAATATCTATCATATTATACTATAAAAAAACGCGCAACGCAAGGGGTTTTTGAAAAAATGCAAAATTTTAATAAGTTTTTTCGAACAATTGTTTGCATATCGGCAAAAAATATGCTATAATCAAGGCACAGACATAAAGGAGCGTGTTGAAATGAACAGCAGGGAAAGGCAGATATACGAATACATAGTCAGCTCTACCGAGGAAAAGGGATACGCGCCCAGTGTGCGCGATATAATGAACGCCGTAGGGCTGAAAAGCACCTCAAGCGTTCATCAATACCTTGCCCGCCTTAATCAAAAGGGACTCATAAGCAAGACCGACGGCAAGAGCCGCGCCATCACGCTGCCGACCGAAAGAATGCGAAGCGGAGTTCCGCTTCTCGGCAGAGTTACCGCGGGCGAGCCCATTCTTGCCGAGGAGGATTTCGGCGGCTACGTGGCGTTTGACGCGTCGGACGTGGGATGTCGCGCGGAAAATCTCTTCGCCCTTCGCGTAAGGGGCGAGAGTATGATAAACGCGGGCATTTTCGACGGCGATACGGTCATAGTTGACAGGCGCGATTATGCCGAAAACGGCGAGATTGTGGTGGCTATGATAGAGAACGAAGCTACCGTCAAGCGATTTTTCAAGGAAAACGGAAAATACCGCCTACAGCCCGAAAATCCCGCAATGAAGCCGATAATTACCGATAAAGTTATTATCCTTGGAAAGGTGGTCGCCAGCCTGCGCTATTACGGCTGAGGCTCAAGGAGGCACAAATGAAGTTAGGAAGATACGTAGACCATAAATACGTGCGTTACACGCCTGTCGACGCTTTGCGGCGAGCGGGGCGATTTTTGCGACGCTTTTTTGCGCCGAGCAACGTAAAGCACGCCTTCAAAAACGTCATATCCGCAAGGCGCGAGTACGCGGTTTTCTTTATTGCGCTCATAGCTACTCAATTCATATTTTGGTCGTCCGTCACGGTTTTTGACTCCCGCGACGCAACGGCGCGGGCGGAGGCTTCGTCGCTTGCCGATTGGACCTTTGCCGTGGAGGGCTATACGCAGGAGCAATGGTTCGATATCTATAACCGGGAATTGCTCGTTGCCGATGCCCGCGAGGAGCAATATCGCGGTTACGTATCGTATGATGCCGAGGCGTACACCGTAATGGGCGAAAAGCTGTATTCGGTCAAATTCACGCTTCCCGAAAACAATCGAGCAGATTGCGATTTTATAGTACTGAAATATTCCCTTGACAAGGAGGGAACGAGCGTCAGGTACTCGCCCGCCGTGGATTACGAAGAAGGGCGGCTTGCAAGCAAAGCCTTTGAAACGGTCGTTATAATAGTTGCGGGCGCGATCTCTGCGTTTATGCTGCTTGCGCTGTTCCTTATAAGGACGAACCACTACAAATTCAAATACGGAGTGTATATGTCCTTCGGCGCGGATTTTGAAAAGCTGCTTGAAACGGCAGGGTGGGAGCTTTTTGCGATAGCGGTCATCACGTTCTTGCCCGCCGCGATCCTCGGCATCGGAGTGTCCGCGCTAACAATAGGACTTTCGGGCGGCGCGTTTGCACTTGAGTGGGACAGAATACCGCTTGCTATGCTTTGGACATTTATTGTTGTTTTGGTTGCGGTGTTGCCATCTGTGAAAATACTGTCCGTAAAGGCACCTATTAATCTTTTAAAGGCGGAGGATAACTCAAATCTCGTTTCTTCACCGAGACGCTCCAAGCGTATGTTTGGCAAAAAATACCCATTCCATTACGAGCTTTTGAGCTTTTTGCGATTTAGGCGGTACTACATAAATCTCCTCGCCTCTGCGGTCGCGTTCAGCACGTTTTTTTTTCTTGGTAACTTCCTTTCGGATATGATGATCAAGAGCGCAAATACCCCTGTGCCCGCTTATACAATATCGGCGGGAGAGGGCGGACTTGACGCTTATGACATCGAAGAATTAGCCGAAACACAAGGCATAGACTATGTTCTTTGGGAGAACTCCGTCAGCGCGATAGGCATCGGCGCGCACGCCGTGATAAGCCGCAATCAGGCTGCTGATAACTATTCAAACACCGTGCCCGCGGCGTATGACGAATCTCTTCGAGCGGATAACAATTTTAAGTTCCTTTCTCTTGATGAGTTTATGATAAGCACCGCAGAGAAAAACGGACTTTGGAGCGTGGAGGGCGATCCTCGTTCCGCGCTGAACGAGCCGAATACCGTCGTGGTCAGCGAGTATATCAACAATTCAAGAGATCTTGACTTCGAGGTTGGTGATAAGATAATTATTGCTGTTTTTGCGGAACAATCGGGAAGTATAGATACCTCGCGCAACGATAAAAAATACATACTCACCCAACAGCTTGAAGCGTATGATTTTGCATACCTTGAGCTAACCGTCGGCGCGGTCGTGGACTTTGCCGACACGGACGGCGAGTATACTATAGGAATGTCCCCTGCGATGTTTTCGGATATCACGGGAAAGAGTCTCGGCGTATCGGAAGCGCAAATATATCTTGAGCCCGACCTTTCCCCCGCTGAAAAGCAAACCGCGTACGCGGCGGTACGCCGCATGGCGGCGATCTGCGGCGGAAGTGTCAACGACACCTATTCCGACCTTTACAAGGCAGTTGACGAAAGGTGTGGATATCAGAATGCTCTTCGAACCTGCGCCGTGGCTATCATGCTTACCGCACCGCTTATTTGGTTCTTCTCACAGTCCGCCTTTGCTAAAAAGCGCCGCAAGGAAAATATGATGCTCTCTGCATTTGGTGCAGACCGCGCGGCAATGAAAAAGCAGTATCTTGCGTCGGGAGTGATGCTTGCCATCCCCGCTTGCGTGCTTGCTACTGCGCTGTCCACGCTCGTTTGCTATCTTGTTTTCGTGCTTTTCAACGAGAAGCTTGCCGCTATCGGCGTAATTTCGGGCGTTCGCTTCAACTTTGCAATATCACCACTCGCATACGCCGTTTGTGCTATTCTTAACGCCGTTTGCGCCGTGGTTGCCACCTATTTGCCGTTTCGTAAATATTGCCGCGAGGTCGACGAGGCTGAAAAAAGATCAAGAACGGAGTGAAAGATATGGAAGAAAGAAGAATAATACTTGAAACCGAGGATATCATCAAGCAATACAAGCAATACGATACCGTCGTTACGGCGGTGAATCGCGCCACCTTCCGTGTTTTTGACGGAGAGTTCGTTGCCATTATAGGAGCGTCGGGATCGGGAAAATCCACGCTCTTGCACATTTGCGCGGGGCTTGACCGCCCCAATCACGGCAAGGTCATAGTCAGAGGGAACAACCTTTCGACGATGTCTGCCGACGAGCTCAGCCGCTTCCGCGGAAATTTTCTCGGAATGGTCTTCCAAAACCACAACCTCATTCCGCAGTTTACCGCGCTTGAAAATATTCTCGTGCCGACGCTGATGTGCAACAAGCCCGATCTCAGCTACGAGCAGCACCTCAAAAAGCTCGTTACGACTCTTGGAATTGCAGACCGCCTACACCACTTGCCGAGCGAGCTTTCGGGCGGACAGCAGCAGAGAGTCGCCATTGCCCGTGCGCTGATAAACCGCCCTCAGGTCGTTTTTGCCGACGAGCCTACGGGAAATCTCGACCGCAAGAACGCCGACGAGGTGCTTGAGCTGCTGATCCAAACGAAGGAGCTTCTCGGGCAAACTCTCGTTATGGTCACGCACGACCTCTCCATCGCCGAGCGCGCGGACAGAATATTCGTTATGGAAAACGGAAATATAGAGCCGTACAGACGCTAAAGAAAACCGAGTCGGGTTTACCCGACTCGGTTTTCTTTTTGTGGAATTACCGTTTCCTTTACCCACGAAATAAGCTCCTTGTCTATCGCACCCGTTATTATGGATGACAGGACAAATATTGCTAAAACCGCCACGCCCTGCACGGTTATCGAAAGCCACGTCGGAAGGGAATTTAGGGGAATAAATTGAAATACAAAACAACATATTCTTGACGATATAACAAGGCAGACGAGTGGTAGTACAGCCCATTTGAACGCCTTGAAAGACATCTGAGCTCTCGTGATAAGCCGCACTGCGCTGAGCGAAAAATTGATAAGCTCGCTGATATAAAGCACCGCAACGTAGCCGTAGATCCCGAATCGCGGCACGAGAAAATAGACGAGTATTACCGACAGCGCCGCGTCAACGATGTTCACGTTCATCGTGAAAACCTGATCTCCGAGACCCTTTAGCATCGAGTCCGTGACCGTGTCAAGATACATAATGGGTAAAAGCGGCGCGATGGCTAAAATGTATTCGGCAGCCCTCGCGTTATCGTAAAGGCGTAGTCCGAACGACGAGGAGCAAACTGCCATTATTCCCGCCGTGGCAAGACCGAAAAGAATGGTGAGTCGCCAGCTTCTGAGGGCGATATACGATATTCTTTTTTTGTGGGAAAGCGAGGCTGCGCCTGCGATTTCTGGCACAAGAAGCCCCGTGAACGAGTTTATAAACGCATAGGGAAACATTACAAGCGGCAGCACCATTGCGCTTACTATTCCGTATTCGGCAAGCGCCTCGGATCTCGTCGCGCCGAAGGCTATAAGCCCCGCGGGGATAAGGATATGCTCCACCGTAGTCAAGCCCGAGCGAACGTATGTGCTGAGTGCCACAGGCATAGCGATGCCGAAAAGTCGGCGCGTGAGTCGGCGCGCCGACTCACGCGTTACGCCGCCCCTCGATAGCCTTCGGGTGTCTAAAAGATAAAGCGTAAGCGAAACGCCGCACGACAGCACCTCCGCAAGCGCACCGCCAAGGACGATAGCGGCGCAGGCGTATTCTGCGCCGCGCGGCAAAATGCGCGTAAGCAGTGCGGCTGTAGCGTATATCTTTACCGCCTGCTCGACAAGCCCCACACTCGCGCTTTTCCACGCGCGACGCACGGCGGAGAAATATCCGTTAAGCGCAGAGCAGACAGATATTGCGGGTAAAGAGATGGCAAAAAGCCGAAGGGAGAGAATAACACGATCCTCCTTCAGCCAAAAAAGCGCAAGCGGCTTTGAAAGTAAAAGGAGCAAAAACGACGCTCCGACACCGAAGATGAGCGCGTATGCTATTGCGCGTTTCATTGCCGCCCGTATCTCGCCGCCGCGCCCGTCCGC
>JAFXAC010000043.1 GCA_017522125.1 Clostridia bacterium | reverse complement strand
GCCCGAAATGCATCTACAAAATTTCGAAAAACTTCAGAGTCGAAAAAAGCGGAGAAATCTCTCGAAATCTCCGCTTTTCTCGTTTTTTCGTGCCTGCATCTAAATCAGACACTCATCATGGCTGGGATGGCCGGATTCGAACCGACGCGTGCGAGAGTCAAAGTCTCGTGCCTTACCGCTTGGCGACATCCCATTATTCTCTGCTCCGCTTTTGCGTCGCACGGTAGATTTTATCATATTTGCAAGCGTTTGTCAATAGAAATCTGCGAAATCTATATTTATCCCCAACTCAAAAAAGACGCTTTCAAAGGTTTTACGGTTTGTTGCGCCGCAGTTTTCTGCGGCGCAACGATTATTTTAGCCAAGTCTGAAATTGAGATTTATCGCGCTCGTATCCTTGAGCGTTTCGTCAACCATTGCTATAAAGCTCGTGCCTCTGTTTACAGTCAGCGTCATTCCGCTTGGAGTCGTGAACTTAAACGCACCCGTTTCTGAATTGCGCGTCCATTTTATCTCCGCGTATTTGCCGCCCGTGATATAGTATCCCGTGCCGCTTCCGACAGTTTCAACGTCAAGCCTGCCCTCGGTATCTCCCTCGATCTTTGCCGTCGGAGTAAAGAGGACGAAAAGGTTCTTGAAATTGAGCTGCTCGCCCGTTTCGGCGTCAAGATGCGCTCTATCACCGAACTGATAGCGGTAATATGTACCCGTTGACGCGCTGTATATGAACTGCACCTGCTGATAATTTGAATACGACAGTATTACGTGGGTGGAGCGTCCGCCGTTGAGCGCAACGTTTTTGCCCTGCTGAACGAACGAGAAATTCTTCGGAATGCTACCAAGCGTGGTATCAAAGCTATTGATCTGAGCCATCTGCTTTATCCCCTTTGAGGTTATCATAAGGGAATGAACGTAACCGAAGTTCGCTACCCTCTCGGGATCGCGGAAGAACCAAGAGCTTGCATATCTGTCGTGAGTACCGTTGATATACTGCAGACCGTTATTTACGATAGAGGCGTAGCCCTGATCGCTGTAGCCCGCGCCAACCATCAATGAGTCGAACGCCGCTGAAAGCTCCACCATATAGGGACGAGCCGAGCGTATCGGGCCGAAAACGTCCGTATTGTTATCGTAGTCGTTAGTAATGGCGATAAGTCTTGAAATGCCGCCCTCGACCATTACCTCGATAAGCACGTCCGCCTTTGCAATACCGCTTTGAGGTGCGGCAGAGCTTACGTTGTCGTAAAAGATGGCTATTGGGCGGACGTTCGTAACGTTCTTAAGTCCCTCAAGTCCCGTAAGCGGATCGATATACGTAGGGGGAGGCACGTCAGGCCCGGGTGACGTGGTATCCTCGGGCGGAAGAGTGGTAATTTCACCTATGGGATCGGTCGTTTCATCTGCGTTCGGAGCAGTTGTGTCCTCTATCGGCGCTTTTGTGGTCACGTCGGGCGACGAGGTGCCGTCCTGCGGCGTTGTGACTCCGCCGCTGAAAAAGCCTGAGCTGCATCCAGCCGAGGTCATCATAACCACAGCAAGAAGCAACGCGACCGCAAGCCGAAGCGTATTCCTTATTTTTTTACTTTTCATCATTTTGATTACTGTCTGTTAGCTCTTTCAAGCCAGATCATACCCATTGTAAGCGCGTTGTGAAGGCCTTCCTTCTCACCCTGCTTTACTATCTTGGACGGATCCTCCGACTCAACCACCTGAATAAATATCTTATCGGGCAGATTGTGTCCGTTTTGCTCCTTATATGACATGATCTCAAGGATCAAAAAGCACTTTTCGCTTTTATCGCCATAGCAAATCGTGTTGCCTTCACGGACGAGGGGCTGCTCCATATACTTCAGGTACTTTCCCTCTACCGGTGCAAATTCTTCTGTTTTTGCCATTTTTTCCTCCTGTGAGCATAGTTATAGATTATAGTTCAGTATATTGTATCACATTTTCTGAAATAAGTCAATCAATTTTTTAGATATTTCCTTCGATAAAGGGGGACTTGGTGAGAAAAAAGCCGTTTTCGCGCTTTTGGGGCATCGCAAGCGTGTATATCGCGTCAAGATTTCTCGCAAGCTCGCTTTGTCTGCGCGCGGCATCACCGTCAGGAATGCGCGAGGGCTTGGTGACTATTTCTATCTCTCCGCGGCGCTTGGCGGCGCTGACGAACGCGCGACCGTTCTTGTTGACGGCAAGGAGATTGAGATACGCGGGAAGCGCGTCAAGGTCGCTGTAGGTAACGCCCGTCATTCCGAAAAGCGCGGCGCGGCGAAGGCGTGCGTTCGTATATTTTTTAGTGGCGGCAAGGGCAAAAAGCTCCTCTGCGCTCGATGCCTTTGATGCGCAGGAATGAAGCCGCCCTGCCACTCCGCCGCCGCACTCGGCGAGCGCGGAAAGAGCATCGTTATCCCTTGCCATTCGCCAGAAGGCGAGCATTGCCGCCTCTGCGTTCTTAATGCTAACGGGGGCTTCGCCGCTTGCAAGCGCCGCGTCAAGCGTCGCCGCCGAGGCGACGGGAAGTCCGAAATATTCCTCTCCCGCAAGCAGGGCGGCACGCACGGCAGTTGCCGAAGGATAGCCATCTCCCTTATCTTTGTCGTTATAGCCTGCGCCGACGCGGCGTATCACCTGAAAATCAAGCGGCAGCTTCATCTTAAACACCGCCTTCAGATACTCGACTGCGAGAATATCGTTGGGGTTCGGCTTGATATCTCCCAATGCGTTAAAATACTCCTCGGCGCTTCCCGTCGCCCCTCGCTCCTCTGCCGAGCTCGGCAAAAGGCGTGCGGCGCGGCGCGCCGCCGCGCTGAGCGCCTCGGCATCGGCGCATTCCGAGCCAAATGCGATAGTATCAACGCCGAGCGCGGCGAGTGCGTACACGCCCGCCCTTGCAAAAAACTCCGCGCTCGCGGCGCACCACGGGTAAGGAAGCTCGAACACTGCGTCCGCGCCCGACGTAACTGCCGCCGCGGCGCGCCTGTCCTTTGGAAGAATAGCAAGCTCACCCCTTTGCACGGCGTTTCCGCTCATAACGCATATTATGTTCTCCGCTCCGCCGCGGCGAAGCTCGTTTATCATATATTCGTGCCCCGAATGAAAAGGATTGTACTCGCAAATTATGCCGACCGTCTTCATTTTTTACCTCTTTATGTGAAATTATCCGCTTTTTACGTTAAAAGTATTGAAAAAGTATATTTTTTGGTGTATAATAAAATGTATTTTGAAATTCATAGGAGGATTTTTTATGAAACTTCTCGTTGTTAACGCAGGATCAAGCTCACTTAAATATCAGCTCTTTGATACCGCTGATTACACCGTTGCCGCAAAGGGTATTTGCGAGCGTATCGGTCAGGAGATCGGTGTTCTTGATCACAAAAATCTCATCAAGGGTACTCGCACTCAGAAGGATCTTGCTATCCCCACCCATACCGATGCAGTTCGCATCGTAATCGACGCTCTCACCGATGCTGAGATCGGCGTTATCGCCGATATGGCTGAGATCGAGGCAGTAGGTCACAGAATAGTCCACGGCGGATACTATTTCTCCGAGTCTATGCTCCTTAACGATGACGTTCTTGCAAAGCTTGAACTTTGCTACGACTACGCTCCTCTTCACACGGGCGCACACCTTCAGGGCATTCGCGGCTGTCTTGCAGTTATGGAGAACGTTCCTCAGGTGCTTGTATTTGATACCGCATTCCACCAGACGATGGCTCCCGAGGCATATATGTACGGACTTTCCTACGATATGTACGAAAAGTACGGCATTCGTCGCTACGGCGCACACGGCACCTCGCACCGCTACGTTGCAGGTGAGATGATAAAGCTCCTCGGCGGCAAGGCTGAGGGCACGAAGATCGTTACCTGCCACATCGGAAACGGCTCGTCCATCTCCGCTGTAAAGGACGGCAAGGTCATGGATACATCCATGGGCTTCACTCCCCTTGCGGGCGTTCTTATGGGCACTCGTTGCGGTGATATCGACCCCGCTATCGTTCCTTACATTATGCAGAAGGAAAATATGAGCGCGGACGAGGTTGCTTCCTATATGAACAAGAAGTGCGGCTACATTGGTCTTACCAAGGGCTTCTCCTCTGACTCCCGTGACCTTGAGGCGGCTATTGCCAACGGTCCCTCCGATCCCAACTACGAAACCTCAAATCTTGCAGTTAATATGCTCAAGCACCAGATCAAGAAGTTCATCGGCGGATATTCCGCTATCATGAACGGTCTTGACGCAGTTGTTTTCACCGCAGGTCTTGGCGAGAACAACCCCAGACTTCGTGAGATCATCTGCGAGGATATGGAGTTCTACGGTATTAAGCTCAACAAGGAAGTCAACGACAAGACTCTCCGTCAGGGCAATATGGTCAAGATCTCCGCTGACGACTCCAAGGTTGCAGTTTACGTTATCCCCACCGACGAGGAGCTTGTGATCTGCCGCGACACCGAGGCTATCGTTAACGGTCTTAAAAAGTAATTTATAAAAATTCAAAGGGCTGACGCTGTCAGCCCTTTAATTTTATCATAAAATTAGGCGTTATGCAAGAACGTGTTTGCAAAGATAACGGCTATACTCCTCTTTTTTTGAAAAATCCATAGCGGCGGAGTATATTTCCTCAAGGGCAAAATGCGCAGCAGATGCCTCGGCAAACGCCGACTTCGCCGAGGAAAACGCCATTTCCTTTGCCGCTTCAAGCGCACTTTCCTCGCGCCAGACCCTTTCGTATGCACCCTCGTCAACAAGATGAGAAATATCTACCGTGCGCTTATCCTCGGCTATAGCACCGATTACGGCTGTATCCCCTGCGATAAGCCCCTCACAAAGCTGTGGCAGTAAAAGGTCGGGCGACCAGCGGCAATTACCGCCGAGCGCATCTCTTACAGCGCCGAAGAAAAGCTCGCCTACCTTGCACCCGTCATTATCCTTGACGCCTATGCAATGCGCCGCCGCTACACGAAAGCTATCGTGGTAAAAGCTCCCTCTCATTCCCACAGCGCTGAGTGGCGTTCGCATTCTTCGTGACGGCGTAAGCTGTGCGGCAATGTTTGCCGCAAGCGCGGCTATGCTAACCTTGTCAGCGCAGGAGAAGCGAAGCTCCCGTGCCGCCTCAGAAAGCTCACCCGCCGCGGCAAGGCATTTATAAGCGCGTGTAAACGCCGTTTGCTTTTGGTGCATCAGCTCCTCTATCTCGCCGCGGCGCGAGCGAAGCTGTGCCGCATTCCAAAACGCGCCGAGGTCTATAAGCTCATCCCTTGCCCCAGGCACGCCCGCGTCCTCATCGTGAGGCAGCGTGCCGTCAAGCACGGAAAGCGTAGAGCCGTCCGCAAGTGTTATAAAAAGTCCGTCAAGGGAAACGGGGTCGGACGAGCAATAGTAATATTCTATCCTCGCGCCCTTTTCCTCTGCCGCGGCGGCAAGCTCGCTCATCAGCCGCGCCTTGCCAACTCCGGGGCCGCCCTTGATTATGTAACAGCGCTCTGCCCTGTCACCGCGGAGATTCTCGGCAAAATAGCTTATAAACCCCTTGGCGCTATTTTGAGCCGCGAAATATTTTTCGCTCATTATTTCTCGATTATAACCGTTTTATCGGGAGTAATACCCGTTTGCTCGAACACGATGGTGTTTATCTGCGCGATCTGCGATGCGTTGAGGGTGGAATCCACGTCAACAACGACGTTTATCGTGTCGCCGCCGATAACGGCTACGCATTGAGAGAATCCCTTTGCCATAACGAGAGTTTCGACGTTTGCCTCCGCCTCCATATCGCTTGCCATTTTTGCGATATCGGCTATTGCCACAGCCTTTGCCTCGCTATCTGCGCTCTCGTTGTCGATGACGTTCTGAAGCACCTCAAGTGCCTCGTCCCTTGCACGCTGACGGCTTATTTGCGATGCGGTGAAATAGCTGTCCGCGCTCTGCTCAGCCCCTGCATTCGTGCTATCGCCGGGCGCATCAGCCCCTACGTCGGTGGCATCATCCCTTGTAAAATAGATGACGTTTACCGTAGCGGCAACGCCGATGAGCAATACTGCACAGATTATGATAAGATTGCGCCTTCCGAGTCTGACAAAGAAATTCTTTACCGACTCTAATTGTTTTTCAAATTTCATCTCTTTCCTCCGATGTTTTTATTGTGATACATTTTATTATGCCGTGCCGTAAAATATTCTCAATCCGACGGAGATATGTGAATTTTATTCATTCCAATGCCGAATGCGGCTGAAATGAGTGCCGTCAGCTCATCGCGTATAGCTTCATTTTCACCTCCTCGGCAGGTAATACCTATGCCCGCTATGCGCGGAGAGTCCGTGCAGACCTCGGCAAGGTGCGCGCTTGAGCCGCTTCCAAGCACCAGATACTTGCCGTCCGCATCCACGGCATGGACCTTTTTTGCTCCCCCCTCAAGAGTTATGACCACCCTTACGTCGCTGACACCGTAAACGCTTTCTGCAAGCTCCTTGGCACGCCCCTCAAGATACTCGCTGTATGCCTGAAGGTCGGGAGTATTTTCCGCCTCGGTGGGCGAGGCACGCTCCCCCCTCACGCCCAAGAGCAGCATAAGCGCCCCCACCGCCACAAGTAATATGATGATAAGCTGCCGCGGCGGCTTTTTGTTTTTTTCCTTACCCATAGCGCCTCCCATTAAGTAACCACCTCACATTCAAAATCGGTAAGCTCGTATATAAAAGCCTTTATCTCGCGCGGATCCTCCCACATAGCACGCCCCGACAGATAGACGGTTAG
>JAFXAC010000042.1 GCA_017522125.1 Clostridia bacterium | reverse complement strand
TGATACTAAATATATTATAAATTACATTTGCAAAAAAATCAAGAAAAAATGCAAAGGATTTCAAAATAAAATGAAAGAAAAATTGCAAAATGATAGAGCCTTGCTACCGCGCACGGACCTTGCCTTGGAGGATTTCGACGGACTTGACGGCACGCAACGGGGCGAGGAAGAAATATATTACAGCGATTCAGGAAAAATCAGAGTTGCCTCACTTTCTATAGTGACTCGCCAAGCGGAGGAAAGGCTAGATCGAAGGCGTGGCAGATACGTTACCGTTATCTTTCCTCACGTTTCGCTTTTGTCAGAGTCAGCGGAGCTTCTGTTGTCAAAAATCTTGGCTGATAAGCTTTTAAGGCTTGCGAAGTCAGTAATCGGTAAAGACTCAAAAACTTTCACTGTGCTTGTGGTAGGTCTTGGAAACTGCGGCGTAACGGCTGATTCGATTGGTCCTCTAACGGCAGACGCCGTATCTCCAACGAGCCATATCGCACGGCTTAACTGTGGCTTGCTTGAGTCCCTGGATATGAGTAAAATATCAGTATTTACACCGAGTGTCGCGGGAAAAACGGGTATGGAAACCGCGGAGCTTGTACGCGCCGCCGCAAATATATCAAGCCCCGAGCTTATCGTCGCGGTAGACGCGCTGTCATCGCTATCCTGCGAGCGCATAGGTAAGACGATACAGCTTACCGACGCGGGTATCTCTCCGGGGGCGGGCGTGGGAAATCATCTGACACCCCTTAACGTAAAAACGCTCGGCGTTCCCGTTATCTCGATAGGTGCGCCTACGGTTGTAGACTCCGCCGTGCTTATCGAGGACGCACTTGAGCGTGCGGGGGTTGAAATGCCGCAAAAGCTTGCGGATTCATTAATACGAGGTAAACGCTTTCTTGTTTGTCCGCGCGACTGCGACGTTGTAGCTGAGCGCTCCGCTAAGATAATTTCCTCAGCCATAAAGCTTGTGTTTGGTGGGGTGTGATATATTTTCACATCCACGAATATAATTAAACGTCAAGGAATCTGGCTAAAACGGAGGATAGCTATGTCGGAAATGAATGCTGATAAAAATTCACTCAAGCCCTGCGACGACCGCGCGACGGAGCGAGTGGAATTCAACGAGCCCATTGAACTTTTTGGGGTGGAAACTCATATAAGTCTAAAAAGGAAAAAACGGCGCAGAAATTACTATCCCGTTTTTCTGGGGTTTTGTAAGCTCATCTCCCTTTTTCTTGCCTTTGCGGCTCTTTTCTATATTGTGTTTGGCGGAAAAACGCAGAATTTGAGCGACGCAGGTGATGCTACCGCGCCCGACAGGGAGGCGGTTGCTACTCCATCGACAACGATCGGGGGCAAAGAGGAGGAAACGAGCGCTTTCGTTTTCCTTGACGAAAGCGGCAAGGGGATCGATATCAACGCGCTAAGCACGGATTCATATACGCTTGCACCGCTTATCGGGGCGGAGCGCGAGGTGCGAGTCATAATTATGCACTCCCATTCGTCGGAGAGGGCTTCGGAGAATATGGGTGTAGCCGCATTGGGCGAGGAGCTGTGCAAGAGGCTTAACGAGGCGGGAATAGGTGCGTATCACTGTACCGATAAAATGGATAAAAACGGTGTTATCGGTGCTTATGATAATATGAGATCAAGCCTTTCCTCTCTTTTAAAATCATATCCCAAGGCGGTCTTGCTTATTGATCTTCACGATTCTGACGTAGGCGACGGCTTGACGCTCACCGTCGGAGCGGACGAGGGGGCGGGATGGACGGAAAATCTCACTCTTGCGCTTGCTCTTTGCCGCAAAATTCGCCTTGACGGTCATTCGCTCCGCGTGCTTCCGTCGGCGATAGGTCAGGATAACGGACTGCTTTCAATACACCTCGGAATAGGCGGGGAAAAGCAAACTGAGGAGGGAGCAATCGCGGCGCTTGATGCCTTTATCGAGGCGTTTTTTGAGGTATGCAGATGATAAAAGCCGCAAATGCATTGCATTTGCGGCTTTTATCTTTTTCTGCGGCTTTTTGGATGCGTTTTCCTTTGCCTTCCGAGAAATGCGCCTGCGAAAAAAGCGGCAAATATTCCTGCGTAATATCCGATGGTGGAAATGACGCCCTTTCCTGAGCCGTCACATATTAAGCAGAACGCAAGGGCAAGTGCCGACGTTGCCAGCGCCGCTATTCCGCAAGCGCTGTAGCCCGATGCATCGAGCGTTCTTTTCATCGTGACAAATCCGCCTGCGGCACAGCCGATATAAAGCGCAACGAGTGATAATATGCCCGAAAGGGCGACGGGGTCTGCGGCTCTGTAAAGGAAAAGGGTGAAGATAAGCAGAAGCAGCAGCCCTATTACCAAGGCGGTGGCAAGTCCTATCAAAATCGCCGTAGGAAAGGGCGTGCCCTTCTCTCGGGTGCGAGGTCTGCGTGAAGGTTTTTTCGTCCCGTTCATAAAAATATCCTCCGAAAAATATATTTGGTAAAATATATTCTTCGGAGGATCTAATTATTCTGGATCAGTCGTTTTTATCAGAGCTGTTGCTTTCCTCGGCAGATACCTGAACGCGGGATACTGCGGATTTAAGAAGCTGTATTCTGGTGCGGTCGCGAGAAGAGATGATAGTGATAGTTTCCTCGCCGCTGATAGCTACGATAATGCCTACGATACCGCCGATAGTGACGATCTCATCGCCTACGGAAAGGTTGTTGCGCATTGCCTGCGTTTCCTTTTCCTGCTTGCGCTGAGGTCTGATCATAAAGAAATAAAATACGAGCAAAAGACCGCCGATCATGATGATCGAGTAGATCGTGCCGCCCGCTCCGGTCAAAAAAGACATAGTGTTTTCCTCCAAGATTTTATAATGTATATATTATACACTACTTGGGAGTGTTTTTCAAGTGTAATTGCGAAAAATATTTACTCAAGTGCCAAAAACAATCAATTATATGTTGAAAAAAACAAAAAAATGTGATATACTACTATAAATAATGAAAAGATTTTCCATGGAGGCTTTTGATGACGAAGGACGTGCTTTTTGATGACGGCAAATATCTTGAATGTGGAAGGATCATCAACACTCACGGCATAAAGGGAGAGGTTAAGATCGACTCATGGTGCGATTCGCCCGAGATCCTTGCCGAGCTTGACAGAGTTTATTTCAAGGAAAACAACACCTTTGTCGAGAAACGCGTTACGCGTGCGTACGTTCACAAAAGATTCGTCATTGCCGCTATCGAGGGAATAAACGATATAGATACCGCCGAGTCAATGAAGGAAACCGTGATCTTTGCCTTGCGCGACGACGTGCCGCTTGATGAGGGCGATTATTTTATCGCCGACCTTATCGGTCTGCCCGTTATCGACGCGGACAGCGGAAGGCTGTATGGAAGGATCAGCGAGGTCTTTAATAACGGCGCGACGGACATATACACGGTAAATACAGAGGCAGGCGAGCGAATGATCCCCGCAGTCGAGGAATTTATAGTTTCCATCGACCTTGATAAGGGAGTTTTCGTAAGACCCATCGAGGGAATGTTCGACTGATGAGATTTGATATAATGACGCTTTTTCCCGAGCTTGTCGACACAGTCCTTTCGGAAAGCATTATCGGGCGCGCCAGAAAAGCGGGATACGTTGAGATAAAGGCGCATAATATAAGGGACTATAGCGAGGACAAAAACAGGCGCGTGGACGATACGCCGTATGGCGGCGGCAAGGGAATGCTTATGGCGGCGCCCCCTGTGTATAATTGCTATTCTGCCGTTAAAAACGAAGCCCCTGAGCTTAAAGCGCGAGTCATATATATGTCGCCAAAGGGCGCGCTGCTTACGCAGAATAAGGCAGATGAGCTTGCCCGCGATTACGAAAGACTTATCATTTTGTGCGGACATTACGAGGGCGTCGACCAAAGGGTTCTTGACGAAATAGTTGACGAGGAGATATCCGTCGGTGACTACGTCCTGACGGGCGGTGAGATACCCGCGTGCATCCTTGTCGACTGCGTGTCACGCCTTATCGACGGCGTGCTTGCCGCGCCCGAGTGCTACGAGAGCGAGAGCATCGCCTGCGGAATGCTTGAGTATCCGCAATATACAAGACCTTATGAGTTTCACGGGCAAAAGGTTCCCGACGTTTTGCTTTCGGGACATCACGCGAATATCGAAAAATGGCGTTATGAAAAGGCGCTTGAGCTTACGGCGATGAAGCGCCCCGATCTTCTAAAAAAATAAATTTGCCGAAAGGAGGTACGAATATGAAAAACGACCGTGGAATAATTCTGCCCACGCTTCGCAAATGGTGTGACAAGCTGGCATCCGTTTTTAAAAAGGGTGCGCTTTTCTCGCTTGCTACGGGATATGAAAAAAGCGAAAGGGCGTTTTCTGACTCCGCCATTCGCAAGGTCGTATCGTCAACTACCTCCCGCAATAATGGCGTTTTTCGTCGTTTTAAGCGAATGATATCGCGTCAGTTTGAAAATTCACTTCTTATAAATATTATATCGTCGCTCTCTCAGTGGCTGCAGGCGATACCTCTTAAAATATACGGTATGTTTTTTGCTTCGTTCGGAATTTATACCGTTGTCATATATTTGCTCAAGGTTTATGCATTGCTTGTCGAGGGAGCTTCCATTCGAGATCTTTTGGTCGGGATCGTCGTTGCGGCGCTCTCCGTGCCTATGCTGTTCAGCTCTTGTTGCCTTGCGCAAGCGCTTGGTACGAGCAAAATATTAAGGCCGATATTAACGCGCGTGCTTGGAATCTCAGCCGTTTGCTTTGAAAAGGAAGCCGTTGACATCAGATATCACAGCGTTTCCGTGGTTGCGGGGCTTATATGTGGCACGCTGACTTATTTTGTCGATCCTCTGTACCTTCTTATCGCCTTCGCAACGCTCGTGCTGCTATGGCTTCTTATGAGCTTCCCCGAGGCGGGGGTGGTTATCGCGTTTGCATCCGTTCCGTTTATGGGGCTCGTTGAACATCCGTCGCTTACCCTTGCCGTTCTCGTTATGCTTACCGCGTTCAGCTACGGAATCAAGCTCCTGCGCGGAAAGCGCGTGATCTCCTTTGAGATCGTTGATCTTTTCGTGCTGTTTTTCTGGTTCGTTACGTTGCTTTCGGGAATTACCCCAAGCGGACAACTCGGTGCGAACGAGGCGTTGCTTTCCGCAGGGCTTATGCTGATATATTTCCTCGCCGCCAACCTTATCCGCTCACGAAATTGGCTCAATATCACCTTGGCTCTGTCGATAGCCTCGGCTACCGTTACGTCGTTTATAGGTCTTGCCGAGTCGCTTCTTGGCTACGCTAAGCTTGATTGGATAGATAAGTCCTTTTTCTCGGGGATCACGGGCAGGGCAACCTCGGTTTTTGAAAACCCCAACGTCCTTGCCGCATATCTTGTTATCGCTATCCCCGTTACCGTTGCCGTATGCTTTTATCATAAGGACAGAAGCGTAAAGCTCCTTTGCGCGCTTTGTGCCGCCATTATGCTTGCTTGCGTGATATTTACGTGGTCGCGCGGTGCGTGGATAGGACTCTGCGTTGCGTTCGTTCTTCTTTTGGCTTCCGTAGGTGCGCGCAATCTTATTGCCGTGCCGCCCGCCGTCGCGCTTATCGTGCTTGGCTCGTGGGTGTTCCCGAATACCTTTGGCGCGAGGGCAGGAAACGTCTTTACTCTTGCTGACAGCTCCAACCACTACCGTGTGTCAATATGGAAGGGCGTTGGAAATATGCTCCGCGAAAGCTGGGGCTGCGGAATCGGCGCAGGCGAGATGAATTTCCGATCCGTCTATATTAACTTTGCAACCTCGGGCATTGAGGACGTGCCTCACGCGCACAGCCTTTATCTTCAGTTGCTCGTTCAGGTCGGCGTTATAGGAATAGTATTTCTCTTGGGCGCGGTATTGCTTTCGGCGCAGAAGGTGTATTCACACAGATTTGACACTCTTGCGGACGACGAAACGCGGCTTATTGCCGTAGGCTGCTTTGCGGGAGCTGTCGCTATGCTTGTTTTCGGATTATTTGATTATACGTGGTATAATTACCGTATCCTGTTTATGTTCTGGGCATTCCTTGGGCTTGCAAGCGCGGCGGTCAACGTCGGGCGCGAGGACATCAGGCTTAACGAGGCGGCTATTCCGTGCCACGAGACTGCGGCTGCCGAAAGCGCCGAGCTTACAATAAATTTCAGAAAGGGAGAGTCTTAAAATGAACGAAGAGTTGAATTTTGAAAATGAAGAGCAAAAAAAGCCTTCGCGCCGCGGCAACGGTAAAAAGCGTTTTAGTCTGATCGACGCTATCATTCTCGTTGTTGCCGTTGCTCTCATCATTCTTATCGTTTTTGCTTATGCGGGCAGTCTTGATATTTCTTTTTCAACAAAAAAGACCTCTATAACCTATACTATAGAAATTCAAGGTATCGACCCCGCGCTTGCCGCGAATATCGCCGTGGGCGCAGCCGTTATCGACGAAAACGGATATTCGCTTGGTAACGTTGCGGCGGGAGTTGAGGTTGACAGCTATTTTGAGGTCAGCTACGATCCCGTATCCAAGGAGGTCGTTTCGTCAGAGCATCCCGCGCTCTCTAACGTTTTGCTCACCATTACGGCTGAAGCCAAGGTGGACGACGTCAAGGGATATCTTGTGGACGGTCAGAGAATTGCCGTCGGCGCGGAGTATTTTGTCGATCTTCCGGGATTCGAGGGCAAGGGTGAATGCATCAGCATAGTTGTCGATAACGCTCCGAAGGGAGGCTCTGCAAATGGCTAAGGATAACGCACGCCGTAAGATCGGCGTTATAGACGTTGTAATAATAGTTGCTGTTTTGGCAATCATATTAACGGGTGTGCTGAGATACACTCTCAACGAGGGCTTGCTTACGCAAAACGATACGGCTTGCAGCGTCGGATTCCGCGTTACCTCCGTGCGCTACAATACCTACGATATGCTCGATGAGAATGAAAATGTCTTTCTCTCTGATTTTGAGCTTTTGGGTACGCTTTCCTCGATAAATATTACGCCCGCTGTATTCTATGCGGAAAATGCCGAGGGTGAGCTTATATCCGTGCATTACCCTGAAAATACGCTCGTTGATATTGACGGCGAGATACTTTGTGAGCTGTCGGTAAACGGCGGCAGATACACCGCGGCAAACGGTACGCACATCTGTGCGGGCGCAGTTCTTGAGCTTCATACCGATACCGTAGATATGACCGTTGTCGTCACAAAGGTCAATACTGTAAAGGGTGCAGAGTCGTAAAATTAGCACTAACTCACCTTTTTTGTATAAAAATAGCAAATTTTACTTATTTTTAAACAAAATTTTAATAAATTTACTATTGCAATTTTATCAAAGAGATGATATAATATCTTCATTATTACTGTTGTCTGCTTAATTAAAAAGGAGCCTGAGATGATTCAAAGAGATGTCACAATAACGAACAACGGCGGTCTGCACGCAAGACCCGCAACCTTTTTCATACAGAAAGCCAATTCCTATAAAAGCTCTATTTGGGTAGTTAAGGATGATCGTAAGGTAAATGCAAAGAGCCTTTTGGGCGTTCTTTCTATCGGTATAGCCAAGGATATGACCATCACCCTCGTTGCTGACGGCGAGGATGAAAAGGCTGCGCTTGACGGACTCGAAACGCTTGTAAACACAGGCTTTGCAGATTAAACAAGATTTTTATTAATGGGCGGGAGGCATGGTTTTCCCGCCTTTTTTGAAATTACGGAAGGAGAGGTGATACCTTGAGTGCAGCATTGACTCCAAAGCAGGAGGAGCGCAGAGTGGCACTTCTCAAGGAGGCGCTTGCGCTTCCCGAGGAGCCGGGCGTGTATATAATGCGTGATGCGACCGATAAGATAATCTACGTCGGCAAATCACGGCATCTGCGCGACAGGGTATCGCAGTATTTCCGCCTTGGCGAGAAGAACGCCAAGACCGAGCGTATGGTAAGGAGCGTCTACCGCTTTGAGTGCATTCATTGCGATACGGAGATCGAGGCGCTAACGCTTGAAAATACGCTTATCAAGCAGCATAATCCGAGATATAACATTCGCTTAAAGGATGCAAAATCTTACCCCTTCATAAAGCTCACGGCGGGTGAATATCCGCGCTTTATTATGAGCCGAAAACGCGAAAGCGACGGTAAGTATTTCGGACCGTATTCGGGAACGGGGATAGTTTATTCTACGATAGATTTCGTTAATAAGGCGCTCGGACTCCCGTCCTGCAAGCACCGCTTTCCGCGCGATATAGGCAAGGTGCGTCCCTGCATTTACCACCAGATAGGGCAGTGCCGCGGTGTGTGTACGGGTAAGGTCAGCGCCGAAGAATATAGTGGAGCTATTGCGACGGCTTGCGAGGTGTTGCGCGGAAACACGTCCTCAGTAAGGCGCGAGCTTGAGGAAAAAATGCTTGAGTATGCCGAGAACGAGCAGTACGAGCTTGCGGCAAAATGCCGCGACACAGTAAACGCCCTCTCAAAGCTTTCGCAAAGGCAAAAGGCGGTCGCCGCCCCCGACGTCGATCAGGATGCGATCGGCTTTTACGCTGACGACGTATGCTCGGCGCTTTCTCTTTTGCGCATCCGAAAGGGTATGCTTATAGACAAGATTGATTTCACTATGGGCGCAGAGGTCATAGCCGACGCACAAGCCCTTATATCATTGCTTTACGAGCATTATAAGACCTCGCAGGACGTTCCGCCAAGGCTTCTCGTGGGCTTTGACGCAAGCGAGGAGGACACTGCGCTCCTTTCATCTCTTTTGTCGGAAATGAACGAGAAGGGAAGGCGCGTCAACGTAAGCGTTCCGCAAAAGGGCGACAACAAAAAGCTCTGCGTTATGGCTGTTGAAAACGCACATCAGGCGGCGCTCAAATACCGTCGGGACAGCGAAAAGGGAGAGAGTGCAACCGTCCGACTCGCCCAGCTTCTTTCACTTGAGGTCGTTCCGGACAGGATAGAATCCTATGATATTTCTAATCTTGGCGACGAGCATATAACCGCGGGAATGATAGTTTTGGAGGGCGGAAAATTTGTAAAGAGCGATTATCGCGTCTTTAAGATAACCTCTACGGACGGCGCTGACGATTACGGCTCGCTGCGCGAGGCGCTGCGGCGCAGATTCGCGCATCTTTCCGATGCCGACGGCGCGTTCGCCAAGACTCCCGATCTCATTCTCCTTGACGGCGGAGCGCTTCAGCTTTCCGTCGCGCTTGAGGTGGCAGACGAAATGGGAATAAATATTCCGTTTGCGGGTATGGTAAAGGACGATTACCACAAGACGCGTGCGCTCGTTACGCGCGAGGGCGAGGTCAATATCGCCCGCGAGCGCGAGGTTTACGTTTTTCTTTATAAAATACAGGAGGAGGTACATCGCTTCACCGTGTCGCGCATGAGTGCGGCAAAGCGCAAGACGATAAAGCATTCCTCACTTGAAAAAATACACGGCATAGGCGCTGTAAAGGCAAAAAAACTGCTTGCGGCTTTTGGCAGTCTTTCGGCGTTGAGATCGGCCTCTGTAGAGCAGATTTCTGCCGTCAAGGGAATTTCGGTAGCTGACGCGGAAAGCGTCGTACAATATTTTAAAGAAACGAATGGCAGGTGAGCCGTATGAGAATAATCACGGGTAGCGCAAGGGGCGCAAGCCTTTTAACGCTTGAGGGTGAGCAAACGCGCCCGACCTCTGCGCGCGCAAAGGAAGCCATCTTCTCGATATTGCAGTTTTCGATATCGGGAAGGCGTGTTCTCGACCTTTTTGCAGGCTCGGGGCAGATGGGGCTTGAAGCTCTTTCACGCGGCGCGGAGTCGGCGGTGTTTATCGACAAATCGCCCAAGGCGGTCGAAGTCATCAGAAAAAACGCCGAAAAAACAAGGCTTTCCGATAAATGCCGAATAGAGTGCGGCGATTTTTCGGAAAAGCTCGCGCGCCTTAGCGGAGAAAAGTTTGACATAGTATTTTTAGACCCGCCCTATGCCTTGGGGGCTATACCGAAGGCGCTTTCGGCGCTTCTTCGCGGCGGCAACCTTAACGTGGATTCCTACGTTGTTTGCGAGGCAGGCTCAGCCGAGGATTTTTTTGGGGGCGATGCCGCGCTCGAGGCGGCTTTTGACGTAGTGCGCCAAGCTAAATACGGCGTTGCACACGTTATCATACTTCGCCCAAAGGAGATAGAATGATGAGAACAGCCATAGTTCCGGGTAGCTTTGACCCGATGACACTCGGTCACCTTGACGTGATAAAGCGCGCCGCCAAGCTTTTTGACAGCGTAATAGTTGCGATAATGATAAATCCCGACAAGGAAGGCTGCTTTACCTTTGCCCAGCGCAAGCGCATTGCGGAGCTTACCACGGAGGGAATAGACGGAGTAAAGGTCATCACCGCAGGCGGCTATCTTGCCGATCTTGCGGCGGCGTTTGGTGCCGTTGCAATAGTTAAGGGCGTGAGAAATAGGGAGGATTTCGTTTACGAGCAGGGCATGGCTGTGTTCAATCACGAAAGAAATCCGATAGCAGAAACTATATATCTTCCTGCGTACGGCGAATACGTGGACGTAAGCTCTACGGCGGTGCGCGAGATGATATCGACGGGCAAGGACACGTCGAGCGTGCTTGCCGAGGCGGCGGCTGAGTATATACGCGGCTTGGGTGAATGATATGGAAATAACCGAATATACAGTATCGGCACTTATTCCAAAGCCAACGGTTGCCGCCGTTATAGCCGACATTCACGACGGCGCATATGAAAAGGTGCTGGAGGAGGTCGGCGCGATCTCGCCCGACCTTATTCTTATCCCTGGAGATATAATTTTAGGTCACGGAAGTGAAGCGAAAAACAGCCCCGATATGCTGGCGGAATGTGCAAGGCTTGCTCCTACGTTTATGTCGCTCGGTAATCACGAGCAGAACGCTCTGCCCCTCGTGCGCTCCGCCGCCGAAAAGGCGGGAGTTGTTTTGCTTGATGACTCATACGTTGACTTTGCGGGAATGCATATAGGCGGGTTAACGTCGGGCTTTATCAGCAAAAAAGCGGAGCAGGGCTTTTACAAAAAAACGCCCGCGCCGAATTTGGAGTGGCTTGAGAGCTTTTCCGCGCTTGACGGCTACAAGCTGCTTCTTTGCCACCACCCCGAATATTATCCCGAATATATAAGAAGCAAAAACGTTGATATGACGGTTTCGGGCCACGCGCACGGTGGGCAATGGCGCATTTTCGGCAGGGGACTGTTTGCTCCGGGGCAAGGACTGTTTCCCAAATACACGTCAGGACTTATCGAGGAACGCCTCGTCGTAAGCCGAGGTCTTGCAAACGATTACGGCGTGCCGCGCCTTTTCAATCCGCGCGAGCTTGTTATAATACATTTTGAATCAATAAAAAAATCGGTGTAAAAACACCGATTTTTTTATTTTACCGTCGCGTAAAGATTCAGATCCCACGCGGGGATATAGGGATAACGCCTTACGTAGAGCTTATATTCGGGGCAAAGCTCGTGTATCTGCAATATCAGCTCGTGCAGGTCCTCGGTGCGGTGATAAAGCGAAATGAGCAGGTCGGGACGGTGGCGGCGTATGGTGTCGGCGCTACCCTCGATAGCCTCGCGCTCGCTGCCCTCTACGTCGTATTTTATAAAATCGACCGCTTCGTTTTCGCACACGCCGTCAACGGTGAGAGCCTTTACCTCGGCACGCCTTTTCGCGCCCTTCTCGTATAAGCCAGCGTTGCGGTTTCCGCTGTCGTCAAAGCAGATAACGCCATTTTCGTTCCACGCGGCGGCGTTTATTGCGACCACCCGCGGCTCGCTTTCTGCGTATGCGGAAAGCTTGCGATAGTTTCGCCTGTCGGGCTCAAACGCTATGACCTTTTTTATATTCGGGCAAAGCCCTATAAGCTCACGCGCCGTGTCGCCGTCGTATGCGCCGAGGTCTACCGCTACGCGATATGCGTTAAGATGAAGCATCTCTTGCATCACCTCGGCTCTATCGTCCGCAGTTTGCAAAAGCACGTCAAGCCTTCCCGTGCGCCTGAATTCAAGCACACCCGAAAAGACCTCGCGCGAGCGCACATCAGCAAGCAAAGAGAGTGCCTTTTCTATATCTTCGCGGTTTTCCTCATAATATTCCTCGCAGAAAAGCGTTTCGCCACGCACGGGTACGTCGGGAACGTATGTTTCGCACTCCGCCGCGACTGCGACGATCTGCGCCATTACGTCGGGCAGGGAGGAGGCAAAGGAAACGAGAACTATAATATTTTCAGCGCCGTATTTTTCTTTAACGTCGGAAAAGCTTAGAACCACCTTTCCGTGAAAGCTCTGACCCCTTACGAAGCCGTCACTTGCGAAAAAATCCGCAACGGTAACGCCGTATTTTTCGCATACCGCAAGTATTTTGTCAGCGCCGTTGCCCATTCCGTACATAACTACGGTCTTTTTTGTGGCGGCGAGCATCTTCCATAGATCCATCTGTTTGCTCCGAATTTTATTTTTCTTCATTATATCACACTTTCTCGGATAAATCCATAGCTTGCTGTCATAATTTTTGTGCCCCCCACATATCAATTAGCAAAAGAAATCAGCAAAAAGCGGAGGGTTGTCCAATGACAGACACAAGCATATACAAAGACATAGCCGAAAGAACGGGCGGAAACGTTTATATCGGGGTGGTCGGCCCTGTGCGAACGGGAAAATCTACCTTTATCAAAAGATTTATGGAATCGCTCGTGCTTCCCAACATAGCCGAGGGCTATAACCGCGACCGCGCCCGCGACGAGCTTCCCCAAAGCGCGGCAGGTAAGACGGTAATGACGACGGAGCCGAAGTTTATTCCCGACGAGGCGGTGGAGATAAATCCTGGCGGCGCGGGCAGACTGCGCGTGCGAATGATAGACTGCGTGGGATACGTAGTCCCCGAGGCACTCGGAATACTTGAGGACGGACAGCCGCGCCTCGTCCGCACGCCGTGGAGCGACGAGCCCGTACCCTTTGTGGAGGCGGCGGAGGAGGGAACACGCAAGGTGATATGCGAGCATTCCACCGTCGGTATGGTGATCACGGGTGACGGCAGTATAGGCGAAATATCGCGTGCGGCTTACGTTGAAGCAGAGGAGAGGGTGATACGTGAGCTCAAGGAGCTTGGCAAGCCCTTTGCCGTTATACTTAATTCCGCACATCCGTCAAGTGATGCGGCTATTGCGCTCGGGCACGAGCTTGAGGAAAAATACGGCGTTCCCGTAGCACTTGTAAGCTGTCTTGAGCTTGATGCGGAGGATATCAGAAACATACTCGGTATGATACTTAACGAGTTTCCGATAACGGAGGTAAGCATAGACCTTCCGCGCTGGACCGATTCCTTGGGCGCGGATCATAGAATACGCGCGTCGATCACCGAGAGCGTGCGCGAGTGTGCCTCAAACGCCAAAAAGATAGGCGATATCGAGGAAGCGTTTTCCGCCCTTGCGGATAACGAATACGTAAGCGGCGTGGAAATAAATAAAATAGACCTCGGAACAGGCTGCGCCGAGATAAGCGTAAAAATGCGCGACGGCCTGTATTACGAGGTGCTTGGCGAGATGAGTGGCTTTGAGATAGCGGGCGAGGAGGCGCTTTTGCCATTGCTTTGCGAGCTTGCTGAGGTGAAGCGCGAGTACGACAGAGTTGCCGAGGCTCTTGCTGCGGTCGAGGAGCGCGGCTACGGCATAGTTATGCCGAGTGTTGACGAGCTTCATCTCGAAGAGCCCGAAATGGTGCGCCACAGCGCGGGCTACGGCGTTAAGCTGCGCGCGTCGGCGCAATCCATTCACATGATACGCGCGAATATCGAAACGGAGATAAACCCCGTCGTCGGCACGGAACAGCAATCCGAGGACCTTGTGAAATACCTGCTTCGCGAGTTCGAGGAATCGCCCGCCGAGATCTGGGACTCCAACATATTCGGAAAATCACTCTACGAGCTTGTTAACGAGGGGCTTCACGCAAAGCTTGAGCATATGCCCGACGACGCAAGAACGAAGCTTTCCGAAACGCTCGAGCGCATCATAAACGAGGGCAGCGGCGGACTCATTTGTATTATATTGTAAAATAAGCGAACGAAAAGCAGTTTTAGAAAAAAACACGTTATAACTTGTTATAGTTATAGCGTGTTTTTTGTATGAGAGTAATTAAAAGGCTCAACCGACTCAACTGTTGGTTGTTTTTATTCTAATATTGCGTTGTTGAAATCCCTAATTTCGTGTGATATACTTTAATCAGTGAAGCGCATCACAATAAAAATCGGAGGTTTCTTATGACCAATATCAATATAGGCAACAAAATACGAGAACTCAGAAAAAAGAAAGGAATTACTCAAGAAGGTCTTGCTTCTGTTCTGTCGGTTTCCCCCCAAGCGGTAAGC
>JAFXAC010000041.1 GCA_017522125.1 Clostridia bacterium | reverse complement strand
CTCAGTTAGATGCAGAAGTCGCGATTTTGCCGTCGTCGGCGTACGAGGGTACGCCAGAGGGCAAAATCGCGGCTAAAAAATACGTATAAAAATCGAAATCCGTGAGGATTTCTACCTTAAAAAAACCGCTTTCTTCATCCTGTTGGACGAAAAAAACGGTCTTTTTTCTTCACTTATTTTTGTATTTTTGTTCTGCGCTAAATGAGATAGCCCCAGTATGGAGTTATTATTTCTTGCGTTTTACGGTAAGCGCGCACACCGCAAGCGTGGGAATGAGCGCAAGCACAACTGCGGAACCGCAACCGCCCTCCTGCGCCGCAGTAGTTTCGGGCGCGGTAGTTTCTGGCACGGTAGTTTCAGGAACTGTTGTTTCAGGCTCGGGAACAGTGGTTTCGGGAACCGTCGTGTCGGACAGCTTCATTCCCGTTGCGGTTATCGTTATATCGCCCGTGACGTTTTCGATAAGGACTGTGCCATCCTTGTAGCAGCTCGACGTGATATCCACGCCGCCCATCGTGATCTTTACGTCTATGTATTCTTGCGACGAGGTCAGCTTTTCGGTAAACTTTTCGCCACGACGTACGGCGCTGTAATATTTCAAGTTTGCTTGGGTATTTTTCAGCTTGTGGGTTAAAGTAAACGTTTCGCTCTCACCCGCCGTAACGGTGCATTTTTCAAGCATCACCTTCAGCACTTCGTCGGTGATTATATCCATTCCCTCCTCGGCGGGATGAATACCGTCTGGCAGGTGAGCGAGAGTGAGCGGACCCGCAAAGAGGTTAACGTACGGTACTCCGTAATGGTCACAGACCGCGGCAAGCAGTTCGTTACCGTCACGAAGCTCCGTCACGGAATAATAGCTTGACGTGCGCGCGGGGAGAACGGCAACAATCTGTGTGGTTGGGAAGAAGTGCTTTATGCGCAGAATGGTGTGCGCATAAGCCTGCGAGAGCTTGCCCCACTGCACGGTGGTAAGGTCAACCTCGGTGGGCATTTTCGTGCTGTCAAATTTATCCACGATATTAAGCAAGCCGTAATCGTTAGTTCCTCCAAAAAGCACGATAACGTCAGGTCTGCCCTTTGCGCCGAGGTTCTCGATGCGCTGAAGGTTGCTGATGGCGGTCTTGTCCTTCTCATCCTTTCCGTCCACCGTAGTTCCGCTCCAACTATCGTTTATGCCGAGCTTCGCGTCGAGGCGGTCGATGAGCTGCATCCACCAAGTATGCTTAACGTCCTCAAAGAGATTGCTTCGCGGATAGTGCGCACTATGGAGAAGATTAAATCTGTCGGATTTGGGCACGTAGCCCTCAAAAGTGGAAATACTGTCGCCGAGAATGGATATTATTTTTCCGTTATAATCCGTCTCCTTGGAAGCGGCGGCAGCACCTACGGGCATCACGCACGCAATAGCGGCGACGGTGAGAATAAGCGCGGTGAGCGCAAAAATCAGTTTTTTCATAGCTTTTTTCCTAATTTTAGTGTATTTAATTCGAAGCTGTTGCAAGGATGTGGCGGATATCGCCAAGCACAAGCGTCCGCTCGCGTTTTTATCCGAACAGAATGGGCGAACCTGTCAGATAGTCCAGATATTTCGTATCCGCTACTTCTGCGCCCCTTCTCATAACGAGGTTGGAGATAACTCCCTTTCCGCCGTCCTTATCAGTAACGAGAACGGACTTGAACTTCGCAGTATGCTTGAAGTCCACTCTTACGTTGGTAACGACCGAGGAGAACTGCCCCTCCGCGTCGAAAAGCACCTGATAATCGCCCGCAGGGCTGTACCAGAAGGACTGACAATTATCAAAAATGCTTACCGCATTTTTGCCAAGCCTGAAGGCGGTTGCAAACTGGTCGCTGTAGCAATAATCGTACCAGTTGTTTCCGTTAACGTCCCAAAATCCAACGCTGTCAAGATACGCGTCGCCAAAGCCCGAATCAAAGTACAGCGGGTGAATATTGCGGAACATATTTGCGCTTCCCGTAACCTTTACGCCCTTATTTACCTTGCCTATACGCATATTGGTAAAGGTATTGTCGTGCCCCTCGACAAGCACGCCGATGGAGTCCTTCTTGCCCGTTCCGACAATATTTACGTCCACGATATCGGCATCCGACGAGCCTGAATTCGTGCCGTATTTGATGTGCAGACCGATGGTAACGTTTTTCATCGAAACGTTATTGATATACGTTTCTCTGCCTGCCTCGATATCTACGCCCTTGGCAATTCCGCTACCGTCGATTATACCGCCGATGAGCGAATAGTAGCTACCCGCCGTGAGAATATCGTTGACCTCGGTATCATTTGCGCCGAGGCTTATCATTGCGTGCTTGGAGCTCCAGTTTTTCGCCGCCTTAATAATAGCGTAATTGGAAAGCAGCAGGCAAACGCTCTTTTTTGGATCCGCCGAGGTGCGAATGGGAGTCCTTATAACGTATTCTCCGTCGGGGAAGAATATCGTGCGATTGGGATTTGCGTCTATTACCGCCTGTATCTCATCCTTCAAGTCCTCGCCCGTATTGGGCTTAACGTAATCAGTGATGACCACGTACTCGCTCGTGATATCGTCCCTTACGGCAGGGGTATCGGGGGCGGTGGTATCGTTCGGAGTCGTATCGGGCGGCGTGGTCGCGTCGCCGTCGGGAGCAGTGGTGGAGGCAGGCTCGCCGCCACTATTACAAGCGGGCAAGCATACTACACCGAGAAGCATAAGCATTGCATACAGGAAGCATAAAAAACCAAGCTTTTTCTTTTTCATAGGAATATCCCTTCCCCTAAATAATCATTATCTTCATTATAACATAAAAATAATAAAATTCAACCGAAAAATGTCAAAAAATGAGAAAAGCCCCCGATTTTTTCGGGGGCTTGATTTATAAACTATTGTTATTGCAAATATAGCTTATTCGGCGTCCTTTTCAATCTCTACTTCCGCCGTCTTGTTACCTCTTTTTCTGAAAATAAAGCCAAAAATCATTATTACGGCAAAGATGATAAGGTAGAAGAGCACGGGGAATGAGAACGTGCCGTTTTCACGGGCGGCAAGGAACGGGGTTATACCGTGAGCGTAAACTGCCGCAAATACCATGAACAGACAAGCAATAAGGGAAAGCATGGGAAGAACAAAGCGCTTGAACACGCCAAGCTCCTTTTCCTTCTTCATCCAAGCGATGAACATGGGAATATACATTGCGTAGATGGTTACGATGGGAAGCTCGGAGGAGTCAAAGTTGAAAAGTCCAAACCAGCCGCCGTCGGTAAGATTTGCTCCGTAGAAGTAAAGAAGCCATGCGCCGCAAACGAACAGACCCCAAACGGAAGAGTTGGTGGTCATATTGGTAGCCTTGTCGATCTGCCTGAACATACGGGGAGAGGGGCCCTCGCCGCGTGCCGCGATAGCATACATACCGCGAGTTGCGCCTACCATAAGTCCGTTAAGAGTTCCGAGGCAGGAGATAACGATACAAATGTTGAGGATCGTTCCGCCGATTCCGCCAAAGATATTTGAAAATGCGGTGGTCGCACCTTCAGCGATAAGAACCGCATTGCTCGCTCCGCCCGCAACGCCTATGTAGTACATGATGTACGCAATAACGACGATGAAAGCTCCGATAACGAGTGCCAAGGGGAGATTCCTCTTGGGGTTCTTAAGCTCGGCATTAATGGACGTAGCAACTATCCAGCCCTCGTAAGCGAAGACGGTTGCAACGACGGCGGCGAAAAGTCCGCTGCTTGCAGTACCGCCCACTGCCTCACCGACAACGGTGGTAAAGTTGCTCGTAAGAGTACCGTTGGCAAAGCCCACGATAGTTCCGACGATAGCCATAAGTGCGATGGGAATGAGCTTGATGACGGTTGCGCTTACCTGGAATTTACCCGCGAGCTTCGGAGAAAGCGCGTTCATCGTGTAGGACGCGACGAGGAAGAAGCCTGCGAGCGCGAGGACCTCGGGACCCACCATGCTCCAACCGAAGAGAACGCCAAAGTATCTTGCGGATACCCAAGCAAGAACGGATGTCATACCGGGATAATAAACGTTTACCATAAACCACGCAAGGTAATAGCCGTAGCCCTTACCGCAGGTAGCCTCGGCGTAGTCGACAACACCGCTTACCTTCTCGTATTTAGTTGCCATTACTGCAAACTGTGCCGAGCAAAGTATCATCAGAAGGCCCGTGATAGCCCACGCTGCAATACCAAGCGGCATATTTCCGCCCGTTGCGGTAAGCACGTTCTGAGCCTTAAAGAATACTCCCGAGCCGATTACGGTTCCTACGACCATACATATAGCCGTAAGCAGTCCGTACTTTCTTGTGAGTTTTTCCATTTTTTTACTCCTAAAATAAAATGTTTTTGTAGAGTATACTCTACAATGAATTATATTTTAGCACACTTTTAACAGTTTGTAAATAAAAAAATTTGATTTTTTCACAACGCAAGTGATTTTTTTACATTTTTATGTGAAAAATATACAAAATATGCCAAAGAGTGCCGCACCTCAAAGCACGAAGTGCGGCACTCTTTATTATTTTCGATCTCGGCTTATTACCTTTTTCTGCCACGAACGGCGGTTGCACTTAGGGCAACGCATATATCGCGTTCTGCCTGAATGCATCGCAAAAAACACGCTTGCATATTCAGGGACGTGAGTATGTCCGCACTTTTGACATTCATAGTATCCCGCCTTTTGCTCAATTTTCAACGCAAACGGAGTTGCGATCAAAAGCGGCAACAGACAGAGTCCGACGAGCAAGCCCGCCTTCCATTCCTCCATTGGCACGACTGCGACAATGATCGCCGCCGCAACAAGCGGCAAGACGGCGATCACGCCCATGACGATTTCCACTCTGAGCAATCTTTTGTCTGCTTCTTCCTTTTGCTTGACCATTTCAAGCAGATTTTTTTCCAATTCCTTGTTGTAATTATCCATTGTAACTACCTCCCCACTTAGTAGATCGTTTACGCTGATACCGAGAACGGCGCAAAGCTCAAGCATTATCGACGAGTCGGGCAGCGACTTGCCCGTTTCCCATTTCGACACCGCCCTGTCGGTGATGTTCAGCCTTTCGGCGAGCTGCGCTTGCGTAAGCCCCGCCTTTTTTCTGCATTCTGATATAAATTTTCCTATCTTCGCCTGATCCATCGGCGCACCTCCTTTCGCTATCAGCATATCCTTTTTTGAGATAAATATCAACATACCGTCGGTTGAGTGTGGGGGATTCTACCGACGGTGGAATTGAAATTCGGTTATTTTTGCGATTTTTCTACCTCTTTAATATATTCGTCAAGCTGTTTTTGATTTTTGATAACTACTACCTTTTCGCCGTATTTTGATATAAGGCTCTTGTGTCTGTCCTTGGTTTTTCTTGACCTGCCGCGCCACAGTATCCACGTGGCAAAATCAAAGTCAAACTTTTCATTGCATCCCTCTGCCATATCGGGGCGCGTGGTGTTTTTGTATTTACGGTATCTGCGAAGTGCGCGGAAAAAGCAGGAAAATCTGTTAAAAAGAAGCATAATTATCTCGTCGGCTTCCTCCATACGGCGCTCGTAACACAGCTTTGAGTACGTGCCGTCTATGACCCACGAATCGTGGGAATCCAAAAACTCCCTCGTTATTTTCAGCTTTTCTTCCTCGCTTCGAATTTCCCAATTCGGCAAGAACTGAACCGTGTCGAAGTGTAAAACGTCGGTTTGGTAGATATCAGCCAGTTTTTTAGCCAGCGTGGACTTCCCCGAACCGCTGTATCCGATAATTGCAATTTTCATTTTTGACCTTTTAAATTTGAAATATAAAACAATTTATCATTTTTACAAGAAAACTTGGCAAAAGCTATTGACAAGTAAACTTGGCGGGTGTATAATATAGACAACAAAACTTGGCAGAGGAGTTCATCATGAACAAAGAAGAAATTTTAGCAAAAAGCAGAAAAGAAAACGAAGGCAAGTCCGACGAGCGCGAATTACAAATATTCGCCAACGCTTCCAAAATAGGGATGGCTGTTGGTGGAATTATATCTGTAATAATCGTTATTTTTTCAAGAATTGTAGACCAGCCATTGCTTGGACTTTGTGCCTGGGCGGTATATTTTGGTATGTTTGGAAGCCGTCATCTTTACCATTTCCTGAAGTCAAAGGAAAAAATCAGGTTGGTTCAAGCACTGATAGGCATTTCGTTTGGTCTCGTCTGCTTTATCGGAATGATAGTTTTGGGGTTGCAGAAATGAATGGTGAACCCTTTTTAGTCCTGAAAAACAGGCTAAAAGAAGCCCGCGCGCAGGCGGGATTATCCCAAGCGCAGCTTGCGGAGATGGTGGGAGTATCAAGAAACACGATAAGCTCCATAGAAACGGGGCAATTCAACCCCACGGCAAAGCTTGCGCTTATTTTATGTATCGCGCTAGATAAGAAATTCGAGGAGCTTTTTTATTTTTGAGACTATCGATAGTTATTTGTTATTCTCTTTTGCGGTGTTTATGGAGGCAATCAGTATTCGTCGGAGCGTACCGCAGTGATTGTATATTTCAAGAACAGTCTCTCTATTCAAAATATCGGATTTCACGAACAATTCCAACCAATATTCCGTTTCGTAACATTCCTTTAAGGCGATTTGAAGCTTTGCAATAAAATCAGTTTTTCCATGCGCATAATTTGCCTCGTGAATATTAGCCCCGATAGAAGTTGCAGAGCGTTCCAACTGATTGATCAGAGAATAATGGCCTTTGATTGTTTCACAGAGCTTGATTATTTTAATGGCAAACTCCATAGATAAATCAACAAGTTTGTTTTCTTTCATGTGACTCACCTCTACAATATTGAATGAAATATTGCTACGCAATATGAAATAATCCTTCGGATTATGAAATATTTTGCCTTGAGGCAAAATGTGAAATAAAATTTGCCCATATTCGCATAAGCGAATATTTCACATTTGCGAAGCAAATATTTCACAGCAAAGCTATTTCACTTGCCCGAAAGGGCAAATTTCATTGAAAATCCCCGCATTTGTCAGTAGACAAATGCGGGGGTTTTCTGGTGCCGGTGGCGGGGGTCGAACCCGCACGGTGTCGCCACCGCGGGATTTTGAGTCCCGTACGTCTGCCAATTCCATCACACCGGCTCAATATGTTAGATTATACGTGAATTGCCTTAAAAAAGCAAGCCTTTTTTTTACATTAGCAAAACTTTTGCAAACATAAGGTTCTGACTAGATGGCTTATTCTCTAGAAGTTGCTTATCATCTTATGTCATTGATACAGCATTGAAAATCTTCACGTTTTGCGGTATAATCCATTCAATAAACTTCAATTTGTGAAAGAAGCATCGATATGGCACAGAGAACGATTCATTATTTGTTTGGCGAAATCATTGCGAGTCAAATGGAAATCGAGGATAAAGCAAGATTTCTCTTGGGCAGCGTTATGCCCGATGCGATTGAAGCCGCCGACAGGGATGCGTCCCATTTTAAAACGAAAACCGACACGCTCGTATATTTTGATTTTGAAGCCTACAGGAATCAGTATTTCGACCGGATGCTGCAGGACGATTTATATCTGGGATACTATATGCACTTGGTTGAAGATGCCTTTTACAGGGCATTTATTTATAAAGACTGCTATACCATGCCACGCACCCAGGAGGAAGTTAAGCTTTTACATAATGACTATCATATTCTGAATTCCTATATTGTGAATAAATATAATATTCACGATATACTGGAAAAGGATATTATACTGGAATATGAGCCCATCAGCTGCATTGCTCCCTTCCTGATTCGTGAATTTCTGGAT
>JAFXAC010000040.1 GCA_017522125.1 Clostridia bacterium | reverse complement strand
TCGGTCTATGATAGAGTAGAGTCGCTCTCTCGTTTTTACAGGGAGCATACGCTTGACGTTGAGTCGAATATACAGTTTGGCGCGGGCGGTGCGGGAACGTTTTCGGACGGAAAGCTATTGACGAGGATTAACGACCCGAAATGCTCGCTCGTTCTTGAAACCTTCAAAAAATTCGGCGCGCCCGAGGATATTACGCTCAAGGCAAAGCCGCATATAGGCACGGACATACTGAGAGCGGTGATAGACAATATGCTCTCGCACCTTGAAGGGTTGGGGGCTGAGGTCATTTACAGATGCAGACTTGACAGTCTGTGCGAAAACCCCGACGGCAGTGTGACGGCGCATACGACACGCGGCGATATCGTCTGCGGCGCGGTAGTCCTGGCTCTCGGACACAGCGCGAGAGATACTTACAAAAAGCTTATTGAAGATCAGTTTGCAATAGTGCCGAAGCCTATTTCGGTCGGTGTGAGAATAGAGCACAGACGCGCGGATATTGAAAAGGCTCTTTACGGAGATCTGGCGGGACACGCGGCGCTTGGAGCTGCCGAGTACGTGCTTTCCGACACGAAGGGCGAGCGCGGCGTTTACACCTTCTGTATGTGCCCGGGCGGCGAGGTCGTCGCGGCGGCAAGCGAGGAGGGCGGAGTCGTGGTCAACGGTATGAGCTCGTACGCGCGTGACGGAGTGAACTCCAACTGCGCGGTGGCGGTATCTATCCGCCCTGACGAGTTTGAGGCGGTTGACGGAAACGGAGCGCTTGGCGCGATTGAATTCCAGAGAGCGATAGAGCGACGCGCATATATGGCGGGCGGTGGAGGATACGCCGTACCCGTGCAGACTGTGGGCGATTTTACGTCGAGCAGATCGGGAAGCCAGCCTTCCTACGTTATGCCGACCTATATGAACGGAGAAAACTTCAAGGTGGCGTCGCTTGACGACGTATTGCCCGAGGCAGTTTGCAGGTCGCTCCGTTACGGACTTGCAAGCTTTGATAAAAAGATAAACGGATTTGCACGCCCCGACGCGCTTTTGTCGGCGGCAGAAACGAGAACCTCTGCTCCCGTAAGAATTTTGAGGGGAGAGAATATGACCGCGCTTGGCAAGGAGAATATTTATCCTTGCGGCGAGGGCGCGGGATACGCGGGTGGAATCACCAGCGCGGCGGTTGACGGCATCAAGGTCGCTATGGCGATGATCGGAAAATACCGCCCGATCGAATAAAAGGTCGGATAATTGCTTGAAAGCATAAAGTGATTTTGCAAGCCTCCCTTTACACGAAGGGAGGCGCGCGAAATAAGACATTACGGCTTATTTGGAGAGCCGTGGGCTTTGCGCCGCTATGACGGCGTTTGATGCATCACGCATCATATTGACTTTGATTATAATTTTTGGAGAATATAGATGAAGTTTACTGATGAGAAAAAGGTCTGGTCGTTGCGGTATACGCCCGGAAATTGCGAGGTTGACACCGCTATTGACTCAATTTCGGCAGAGCTTGGCATTTCAAGAGTAGCGGCAAGACTTATTTACAACAGAGGACACAGGGATATCCCTGCGTCAAGGGATTTTCTCAATACCACGCTTGACATCCTTCACGATCCCTACGTTATGAAGGATATGGAAAAGGCGGTCGCAAGAATTGAGAAGGCAATTGAAAACGGGGAAAAGATCACGGTCTACGGCGACTACGACGTTGACGGAGTGACCGCGGTTACCTTGATATATCTCTATCTTCGCTCGCTCGGCGCAAACGTAGATTACTACATTCCGTCAAGAGCGAAGGAGGGCTACGGTGTTTCAAGGGTAGCCATAGACAAGCTCTGTGAGAGAGGAACAAAGCTTATCGTTACCGTTGATACGGGTATTACGGCAAACGACGAGGTCGATTACGCGCGCGCGCTCGGCATCGACACGGTCGTGACCGACCACCACGAGTGCCACGGCACGCTGCCTACGGCTTGCGCGGTGGTAAACCCCCACAGGCCCGATTGCCCCTATCCCTTTAAGGAGCTTGCGGGTGTCGGAGTCGTATTCAAGCTTGCTTGCGCGTATGAATTAAGACGCTCTGCGGGTGAGGATTTTGTTTCCGTAATGGAGAGAATGTGCGCGCGCTACGTCGATCTCGTTGCTATCGGAACGGTTGCCGACGTTATGCCGCTTATCGACGAGAACAGAATTATCGTCAAGCGCGGTCTTGAAATGATCGAGCAGACTGACAGATGCGGCCTTGCGGCGCTTATCGACGCCATCAACAACGCGGGCAACGGCGAGCGCGTGGTAGCAAAGAAGCGCAAGGTCAACGCGGGCTTTATCGGATTTGGCATTGCGCCGAGGATAAACGCGGCGGGCAGAATAAGCTCGGCGCAAAAGGCGGTCGCTCTGCTTTTGTCGGAGAACAAGAGCGAGGCGGCGGGAATGGCGCGCGAGCTTTGCGAGATAAATCTTCGCCGTCAGGCAGAGGAGAACACCATCGCCGAGCAGGCTTACGCCAAGATCGCAGAAAAGCATAATTTTGAAACTGACAGAGTTATCGTGCTCGATCACGACGAGTGGCAGCAGGGAATAATAGGTATAGTCGCGTCGAGAATAACCGAGAAATTCGGGCTTCCCTCTATCCTTATCTCCTTTGACGGTGCGGTTTCGGGCGA
>JAFXAC010000039.1 GCA_017522125.1 Clostridia bacterium | reverse complement strand
GCTACTACCGAGCCCGATACGACTACCGAGCCCGATACGACCGCCGAGCCCGATACGACTACCGAGCCCGACGTTACCACAGAGCCCGAGCCCGAGCCTGAGCCAAGCACGAAGATAGAGGTGGTCAAAAAATTCACGGCATATCGCTTTGCCTACGGCAAGACCGCACCGAAAATAGACGAAACCTATATTTATTCCACCAACAGATACACCACGCAGTATCAATATCAGACTCTCTCGTGGGCTACTAAATACAAGTATGCCAAGGCGTTCAATTTCAGCGACGGACGCGCCGTGACGGTCGATGATAACGGACTTCTTTCTATAATCGACACGTCGGGAAAGACCGTGGCGTTTAAGTTCTACAACTACAAGGGCGCTGCCGATCAGGGCAAGGTTCGTTTCGTTCAGTATTATTCCGAGCCGTTTTACAAGGACGTTTCCCAGATAGGGCATTATTATTATGACGAGGGCTATATCCGCGTGCGCCTTCTTGAGCGCAGATATCACTCGTACAGCACTTTCCAGATCGACGAGGATATTCTTCTTGACAAGAGCGGAAAAGAGTACGAGCTTCCGTTCGGATATGAGCTTGTTTCGTACTCCGACGGAGTTATCCTTGTTGAAAAGAACGGAAAATACGGCTACTACAGCGTCGAGGGACATTGGGTAGCACAGCCCGTTTACACCTACGCACAGCCCTTCGTCGAGGGGATCGGCGTTATAGGCTACAAGGGCGGCAAGGTTGGCGCAGTCGACAAGGAGGGTAACGTAGTCATTCCCTTCGTGTACGACAGCATCACCAATTCCTCAAGCGGCGTATTTGCCTGCTTCAGCGCGACTGACGGCTGGAAGCTGCTTGCAAAGGTAGCAAAATAAAATAAAAAAGCACTTCATCAGAATGGGCACGCGCGATAACGAAGGTTTTCCTAAAGTTGTCGATGCGTGCCCATAATGAATTGCCCTTACGGGCATGAATTGGCTTGCGCCATGATTTGCACCGATGGTGCATGAATTGCCTGCGGCATTAAAAACAGGGCAATTCAATTCATGAAAACGCAGTTTTCAAATCATGAAGCCGCAAGGCTTCAATTCATGACGGCTTGCCGTCAATTCATTACTGTAGGGAATAACTTTTCCCAAAGCAACGCAAAAGCACTTATGACAAACGATTCTTCGTTATCATAAGTGCTTTTTCTAAAACTTCGTTATGAGGCTTTCGCTAATGCGTGATGTTCTTAGCGGAGAAATTATAAATTGGTTTGTTTATATTTGATCCGCAGTAAACAAATAATTAGCCCCGACAGATTAAGTCTGTCGGGGTTCGATTTATATCCAATATCCTCTAAACAAATAGCTACATAAGCAACATATACCAATGATTAGCGCAATAGGAATCGCTATGAGTACTATTCTGAGAAGTACCCGTAAGCCTTTGCTATGTATGTTATTAATTCGTCCAAATATGTTATCATATTTCGATTCGAATGGCTTGAAAAGAATTGTAAGAATAAGCTCTAAAATATCTTCCATAATCCCTCCATAGTGGTTTATCGCCAGTTTCGCCTTTGTATTACAAAGGCTTAGGGCAAAGCCCATACCCCTATAATACTGATTATATTATATCATACATTGGCAGAGAAGGCAAGAGTGATATTATCGCTGACGCGACAGTGATATTGAAGCCTTGCGGCTTCAGTGATATTCTATTCACCTTTCTAACTCGCGTAGCGAATACCACTCGGCGTAAGCCGAATATCACTGCGTAGCAATACAACTCGCCGTAGGCGAATAGAACTGGCGTGATACTCTCAACGGAGTATCACGCCAAGTGCTTTTTTGTTTTATAAATCAGGCGTTCTTCGGCTCGAAGGTGTCCTTGAGTACGGCAAGGCGTGCCTTTGCCTCGTCCTCGGAGCTTGCCTTGATGGAGTAGTAGAACTTACATTTCGGCTCTGTGCCGCTGGGACGAACTGCGACCCAGCCGTTCTCAAAGATGAAGCGGAGCAGGTCGGACGCGGGATATCCCATAGCCTGAGTTTCGGCGGAAAGGTAGTCCTCCACGCGCAGTACGGGCATTCCGCCGACCTCGGTGGGCGCGTTCTTGCGCAGATTTGCGGTGAGCGCGGCGATCTTTGCGCTTCCGTCAAGTCCCTTGAAGTAGAAGTTGGACTGCGTGTCAAGGAAGAAGCCGTATTTTGCGTGAATTGCGTCGAGCGCGTCAACGAGCGACATTCCAAGGCGCTTGTAGTAAGCCGCCGCCTCGCAAAGCATAAGGGACGCCTGAACGCCGTCCTTATCTCTTACGAAGTCCGCGATAAGACAGCCGTAGCTCTCCTCGTAGCCGAAGATGAAGGTCGCGTCGTGCTTTGCGTTGTGCAGGGCGATGCGCTCGCCGATATATTTGAAGCCCGTAAGGGTCTTTTCAAGCGTTACGCCGTAGGCGTTGCAAATGTGGTCGCCGATGTCGGAGGTAACGAGGGTAGTAACGCCAAAGGGGTTTTCGGGCATCGTGCCCTCTGCGGTGCGGCGGGAAAGAATATACTCAAGGAGAATTGCCGCGGACTGATTGCCCGTGATGAGCTGCATCTCGCCGTTCTTGCGGCGTGCGGCAACTCCAAGGCGGTCGCAGTCGGGGTCGGTGGTGATAACGATGTCGGCGTTTACCTCGTCGGCAATGCGGAGCGCGTCGATGTAAGCGTCGGGGGATTCGGGGTTGGGGTTCTTCGTGCCCTTGAAATCTCCGTCGGGCTCGCACTGCGAAAGCACGGGAACGACGTCGTAGCCGCACTCGGTAAGCACGCGGCGAACGGGAACGTTACCCGTGCCGTGCTGGGGTGAGTAAACTACGCGCAGAGCCTTTGCCGCATCTGCATCGTGCGAAAGGGAGATATTACAAACTCTGAGGCAGTATTCATCGTCAAGCTCAGGGGGAAGTATGCGGATAAGGTCGCCCGCCTCCTCAAGGGAAAGGCAAGGAACGGTAAGGGGATTTTCGATAGCGGCGATGTTTTTGATAACGATGTCGCTCTGCGCTATGTCGAGCTGACAGCCGTCGGAATTATATATCTTGTAGCCGTTGTATTCGGGGGGATTGTGCGAGGCGGTTATCATTACGCCGCCAGCCGCGCCGATGCGGCGAACCGCGAAGGAAAGCATGGGGGTGGGGCGAAGCGAGTCGAAAAGGTACGCCCTTACGCCTGCGGCGGCGAAAACGCCCGCGGTAACGAGGGCGAACTCGCGAGAGTAGCGGCGGTTATCGTGGGAGATAACTACTCCGCGCTCGGCGGCGTCGGGTGCGGACGCGGCAACGTATGCGGCAAAGCCCGCGCTTACACGGCCGACCGTGTATATGTTCATTCTTCCGATACCTGCGCCGAGTATTCCGCGCATACCGCCCGTGCCGAACTCAAGGGGTGCGGCAAATCTCTCTGCTATTGCTGTTTCGTCGTTTTTTATTTCCTCAAGCTCTGCCTTAACGTCCGTGGAAAGTCCCTCGGTGTTCAGCCAACGCTTGTACTCATTCATAAAATCCTTGTTTTGCATTTTACCCTCCATCAGGATATTTTTACTAATATATTATAATGGAAAAATGTAAAAAAGTCAATATATAATGAAAGTTTATGCAAAAAAGTTAGGAGATATTCAATGCCTTGACAAAATCCACGCTATGTGTTAAAATGTACGGTAGACGAATGGAGGCTGAAAATGAAAAGATACATTGCCATTTTTGCCGCGCTTTTGCTTGCCGTGTCGCTTCTTGCTTGCGATAGCAAGCCCGCGCCAAAGCAGTTTGAAAGCGAAAATATAAAAATAACCCTGAACGAAGGCTTCAACGAGGAACGCACCGACGCAGGAGAGGTGGCTTTCGTGTCCGCCGAGCTTTGCGTTTACTATACGTATGACGGTATCAAATATTACGGCAGGCGTATAGAAACCTTTGAGCGATACTGCGAGCTCGTTGCGAAGAATAACGGCTTGCACAAAAGCGAGGTGGTAAAGGAAAATGACCTTACCTATCTTGTTTACGACGACGAGGTGCTTGCGTCCGAATATAGCGTAGTGACGTTTCTTTTCGAAAACGAGGGCGAGTTTTCGCGCGCCCGATTCGTTTGCGAGGCGGCACAGCTTGAAAAACGAATGCCCGAAATACTTGAATATGCCAAAACCATTACCGTGAGTAAAAAAGCGGAATAAAACCGAGGATGTAGAGACCTACTCTTAAGGACAGTTTCTTAAAATTCAATACAATATGTTACCTACCGACAAGAAAAGGACAGAGATTTTTGCGTTCTCTGTCCTCTTTTTCTTGTAGGCACACATGCGGTTATTAAATTGTCGATATGCTTCGCTACGCTCAGCTCGATATATTTGCCTTTCGGCAAATTCGATATAACCTCCCTTTCGGTCGGTTTCGATATGATATCAATCCCTCGTTTGCGAAGCAAACATATCGAGCCGTAGGCATATCGAGTTGCGTCAGCAACATATCGACAATCCCGCAAGGGATTGATATCGATGCGTTGTGTCCTTAAGGACACAACGCTATCTCGGTGTTATTTTTTATTCCTTATGATATATAGCGCCGACAGTACCGAAAGCGCGGCGGCGCACGCGAGGACGTACGGGGACGCTTCGGGCGGCATAAGCACAAACAGATAGTTTGCACCGTTGAAGGCGGCGTGCATTGCGAGTGGCGGCAGCAGCGAATCGTATTTCAGATACACGGCGCCGAGCGCAAGTCCGCAGACGGTAGCGTAAATTATCCAGATAACGCCGCCGTGAAACGCACCGAAAAGAAGGGCGGAGGCGATAAGCGCCGCGGCGCACGGCACGATGGTGCGCAGTCTGCCAAGCACGGCGTGTCTGAATATCAGCTCCTCAAAAAGCGGCGCAAGCACCACCGTGTCAACAACGGTTACGAGCGTGAGCGCCGCAAGCGGCGCGGAATCGGATGCGTAGGACGCGGTAAGCTCGCTTGGAAGTAGCGCTATCACCCACGAGCAAAGCGCGTTTAGCGAAAAACCAAGCACTGCGCTTGCGGCAATGGCAAGCGCAGGGGCTTTTTTT
>JAFXAC010000002.1 GCA_017522125.1 Clostridia bacterium | reverse complement strand
GTGTATCCTCCTGCGGCTTGATGATATACAACACTTCGTGTTGGTGATATCCAGCCCTTCGGGCTGATGATATACACGCCTTCGGCGTGATTGAGACGCGAGATTGCGGAAAGTTCTTGAATTACTTTGCAAAATATGATACAATACTCTCGAAGGGAGTGATTGTATGGCTAAAAACTATTTGTTGATCTATTCTGAGCAACTTGCGACCGATATAGAATTACTTTGTCAAAATATAAAAGCTCCTTCCAACACTCTTTTTCAAATTCGCAAGAGTTCAAGTAGTGTGTACGCAAATATTCGTGAAACCAATTACGGACAGAGCAAAGCAGATATGCTTTCGAAATTTGAAATAGCTCTCAAGGAATGTAGTGAAACAGAAGGTTGGTTACAGTTGTTATTCAACACAAGTAGTATTGATGAAACAACATATAAAAACTACAGAAATCTTTGTGGACGTATAAGACGAATATTGATTGCGAGTTGTAAAACGCTAAAGGAGAACAATCATGCATGATAAAGTAATTATACGCATTGGCACCGATGCGGAAAAGCAAAAATTATTGAATGATTATCCAAACATTAAAAATGTAGTACGCGATGGGGGTTATTTCATCGTTGCCCAAATTGAAGATACCATTGTCGGTTACCTTTGGGGCTTCAAAAGAAAAATACCTGCACCCGTTGATCAAGACGAAATATTTATTAACATCATTGAGGTCATATACACAAATTTGCGTTGTCAAGGAATGGCATCTTCTATGTTGCAAAAAATTATGGAAATTGCCAAAGAAGAAAAAGTATATCAAGTTCGAGCATATTGTGACATTGGGAACGTTCCATCACATCGCTTATGGTTGAAAAACAAATTCTCCATTAGTCCTGCAAAAATGCCAGATGGGTCTATTGCAGGTTCTTTTGTAAGTTTTGTTTTGTGTTGAAGTTGACCTTTTTTCAGTTTTGCCTACCCAAGTTGACCTTTTCGCTCGTTTATCGCAAAAAAGAACCGTCAGGCTTTGCCTGACGGTTCTTTTTTGGCGAAGAATAACACTGAGAACCCCTCTCAAATTGCAACGCAATTTGATTATAGCTCGCGTATATCTAAAACCCAAAACAGACTCACCATTCGGTGAGTCTGTTTTGGGTTTAGTCAATTAAAATCCAACGTCATTCGGTTACGGGGTGAGCGTAGAAGGCCGCCTCGAACGCCGCTTTTCTGAGCTTTGCGACGTTGCTTGCGCTAAGTCCTGCGGTATAGGTAAGCGCTCTTGTGTCCTCGCCAAACAAGGTAGCGTAGAAGGTGTATGCTACAAGGAGAGAGCCGCTTGCGCTCGGGTGGAACAAATCGGATTGATAAACGTTTATAGAGGTGTTCTGGTAAATATCAAGCATTGCCACGCCTGCATAAACGACCTTTGCGCCGACCTCCTCGGCAATGGCGGTATAAGCCGCACGCAGCTTCATCTCCATTGCGGCGGTAGTGCCACCACAGCTTGAAAGCTTGGAATATCCAGCCTTATATCCCCAAGTTGAGTAGAGATAAAGCTCTGCGCCGTTAGCCTTGACCATTGCGGCAAGCTCGCGAACTGCGTTATTGAAGCGTGCGTTGTTCGTAATAGCACCGCTGCTCTGCTCTTGGAGAATAACTATATCGTATTTATTATTTTCAAGTGCGCTCTTTACCTTTGCGCCGTAGGTATCGTTTTCGTCGGCATACTCATAGAGGTAATGACCGCCGTTGGTGATGGACGTTACGTTTACCTTATATCCGCCCTCCTTGCAAATGCTTGCAAAATACTTTTCGGGCATCTCGTTATAGTAGGTAAAGCTGTTACCGATAAAGAGAATGTTGAGGGTCTGCGTCTTACTGCGGTCGGGGCTTATCTTACAGCCGCCCGTTACGAAATCGTAGAAGATCACAGCCGCCTCGCTATCGGTAAGTCTTGCGGCGTAGCGCGCGCCATCGGCATTGTAGTTGGGAATATGGAGCGCCTTTTCAGCGATAGTAAGTGCGCTTCCATTCGACCAGTCGACATTGTTGCCCGCGGCAAGCACGACGTCGATATCGCCTTCCGCCTTGACGAGAGTGCCAAGCTGTGCGGCGGTGGTGGAGCTGTTGCCAAGATTGCGGTATACCACGCTTATCTCGATTCCCATTTCAGCCGCATATTTCTCGAAATCAGCCTTTATAGTATTAGCGTAGCCGCTGCCTATACGGCGGGCGTTTATTGCTACTATAACGACCATACGCTCTTCTCCGCAAATATTGCAGATTGCGTCAGCATCGTTGGTGTAGGCATGAGTGCAAGGCTCGCGGTCCTTGCCGCAAACGTTGCAGTTGTCATCCTCATCGTTATCGTAAACGTGATCCGCTACCGTGCGCTCAACACCGCAAACGTTGCAGGAAGCGTCGCAGGCATTATCGTAAACGTGTGCGGAGGCTACGCGCTTGATGCCGCAGGAGTTACAAGTGGTATCGCACGCGTTACTGAAAACGTGGGCGGGAACGGTGCGAACCGCGCCGCAAGTATTACAGCTCTTGTCGCAGGCGTTGTCATAAGCGTGAGCCGAGGGGGTGCGGGTTGCGCCGCAAACGTTGCAGTCGGCGTCGCAAGCATTGTCATAAAGATGATAGCAACCACCAGTGAGGAAGTAGTAGAATATAGCGGCGGCAGGCTTGTCGGTAAGAAGCGCGCCGTATCTCTTGCCGTCGGAGTTGTAGGTGCTCTTATGGAGCTTCTTGACAAGGATCTTAACGCCCGCGGTAGAATTGATGTTCGCACCCGCGGCAAGAACGAGGTCGATGTCACCTGCGGAATTAATGAGCTTACCGAGCTGTGCGGCGGTGGTGGAGCTGTTGCCAAGCACTCTGTACTCGATCTCGCAATTATAGCCCTTGCTTTCCATATATGCGGCGAAAGCATCGGCTATCTTGGTCTGATAGCCCGAGCCGATGTAGTGCTGGTTGATACCAACAACTATCTTTTCGAAGTTGTTTATGCTTCTCTCGTGGTCGCAAATATTACAAAATGCGTCCTTGTCATTGTCATAGACGTGGTCTGCTACGGTGCGCGTCGCGCCGCAAACGTTACAAGATGCGTCACACGCGTTGGTGTAAACGTGTGCGCTTGCGGTGCGAGTCGCGCCGCAAACGTTACAGCTTGCATCACAAGCATTGGAGTAAACGTGAGCAGCAGGCGTGCGAGTTGCTCCGCAGGAATCGCAGGACGCGTCGCAGGCGTTATCGTAAACGTGTGCGCCTACGGTACGAGCCGCGCCGCAAACGTTGCAGCTTGCGTCGCACGCGTTGTCGTAAACATGTGCGCTTGCGGTACGGGTAGTGCCGCAAACGTTACAGCTTGCGTCACAAGCATTGTCGTAAGTGTGTGCGCTTGCCGTGCGTGTAGCACCGCAGACGTTACAGCTTGCATCACAAGCGCCGCCGTAAACGTGTGCGCTTGCAGTACGGGTAGCACCGCAAACGTTACAGCTTGCATCACAAGCGTTGGAATAAACGTGAGCGCTCGCGGTACGAGTTGCTCCGCAGACGTTACAGCTTGCGTCGCAAGCGTTAGAGTAAACGTGCGCAGAGGGCGTGCGGGTCGCTCCGCAATCGTTACAAGTGGAGTCACAAGCGTTATCGTAAACGTGAACGACTACCTCACGTTCAAAGCCGCAAGCGTTGCAGGTCGCATCGCTACTGTCGGTATAAACGTGCGCGGGAACGGTGCGATTTGCTCCGCAGGAGTTGCAGGTAGCGTCGCAAGCATTGTCGTACGCGTGTGCGCTTGCCGTGCGAGTTGCCCCGCAAGCGTTGCAGGAAGCATCGCAAGCGTTAGAATAAACGTGGTAGCAACCGCCCGTCAGGAAATAGTAGAATATAGCGGCACCCGTAGTATCGGTAAGAAGCGCGCCGTATCTCTTGCCGTCGGCGTTATAAGTGCTCTTGTGGAGCTTCTTAGCAAGAATTTTAACTCCTGCGGTGGAGTCAATGTTCGCGCCTGCGGCAAGGACGAGGTCGATATCGCCTGCGGCATTGACGAGCTTGCCAAGCTGTGCGGCGGTAGTTGAGCTGTTGCCAAGCGTTCTGTACTCAATATTAAATACATAGCCCTGCGCGATAGCGTAAGCGGCAAAGGCGTCGGAAATCTTCTTCTGATAGCCCGAGCCGATGTAGTGCTGATTTACACCGATAACGATATCGTCAAGCTTGGTTACCGTTCTTGTTTTTCCGCAAGAGTTGCAGGTGGTGTCAGAAGCACTGCTATAGGCGTGAGCCGAAGGAGTGCGGGTAGCCGCGCATACGTTACAGGTGGCGTCGCACGCATTATCGTAAAGATGGTGGCAATCACCCGTCAAGAAATTATAAAGCAGTCTTGCGGCAAATTTGTCGGTAAGAAGCGCACCGTATCTCTTGCCGTCGGCGTTGTAGGTGCTCTTGTGCAGCTTCTTGGCGATTATCTTAACGCCTGCAGTAGAGTCTATGTTCGCGCCTGCGGCAAGAACGAAGTCGATATCACCTGCGGCGTTAATGAGCTTGCCGAGCTGTGCGGCGGTGGTGGAGCTGTTACCGAGCGTTCTGTACTCGATATTACAGGAATAGCCTGAATCTGCCAGATACTGTTCAAAAGCATCAGAGATCTTTTTTTGGTAGCCCGAGCCGATATAATGCTCGTTTACGCCAACCACAATGTCCTCAAGGACAGTAGTTTCAGCGGCGTGCGAAACCGATACCAGAGAGGGTACCACCATAAGGATTGCGAGAATGAGCGAAAGTAGCTTTTTCATTTTTCTCTCCTAAATGATTTATTTTGCCAACTACTTTTATTTTATCATCTTTTTCCAAAGTTGTCAAGTGAAAATAATCAGTATACTAATAATTAATGTAGAAAATATCGCATTCTTCACAAAAAGTTCACCAAAAAGACGGCACGAAATGCTCGGACTCGATTGACATTATGACTAATGTATTGTATAATATGTACAATATTTAATTTTTGTAAGCGGAGGGAACATTATGCCCCGTTTTTTTGTGGATAAAAGCAATATAGACCTCGTTGACGGCATAATAACCGTTGACGGCGAGGACGCAAGGCATATCTCGCGCTCACTGCGTATGGCGGTTGGTGAGCAGATCACCGTTTGCGACGGCGAAGGCACGGAGCATATCTGCCGCCTTGAGCAAATAAGGGACAGCGGCTCTGTGTGCAGTATAATATCCAGCGCGCCGTCCATTGCCGAATCTCCCTGCCGCATTAGCGTATATCAGGCACTCGTCAAGGGCGACAGAATGGATATCGCCATTCAAAAGAGCGTCGAGTTCGGAGCGTACGAGATACGCCCCTTTGAGGCATCGCGCTGTATCGTAAAGAGCAAGGGCGACGACGGCGGCAAGGCTGTGCGTCGCAATAAAATCGCTCTTGAAGCGGCAAAGCAATGCGGTCGCGGGATAGTCCCAAAGGTATTGCCCGTTATGTCCTTTGATGAAATGCTGATGGCCGCATCAGCGGCGCAGCTTGCGATCTTTTGCTACGAGGACGAGCATACGCTAAAGCTTGGAACTCTGCTCTCCTCCCTTTCCTCGCCCCCCGCGACCGTGGCGATAGTCATAGGCCCCGAGGGCGGCTTTTCGCCCGAGGAAGCCAAGCGTGCAACCGAGGCGGGGCTTCGCTCGGTGAGCCTCGGCTCGCGCATACTGCGCACGGAGAGCGCCGCGGCGTTTACTCTCGCCTGTATAGCCGAGGAGTTTGAGCTAAAATAAGCCTCAAAGACTTATTTTTGCCAAGGTTCGGAATTATTTACAAAAAAATAGTGTCAAAATTAGAAATAATATTCAAAAACCTATTGAAATTCTACAAATTTTATTGTAAAATGTAGGACAGTATACACAAAACCACTAACTATCAGAATCAGGAGTAAAAAAATGTCCAACAGATTGTTTCAAGGCGTGATCCATCAAATGAAGGATACGGTTGACCGTACCATCGGAGTTATTGACGAAAACGGCATTATTATCGCTTGCTCTGAGCTTGCCAAGATAGGCGAGGCTCGCCTTGGTGTGCGCGATGAGATCATTTATTCCGTTTCCCCCGAGGTATACCGTAAGAACGGCTTTACCTACCGCCCCATCGGCCACGGCATCAAGGCGGAATACATCGTTTTCGTTGAAGGCGAGGATCAGCTTTCTGAGATAATTTCCAAAACGCTGTCCATTTCCTTTACTAATATGAAAAACCTTTACGACGAAAAGTACGATAAGGGCTCTTTCATTAAGAACATAATTCTTGACAATATCCTCCCCAGCGACGTTTACATCAAGTCCAAGGAGCTTCATTTCAACACCGACGAGAGTCGCGTTGTCTTCCTCATTAAGTTCTACGGAAAGACGGATATGATGCCCTTTGAAATGCTGCAGAATATGTTCCCCGACAAGTCGCACGACTACATCATCAGCGTAGGCGACAAGGACGTTGTGCTGGTTAAGGACGTTAAGAACGGCACCGATTGCCGTGAAAATGAAAAAACTGCTACGAAAATTGCCGACACCCTCAGCTCCGAATTCTTTGCAAAGGTTTCCATCGGTATCTCTACCGTCGTAAGCAATATAAAGGATCTTGCAAACGCATACAAGGAAGCGCAGGTCGCTCTTGACGTAGGAAAGGTATTTGAAACCGAAAAGAACATCATAAGCTACGAAAACCTCGGCATCGGCCGTCTGATCTATCAGCTTCCCACCACACTTTGCGAGATGTTCCTTTCCGAGGTATTCAAGAACGGCAGCCTTGACTCGCTCGATCAGGAAACACTTATGACTATTCAGGCGTTCTTTGAGAACAATCTGAACGTTTCCGAGACCTCGCGCAAGCTCTTCGTTCACAGAAACACTCTCGTTTACAGACTTGAAAAGATCCGCAAGCTCACAGGTCTTGACCTGCGCGAGTTTGAGCATGCCATAACCTTTAAGGTTGCGCTTATGGTTAAGAAATACCTCTCTACCAAGCCCGTAAAATATTAAAATGATTGAATTTATAGACGTAAGAAAAGAATATTCCGACGTTTCTGCGCTCGACGAGGTTTCCTTCCGCATTGAGGACGGCGAGTTCGTGTTCATAATAGGACATTCGGGCGCGGGAAAAACGACGCTTACGAAGCTGCTTCTTCTTCAGGAAAAGATATCGTCGGGAGCTATCGTGGTCAACGGTACTGACATTACCAAGCTCCCCGAGCGTTCTATTCCCTACTATCGCCGCACTATCGGAACGGTTTTTCAGGATTTCCGTCTTTTTAAGGACAAGACGGCTTACGAAAACGTTGCTTTCGCTATGCGCGCCGTAGGAACTCCCGGCAAGGAGATACGCACGCGTGTCCCTGCCCTTTTGAAGATCGTTTCTATGGAGGACAAGGCAAAGCACTTCCCCTCCGAGCTGTCGGGCGGTGAACAGCAGCGAATAGCGCTTGCACGCGCCCTCGCCAATAACCCCGATATTATTATTGCAGACGAGCCTACGGGAAATATTGACCCCTCGATGAGCAAGGTCATTATGAATATGCTTTTGAAGATAAATCAGAAGCTAAAAAAGACCGTCATCGTGGTAACGCACGATAACAGCTTTATCGATCTTCTCGGTCAGCGTGTTATCACTATAAAGAACGGAAGAGTCGCCTCCGATATCCCTGCAACGTCAAAGGAGGCATGTGATGAATAACGCTCCAAAAAACGACAAGCCGCGCCGCAGCTACAATCCGTTTTACTTCGTATACGAGGCACTTCGCTCATTTTGGCGAAACCGCGTTATGGGAATTGCCTCCATATTCGTTTTGACCTCTTGCCTTATCCTCGTCGGAGCCTTTGGGCTTTTGATACATAACATTGACGTCAACCTTGACAAGCTCGGCTCTCTTAACGAGATCGTCGTGTTTCTTGAATATGACCTCGATCAGGATACGGTAAACACAATAGGTGCGGATATACAGAAGCTCGAAAACGTTTCCCACGTTGAGCTGATAGGCAAGGACAAGGGCTTTGCCGAGATGAAGGAGACCTACCCCGAATACGCGGATCTTTTTGCAGAGATGGAATCCAGAAACGATAACCCCCTCTCCGATTCCTTTATCGTAACATATATTGATTCCGAAACAGTACACGATCTTGAATATGCGCTCCAGAGCATTTCGGGCGTGCGCACGGTAAACAACCGACTTGATTACGCCGTTACGATAGCGAACTTCAAAAACGTTGTTTCTATCGTGTTCGTATGGTTTTTCGTTCTTCTTCTCGCGGTGAGCATCTTCGTTATCTTTAACACCATAAAGCTTGCCGTTCACAGCCGTCAGGCTGAGATAAGCATCATGCGCCATATCGGAGCTACCAAGGGCTTTATAATAACGCCGTTTATTATCGAGGGCGTAATGATAGGCTTTATATCCTCTATCGTGGCGTTTACTACCGATACGATAATTTACGCCATGCTCGTTAAAAAAGGTGCTGAAAGCCTCAAAATGCTCGAATTAGTTGAGCCGGGATTGGTGAATATTATTATGCTTGTGGCTTTTCTTGCCATTGGTATTATCACAGGCTCGCTTTCAAGCGTTCTGTCGCTGCGAAAGAACCTTCACCACTAATTTTCAACGAAAGGTTTTTATATGAAAACTACTCTACGCTTAATTTCTCTCGTTTTAGCGTCCATTCTGCTTTGCCTTGCGCTGTCCGTTCCGATGCTGGCGAAAAAGGTTTCCTACGATGACGTAAAAAACGATGCGACCGAGGAACTCAAGGCTCAGCTTGATGAGTTCGATAAAATAAAGAAGGAGCTTAAGGCTCAGCTCGACGCAGCCGAGGACCTTCAGGCTACTGCGCAGGAAAAGCGCACACTGTACATCACTCTTCAGACGGTCTATGCTGACGAAATAAAGACCATTGAAGAACATCTTCCTTTGATAGAAAAAGAAATCACACAAGTAAATGAAGATCTGGCTGTTGTTTATGCCGAGTATGACAAGGTATACGAGTCACTCCAGACCGTCGTTAGAATGACTTATGAAAGTCAGGATGCAAGCTATCTCTCCCTTATCCTTGGGGCATCCAGCGTTTCGGACCTTTTCTCCCGTCTTGAACGCGCAAGTGCGCTCATTAGCTATAACAACAAGCTCATTGAGGATCTTGAGGAAAGACAAAAGAAAGTAGACGCAAAGCTTGCGGACCTCAATGCAAAAAAGGCAGAGCTTACCGAAACGCGCGCGGAGCTGGTTGCCAAGCAAGCCGAGCTTGAGGCGTGGAACACCGAAAACGAGCAGGCTCTTCTTGAGATCGAGGCTGAGCTTGACAGGCTCGTAGGCGAATACGAGGATTACGACGACCGCTCGGACGTTATCAAGGACGAGTTTCAGCAAATGGTCGATGCGCTTATCAAAAAGGAAGAGGAGCGCATAAAATCCGAGGAAGAAAAACGCAAGCAGGAGGAAATAGCCGCCGCTAACAAGAAAAACGGCTACCTCTGGCCGCTTCCCACGTCATACAAGAAGCTTTCTTCTTATTTTAACCAAAAAAGAACTATAAATTCGCTTGGAATAGTTAACCGTGTTCACTACGGCATAGATATTCCCGCCCCCCGCGGAACGTCCATCTACGCCGTTAAAGCAGGCAAAGTCCTTACCGCAAAATACGGCTCGGGCTACGGATACTACGTTATCATCGACCACGGTGACGGAATAACGTCGCTTTACGCGCATTGCTCGAAGCTCCTGGTTTCCAAGGGCGACATAGTAGCACGCGGCGACGTGGTTGCGCTGGTCGGCACTACGGGTACATCCACGGGTAACCACCTGCACCTTGAGATCAGAGAAAATGGCGTAAAAAAAGACCCTCTCAACTACGTTAAAAAGCCTTAACCCCACATTAGCCGATATCTGAAAGGATAACAGATGACAAAGAAAATTCCCTTTTCCGTTTTTGTACTCGGCTTGGTCGTTGCAATGCTGTTCGCTTTTATGAGTGGATTTGCAGTTGCCGACAATGCGGCTCAAGGCAACGCCGTTAACCAAAACGCTCCCGCTGACACCTCGCAGTCCGTCAGCACTGACAAGCTAAAGCAGCTTGCGCAGATCCTCAACTCCTACTCCTACTACAAGATCGATGAGGAAACGCTCTGCCAAGCGCTTATCGGCGGATTTACCGAGGTAGTCGGAGATGACTATGCGCGCTATTACAACGCCGAGGATTACAAGGCTCTTATGAATAGCTCCAGCGGCTCGACGCAGGGAATCGGCATTACCGTTATTAATAATCAGGAATTAAATTGCATAGAGATCATTCTCGTAAGCTCGACCTCCCCTGCCGCCAAGGCGGGGCTCCAAATCGGTGACCTCATTACTCACGTCGGCACGGGCGAATCCAAGGAAAGCGTTGCGGACCTTGGATATGACAAAGCGCTTGAAAAGCTTGCGGGAGCTGCGGGAACTTACGCACAGTTCACCGTAAAGCGCGGCGACGAGATGCTTGATTTTAACGTTGAGCGAGTTGCGTTTACTGCCGATTCTGTTCTATATCACGTATGTAAGACCGACGCAAGCGTTGGAATTATAAAAATTATGGAATTTAACCTTCCTACCCCCAAGCAATTCTGCACCGCTATGGATGCACTCATCGCCGCAGGCTGCACTCGATTTGTTTTTGACGTACGAAGCAACCCCGGCGGAGATCTTCGTTCCATAGGCGCTGTATTAAGCTATATGCTACAGAAGGACGACGTCTTTATTCGCACCGCGGACCGCGAGGGCGAATACGCCGACGAGAAGGTTACCGTTATATCAAATCTTACGGGTGCGTACGAGGGCTGCAACGTTTCCGAGTCCGATATAGGTAAATACCGCAACTACGTTCTCGGCAAGAGCGCCGTAATAACCAACGGTCACACCGCAAGCGCCGCCGAGCTTTTCACAAGCGCCCTGATGGACTACGATATTGCCACCGTAGTGGGAACAAAAACCTACGGCAAGGGCAGTATGCAAAGCATCTTTTCCTTGGCTTACTACGGCTTTGAGGGCGGCATTAAGCTGACTACCAAGAAATACTTCCCCCCCATATCCGAGGGCTATGACGGAATCGGCATTTTCCCCGACGTCCAAATAGAACTTGATGATGCGATAAAAAACAAAAATTTATATACACTATCCGATGAAGAGGACAATCAGCTTCAAGCCGCCATTGCCGCAATCGGAAATAAATGAACGGAGAACACAGATATGTCTAACAAGAATGCAATGTACTACACACAGGAAGGCTATGACACCCTTGTCAATGAGCTTAACTATCTGAAGAACACCCGCCGCGCCGAGATCGCGCACGACATTGAGGTCGCAAGAGGCTTTGGTGACCTTTCCGAGAACGCCGAGTACGATGAGGCAAGAAACGAGCAGGCGAAGGTTGAAGCCCGTATTAAAGAGCTTGATGAAAAGATCCGTCACGCCATTATCGTTGACGAGAGCACCATTGATAGCGATATAATTTCGGTAGGCTCTACCGTTACCGTTTACGATCACGATATGGAGTGTGAGGCAGAATACAGCATCGTTGGCTCTAACGAGGTCGACCCCGTTGCTAACCGTATTTCCGACCTCTCCCCCATCGGACGCGCTCTTATGGGCAAGCACGCAGGTGTATCCGTAACCGTTGATGCTCCCGCGGGAAGCTTCGTGCTTGATATCAAGAGCGTAACCAGAACCAAGAACAAGTAATCACCGAAAGGACCTGACTATGGCAGAAGAAATTATCAATCAGGAAAACGTAGCGGAAGAGGAAATTGACGTTGGCTCAATATTCCAAATCCGCCGCGAAAAGCTCGCCGCACTCGTTGAGGCAGGCCAGAACCCCTTTGAAAAGGTAAAATACGACGTTGACGCTTACTCCGCAGATATAAAGGATAAGTTCGAGGAATACGAGAACAAGACCGTGCGCATAGCGGGACGTATTATGAGCCGCCGCGATATGGGCAAGGCAAACTTTATCGACATTGCCGACGGCAAGGGCAGAATACAGTGCTATATCAGAATAAACGACGTAGGCGAGGACGTTTTTGAAGAATACCGCAAGTGGGATATCGGTGACATTATCGGACTTGAGGGCTTTGTTTTCCGCACCCGCCGCGGCGAGATTTCCGTTCACGCGCAGTCGATGGAGCTTCTTGCAAAGTCGCTGCTTTCCCTTCCCGAGAAGTATCACGGTCTTACCAACACGGATATGCGTTACCGTCAGAGATACGTTGACCTCATCGTTAACCCCGAGGTCAAGGATACCTTCGTAAAGCGTTCGCTGATCCTCCGCGAGCTTCGCTCCTTCCTTGATTCCAAGGGCTTTTTGGAGGTCGACACCCCCATTCTCACTCCCTTTGAGATCGGCGCATCCGCACGTCCCTTCTATACGCACCACAATACGCTTGATATGGATATGGTGCTTCGCATTGAAACCGAGCTTTATCTGAAGCGTCTCGTCGTTGGCGGCATGGACAAGGTATACGAGGTTGGACGTATCTTCAGAAACGAGGGTATGGACACCAAGCATAACCCTGAGTTCACCTCGATCGAGCTTTATCAGGCTTACACCGATTACCACGGTATGATGGACCTCGTTGAGGAGATGATGAAGACTGTCGCTATGAACGTTTGCGGCACGCTTACCATTAACTATCAGGGCAAGGAGATCGATCTTTCCCATTGGGAAAGACTTACGATGGTCGAGGCTGTCAAGAAGTATTCGGGCGTAGACTTCGATGCTATTGCTACGGATGAGGAGGCTATCGCTATTGCCAAGGAGAAGCACGTAGAGCTTCCCGCGCTTAAGACCAAGGGCGCGATACTCGTTGAGTTCTTTGATGCATTCGTTGAGGAAAACCTCATTCAGCCCACGTTTATTTACGACTATCCCGTTGAGAACAGCCCGCTTGCAAAGCGCAAGCCCTCCAATCCCGCGTTTACCGAGAGATTTGAGTACTTCATCAACGCTACCGAGTTTGGAAACGCATTCTCCGAGCTTAACGATCCCATAGACCAGAAGGAACGCTTTGAGCGTCAGGTCGCCGAGAGAAAGGCGCAGGAGCCCGAGTGCCGCGCACAGGTCGATTACGACTACATCACCGCGCTTGAGTACGGTCTGCCCCCCACAGGCGGACTTGGCTTTGGAGTCGACAGACTCGTTATGCTCCTTACCGACAGCGCGTCCATCCGCGACGTTCTGCTCTTCCCCACGATGAAGCCGTTGGACTAACCGACTTCGGAAAAACCCAGTAGTTATGCGAGTTTTCGGTGGCTTAGCACTTTAAAAAACTACGCCACTACGCCAACTACTACGCCAATTTTCTGGGGAGATTTGCAGAGAAAAGTCACTATGATAGTCTAAAAGATCAAGCGCCGTGCAAACTGCACGGCGCTTTCATCATATATGGAATATTTAGAGCGGTTGATCACGAGGTCAACCGCTCTAAATATTTTTGCTTTTTCTGCATTGATATTGTTTTCTTGAAACGTAAGTGTAAATCTCATATTACTTATATAGTGGAATAAATTATTGTCCACAAATTTATGCTAAAATATAAACACGGAGGTACAAGTATATGGAACGAAGAATCACAGGAAAACTATTGAGAGATTTTGAAAATAGTATGTTTGAGGACGAAAAGAGCAAGGCAACGGTTGAAAAGTATTTGCGTGATTTGCACTACTTTGTAAATTTCGCAAATGAGCGAGCAATTGACAAAGGGCTTGTTTTGGAATACAAAGCAGAGCTTGCTCACACCTATGCTCTTACAAGCGCAAATTCTATGCTTGCTGCACTGAATGCATTTTTTCGTTTTGTTGGTTGGCTTGACTGCACAGTAAAACAGTTCAAAATTCAAAAGAAGGCATTTTGCTCGGAGGAAAAGGAACTCAGTAAAGAAGAATACCTATCCCTTGTCAGAACTGCTGAAAACAAAAACAATGAACGCCTATCACTGCTGATTCAGACAATCTGCGGCACCGGTATTCGTGTCAGTGAGGTCGAGTATATCACGGTAGAAGCTGTGCATAGAGGTGAGGCCATTGTGTCCTGCAAGGGTAAAACTCGTCGAGTGTTCATCGTCTCTGCTTTGCGTAAGAAGCTGCTTCAATACACCAAGGAGCACGAGATCAAAAGCGGGATGATTTTCGTCACGAAGAATGGAAAGGCAATGAACCGCAGCAACATTTGGGCAGAGATGAAAAAACTTTGCAAGGAAGCCGGTGTATCACCCAATAAGGTGTTTCCGCATAATCTTCGCCATTTGTTTGCGCGTACATTTTACGGCATCGAAAAGGATATCGCAAAGCTTGCAGATATCCTCGGCCACTCCAATATTAACACTACGCGAATTTATATCATTTCCACCGGTGCAGAGCATCGTCGCAAGATGGAAAATATGCGGCTGATTATATAAAAATACCGATGTCAAAACGACACCGGCACAAGTGGATAACATAATTTGCGTTATGTGGTAACGGCTACAACAATACACAATAAGTATAGCATAAAACTTTCGAAATTACAATAGTTTTCGTCCATAAATCGTTCTAATCCAACAGCTTTTTTTAAAAAGTGCGCGACAAATAGACCAATGAAAATACAAACTTTCATTGGTCTGTTTGTCGCGCCTATTTTTATGTACGAAAAAAGATTACAAGTATGTATCTGCGGAATTGTGTACTACATAACGCAAATTATGTAGCAAAATACTATAGGCTGCAACCGAAAGGAGAATGGCGATGAAAGCAAAGTTATTTACGAAAACAATAGCAATGGTACTTTCCGTCATAATGGTTATTTCGCTTTTGCCTCTTAGCGTATTTGCTTACGAGAGCAATAGCAATATGGAGTACGTAGACGGAGGCTCAGCTGAAGCAGCACTATACGAGCAGCTTGGTTATGGCTTCAATGCATTAAGTGATACTGCAATCAAAGACACTACTCTGAAGAGCAGTGCCGGTGTAGTCATTGATTATGATGCTGTTAAAGCAAGTTTGTTGAGCACATCTTATTCTGAAGCAGATGTGAAGTACGCAAAGACAGCACAGGATTTAATGTTATCTTTTGGAATTGACTACACAAACCAAAGTAGTGTTGGCTTACCTATTGAAAATGCCAAATTTGGATTTGCATCGAAATTCGGTTTCAGCGCTGATATTAAGTATAAGACCATTACAGAATCACTTTATTATTACTACCGCGAAGAAATTTTGACAGGAAAATACTCTTTGGTTATTCCTGCACAGATGCTCGATGATCCGGAGCAGATTATTAGTGAAGATTTTGTATATGCACTTGAGAAATTAAATACGAACTACAGTGACGAAAAGTGTGCTGACTTTTTCAACAAATGGGGCACACACATTTTGATTAGCTACAACAAAGGTGCAGCTTTGGAATATGTGGCAGTCGGACATTCTACCGGTAAAGAGTTTAGCGCAAATGCTGAGATTACCAACGAAATGAGCGCTTCTGCCGGTATAGGCGACTTAAAAGCAGAAAGCACCCAAGCTCTGGCAGTGAAATTGGGAGTCGCTTACAACGGCAGTGAATACAACTTGTCTCACAAGTGGTTTGGCATGGGCGGCGACAGCAATTTGATTGGCGCAAACGGTGCAGATGCCAGTACTATTTCTGCTACTAGCATAGAAAATTGGAAAGCAACTGTTTCGCAGGATAAGTCTGTGTTAATTCCGCAATCCACGGAATGGATTTCAATTTGGGAACTGATCCCCGATGCCTATGCAGGTGCTAAAACCGCTCTTCAAGCGTACTATAAAGCGCAAGCAAACGGTGTCAACGCTGCCTTCTTTTCACAGTTTACTACTTACTCCGAAGTAAGTGGCGCAACTGATATTTACTATACTTCCCCCACAGGACACATATCAAAGATTGCATATTATGCCGACGGAAGCACCAAGGTGGCTCCCAACTCTAAGTTCAATGTTGTTAATTTAGATGCAGATTTGAGTAAGATTGTATTTCCTGCGTCCAACCAATACACAGTAGATAAATACGGCATGGTAACGATGAAAGCAACATCGGGTAAAGTTAAAGTTCTCATCACCGATCTTGAGGGTAATGAAATCACTGGTGCAACAAAAACCTTCACCGTTGAAAAAGAAGGTGCAGGATTGTTTGCAGGTGGTTACGGAACAAAAGAAAGACCGTATTTGATTTCTAATGCAACGCAGTTTAGTAACATCAGAAACTACCCCTCTGCAGTCTTTTCCCTGACAAACAATATCTCTTTGGGCACAATGTCTCCAATCGATGAGTTCAAAGGCACTCTTGACGGCAATGGATATACCTTATCAGGATGGAATTATTCACCTACAACATCCGGAAACGCAGGTTTGTTCCGCTCAATTTCATCGGGAGCTACTGTTAATAATTTCACTCTTTCGGGAGGTAACATCAGTTCTACGGATGGTGCTTATGGTACACTTAATATCGGTCTTGTGTGCGGAACAAATAATGGTACTATTCGCAATGTCGTAGTAAATGGCAAATCTAACATATATGGCGATATGGGCTACATAGATCAAGAGGATGATAGCCATACATATGTTGGTGGAATTTGTGGCACTAATTGTGGTACAATTGAACGTTGTGGAGTGATAAACAGTACAATAAGCGGTTACAGCGGGAGTGGTAGAGATGGCGGCACAGCAAACACCTGGGTTGGTGGTATTACTGGTCGCACACTAAGTAATTCTAAAATCTTCGATTGTTATTCGTACGGAAATACGATAACAGCAACTGCCAAGGGTAAAGTTCACAAAGTATGGTTCAGTTGGGTCGAAGCATGTGGATGGGCCAACATTGGCGGTTTGGTGGGAAGGACAGATGGTTCTGGCATTGCAATCAAAAGAGCTTTAAGCTATAGCAATACTATAAGTGGAACAGTAGAAGGTGCGGATTCAGATAAAAACCAAGGATCATTAATTGGATATGTGTATTCTACGCCAACTATGGAGAATTGCTATAGTGAAAGTAGTGACACCTTGTTTGGCCAAGGATCTGCAAGTGGTGCTTACAAAGTTAGTTCTGCAACTGCAGTTGGCACAATCAGTAGCCTAACGGGCTTTGCTGCAAACGGATGGATTCAGAGCAGTTCCGGCGGTCACTTATCAATCGCACAAAATACCAAACTGACAATCAGTGGTGGCGATAGAAATTATTTTATTGGTGAGCCGCTCAATCTAAAGGGGCTTGCTATTCAAGCAGTTAAAAACGATGCAACTGGAACAAGAACAGATATTACCGGAGGTTTCACCGCTTCGGGTTATGACCCCAATAAGGTCGGCACACAAACTGTTACGATTACATACGGAAATATTAAAGGCACTTATAATGTAACTGTTTCGTCTCCCGAACTCTCTGGCATTGTTATTAGTAGTACACCATATAAAACTACTTATTTTAAGCCTTTTGCAAAGACGAACTTTAAAGGTGAGAAGCTTGACTTTACTGGCCTTTCCGTCATTGCACAATATACCGATGGTACAACAGCTGAGATTCCGCTTGAAGTCTTGATCTTACCCAATGCTACAATTGTAACAGAAAGCAAAAATATTGTGGTGACCTACAACGGTTTTACTGCAAATTATAAAATTGAAGCATTCGATGTACTTCCCTCTAAAATAGAAGTTATTGAAAATAGCTACAAGAAAAACTACGCATTGGGAGATACTTTTGATTCTGCCGGATTGAGCGTTAAGCTTACCTACAACAACGGCGACACAGAAACGCTTGGCGTGGATTTGTTGACCGTTGATTCCACTATGTTTGATAAAGATCTTGCCAACACATACAGCATTACAGTTAAGTACGAGGGGTTGGAAACAACCTTCGATGTAATTGTTGGTTCTGTAAAGAGCATCAGCATCGCAACATTGCCTGACAAGCTTTCCTACTATTCCAGTGAAAAGAAACTGGTAACTGATGGCTTGTCTCTTAATGTTACCTATGATAACGGTGCTACGAAAAGCGTTTCTGCAGGATTTTCCGTCGATGGATATGACAACACGGATATAGGTAAGCAGGATATTACCATTACTTACGGCGGAGCAACAACCTCTTTTCAAATCACCGTGATTGCTGTTGAAATGACCTCTGTTGAAATTTCTGAATATCCCAAGACAACTTATTATGTTGGCAATGCGTTTACCAGCGGCGGTTTAACGTTAAAAGTAAACTACAATGACGGTAGCAGCAAAGAAATTCCCAGTGGATTTACCGTAAAACTTGATGGTTACGACGTTGATGTCTATCCCACATTGATCACATTAGGAAGCAAAAATGTTTTGGTTGCCTATACCGAAAACGGCATCAGAAAAACAGTTGAATACGAAATAGAGATTGTTAAGGACACAATAACCGAGCTCCAAGTAGTTCAGGATCCCAACAAAACCACCTATAATTTGTGGGACGATTCAGTTGTTCCGGAATGATAGTCTATGCTGTATATGCAAGCGGAAAGGCAGAACCTGTCGAATTGTCTATGTCTATGTTCTCAGTCCAGCAATTCACGGAAGCTGGTACGCAGACCGTAATGCTGAATTACGAGGGTCGCTCTGCCGAAATCGTATGTACTGTCAATGCGCCTACATCTATTTCTGTTACAAAGCTACCGTCAAAAACGGAGTATGAAATTGGCGAGACAGTCATTCCCGATGGAATCGAAATAACTGCGCATTTTAATGACAATTCGTCTAAGGTGATCAATACTACGCTTCTCAGCTTCACCTATCCTTCTACCGAAACAGCAGGCAACAAAACTGTTGATGTTAATTATGGTTCTCTGAAAACTGCGTTTGAAATCATAGTAAAGGAAGAAACCATTGACGAAAACGCTCCGCAAATTGTTATTTCCGAAGCCAAAGGGGCTGCGGGTAGTACGGTAACGGTTACAATATCTGTAAAAAACAATCCCGGAATTGCATCTCTGAAACTAAAAGTGAACTATGCTGATTCTCTTGCACTCACAGATATTGTTTATAACAATGAAATCGGTGGGCAGTTTACTTTACCGCAAACAATGACTAGCCCGGTGACTCTCAACTGGGTAAATGCTACTGATGATTCTGAGGGAGATTGGATTTTTGCTACGCTGACATTCGAAATATCTGAGAATGCGGAATGCGGCGTTTGTCCCATCACAGTAACATATGATCCGGATGATGTTTACGATTTAACGGAAACCAATATCGAGTTTGCTGTGCAAAACGGGTCTGTCAGAGTCATTGAATATATTCCCGGTGATATAAACGGCGACGGTAAGGTAAATAACAAAGATGCTACCAGACTGCTCCAGTATCTTTCAGATTGGGATGTAGAAGTTATAGAAGCAGCTTTGGATACAAATGGCGATGGCAAGGTAAACAACAAGGATGCCACCAGACTGCTCCAGTACCTTTCTGACTGGGATGTAGAAATTTATTAAACGGAGGAATTGAAGTTGAAAAAATATAAAGCAATAACAGCATTATTGCTGATAGTGATAATGCTTATAAATACGTTTCCGGTTATTGCAGTAGAAGCAGCTTCCTTCGAAGTAGAAACTGTAACTGCACAAGCAGGAAAAACTGTTGATGTAAAAATTTCTGTAAAAAACAGCCCGGGTATTACCTCCACAAAGTTAACGATAACATTTGATGAGACCTTAATTTTGGAAAGTGTCACATATGGAACAGAAATTACCGGTAATTTTATTAAACCTAAAAAAATGACTAGTCCTGTCATACTGAACTGGGCAAATGGTTTGGAGGACTTTTCCGGAGATTATGTGTTTGCAACATTGTCCTTTCGGATTGCTGCGGATGCCCAAATTGGTCTGCAACCCATTACTGTGACTTATGATCCGGATGATGTCTATAATATTGAAGAAACAAACGCCGACTTCACTATAATTAATGGTGGAATTACCGTGGTATGTCCCCACACCAACACAACAAATGTACCCGAAGAGCCTGCGGATTGTGATGAGGGTGGATACACTGCCGGTGTTTGGTGTAACGACTGTGAGATTTATATCAGTGGTCACGAGCCAATTCCTGCAACCGGTAATCATACCGATGCAGACGGTCAGTGGGAAAGCAATGAGGTGAATCACTTTCGCACCTGTGCTTGTGGTCATATCTTTGATGCTGCTACTCACAATGGCGGTACTGCTACTTGTAAGGAAAAGGCAAAATGCTCGGTCTGTGGAACAGAATACGGACAGCTGAATGCTGCTAACCATGCTGGCGGCACAACAACTGTTAATGCTTCCGAACCCAACCATAAAACGCAGCAGGCTGGTTACACTGGTGACACGAAGTGCCTTGGTTGTGGTGAGATCATCGCCTACGGTCAGCCTATTGAACCCGGCGCACACACTCCTGCTGATGTGTGGTCCAACGATGAGACACATCACTGGAAAGAGTGCAACATTGTTGGTTGTGGTGTTGTAATCGACGGTTCTAAAGAGCTACACAGTTCTGACAAGGCTGAGAATAAGGTCACCTGTCAAAAGCAGGCAGTTTGTGACATCTGTGGCGTATCTTATGGTTCTGTCGCAGAACACGACTACACTGCAGATGATAAGAAGCAAGATGCTCTAAAAACAGAAGGCAACTGCCGTGACGAAGCCGTTTACTACTATTCCTGTTCCGTTTGTGGCTTGGTAGAAAATAACGATACCCATACCTTCCTAGGTGATAAGGTTGCAACAACTCATGTTGGCGGTACAACCACAGTGAATGCTTCTGCAGCCGATCACAAGACGCAGACTGATGGCTATACCGGTGATACCAAGTGCTTAGGTTGTAATGAAATTATTGCATACGGTCAGGCTATTCCTGCCGGTGCACACAATCCCGCAAATACTTGGACAACTGACGAAACACACCATTGGAAAGAATGTACCGTTGTTGGCTGCGGTGTGGTAATCGACGATTCTAAGACCGCACACACCTCCACCGGTGCAAATGTCGCCACTTGCCAGAAGGAGGCTGTTTGTGATATTTGCGGTGCGTCCTATGGTACTGTTGCGGAGCATGACTTTGCTGATAGCCTGAGCAAGGATGCATCCGGTCACTGGTATGCTTGCCAGACCGCAGGCTGTACCGAGAAGGACGGATTCGCACAGCACACGCCTGACCACGATGGTGGTGCTACCGAGGATTATGCTATCAAGTGCGCTGAGTGTCAGTACGAAATTGAAGCTCAGCTTGGACATACACACGTATTTGACAAGGAAGTAGTCGATACTCGATATGAAGCTAGCAAGGCATCCTGTTCTGCGGCAGCTACCTATTACTACTCCTGCAAATGCGGTGAAAAGGGCACTGCAACATTCTCCTATGGCGAGCCCAACGAACATACTGAAGGAATTTCCTGGAAGTCTGATGAAACGCACCACTGGAAAGAATGTACTGTTGTTGGTTGCGGAGTGGTAATCGATGGCACTAAGGCCGCACACACCTCTACCGGTGAAAATGTTGCTACTTGCCAGAAGCAAGCTGTTTGTGATATCTGCGGTGTGTCTTACGGCACTGTTGCGGATCACAATTTTGCTACAACCTTGAGTAAAGATGCGACCGGTCACTGGTATGCATGCCAGACCACCGGTTGTACCGAGAAGGACGGCTTTGCACAGCACACTCCCGATCACGATGGTGGTGCAACCGAGGATTATGCTATCAAGTGTACTGTGTGTCAGTACGAAATCGAAGCCCAGCTTGGACACACGCATGTATTTGACAAGGAAGTTGCAGAAGAACAGTATCTTGCAAGCAAGGCTAACTGCACCGATCCTGCCAAATACTACAAATCTTGTAAGTGCGGTGAGAAAGGCACAGATACCTTTACTTCTGGTGAAAAGCTCGGTCATACTGAGGGTACTGCTTGGGAAAAGGATGCAACCGGCCACTGGCATACCTGCACTGTCGCAGGATGTGGAGTAATCATTGACACAAGCAAGGCTGAGCATACACCTGACCGTGAGGCGGCTACCGAGACAGATCCCATCAAGTGCTCTGTTTGCGGTTATGAGATTGCTCCCGTTCTGGCGCATACACATGCGTATGGTACTGAATGGAAGTCCGATAAGGACAATCATTGGAATGAATGTGTTTGCGGCGACAAAGCTAACACAGTGGCTCATAAGGACGAAAACACCGACGGCAAGTGTGATACCTGCGAATATGTTGTATCCGTCCCGGATAACGACAATCCTCAGACTGGCGATAACAGCATGATTTCTCTTTGGATCATTCTTCTTTGCGTCAGCGGATTGGGTATTGTAGTAACTACCGTATTCCGTAAAAAGAAAATGTTTTAAGAACAAACTATAATTTTTGGCGGTGTCGGCTAAGCCGTCACCGCCCTTTCTCCAAAGCAGCAAAGGATATTTGATGTTTTGGAGAGAGTTTGAAATGTAAGGAGTTTTTCAATGAATAACAAAGATAATACAACAAAAAATCGTCAGTATTCCGGAAGGTATCTATCTTCCGACAGACGCAAAACAAGGAAACGCAGGGCGCGCCAGCGTAGCATTGTAATAGTATCTGCTATTGTACTTGCTCTGCTTATTTTAGTAATCGTATTGATTAGTAAGAGCTGCTCCAATAGTAAAAAGAACACAAAACTTCTTGGTGTGTGGCAGTATGATCAATATACGGAATATGAGTTCAAAGACAGCAACAATGGTTGTATGTGTCTTGACAACAACACACATTATGAATTTACCTATAGCATAAAAGAAAATGTTTTGTACATTGATTTTACATTAGACTATGTGACCGATTGCCAATACACCTATACCCTGGAAGGAGATAAACTAACACTTGTGGGTGGTGAAGGCACAGCAGAGGTTGGGAAAGCATACGAATTGACGAAGATCAAATAGAGATTATTGAAAGAATGTACAGGGGTATGGTGTACGGTATAAGTTTATATAAAAGTAGGAGAATTAGTAATGCATAGATTAATGGATAAAATAGAGGTCCAAATTATACATTGTATTCGTCAGCACAAGAAAATCTCTTTATTCGATCTTTATACGGAATTCTTTGCAGAACGAGAAATGGTGTGGAGCAGACCCGGTGAGACCTTGTGTAGGTATTTGTCTGATTTGTGTGAAATTGGGTTTGTCGATATCAGTTCCAATATTGAGAAAACAGAAGAAGACGTTATGCCCCAAAAAGAAACTAGTAACACTGAAATTTTTAGCTTTCTTCGGTCTGCTTTGTTGGAATCAATGGAATTAGGGGAATATCATATTACACAAAGCATTGCCAAAAATATTTGTTTTACGATTAGCGAGAAATTCTATGATATGCAGCAAATAATTGGATTTAGCATAACTGATGAGATTCGAGAACTGCAAACACGTGAACAACAAGAAGCCATTTTCGGCAGCATAAGTTTCGATGCTCATACAGATATTTTTGTGGCGATGCCTTTTAACGAAGCGTTCAATCCGTTATATGAAGAGCACATAAAAAAAGTATGCGATAAAAAGCTACTATCATGTTTACGCGTAGATCGCATAAATAGAGCAAGTAGTATTATAAATGATATTTGGAGCGGAATTAATAGTGCGAAAGCTGTCATAGCGGATTGTACCGGCAAAAATGCCAATGTCTTTTATGAAATTGGTATTGCTCATGCACTAGGGAAACGGGTAATATTGATTACACAAAATTCGGAGGATATACCTTTTGACATTAGTCGAATAAGATACATCAAATACGAAAACACCGTTGAGGGCTTGAAGAAATTTGATATAAAACTAAGTGAATTTTTGAGTGAAGAAATTCGTGCATTCTCCAAACTACACTCAATAGCCAAATGGTAGTAATGAAGTGATACATAATTATATTTCTTGCTACCAAATTTTTATATTTTCTCGCAACACAAAATAATCTTGCCCGTCTGGCAGTAATGTCGGACGGGCCTTTACGTTGTCTTGAAGCCTGATGAGTAGCCCTTGACTTTTTAGAAAAAACGACTAATTTACTAAAAAATCAGGCTTAGCAAAATTTTTCGCATTCCTGTATTGTTTTCTTGAAACGCAACCGTAACCTTTCATACATTATAACAAATCAGTCAAAAGAAGGCTTTGGTCCTGGATTTTTGCTGAAAATTTAATGTATGAGAGGTTATTATTATGAAAAACGAGAGTAATTATGAAAAAACAAGAAAAATTTTGGAAGACAATATTACCCGCTATTTAAGGGAGAAGGATAAGTCAGCACGATGGTTGAGTATCAAAATTGGGAAAAATGAATGGTACATAACCCGGATGCTGAACGGAAAGATCGATCCATCTCTGGATGCGCTCTTTAATATTGCTGAGGCTTTGAGGGCAGAGCCGGCAGAATTATTTACGAAAAAAGAGGGTTAAAAAGTTATGGGACTTGTCAGGTCCCACCTTGCCAAAACCTTTTGCAATGGGTGAATGCATTGTGCTATACTGATGATACCCCAATTTTAGTTATGAAGGAGTGTTTAAAATGACAAACGAGAGCTACCGTTCCAAAAGAAGGTGTTTGCTTTCCTCGTTGCAAGGGTTAAGCCCCCCTTGTAAGGATCGCAGAGTATAGAAAACGAACGAAGAAATGTACTGAGTCATATTCTGCGGTCATAAAGCTTTCCTTAGGAGAGAGCAACGAGGAAACGTATAGATAGCACCCATCCAGGGACGGATGGGTGCTTTTTTGTTTGTTGTCCGCTAATTTAGTTTTTGTTCTCCCACAGGGAGTCAAAATATTTTTATATTTATGAAGGAGGAATTCAAATGAAACAGTATGAGATTAGAAAACTCAAAACAATGTGACCTAAAGGATTTGGATCACAGAACTCCATTCGCACAGGAGGCAGAAACTGTCGGAGATCGTGCGAAACACAGCAAAATCCCAGATTGCTGTAAACGCAAAGTGGGCGGCGGACGGAAAAGTTACTGACGAAAATGTATTTCCACCGGCGGCAAGGGTATCTGCCGAAGCTCGTGACGAAAATGAATGAGGTGCCCACGACGTTTGAGAGTTCCGTCGTTAAATAAAATTGCTCAGACGGAGGTGCGACCGTCTCCTTTATGGGAGTTTCGCGCAGCGAATTGTTTCCGGGATTCTATCGTTGCTTAGCAAAATCAAAATCCCCACCGTACGGCTTTCGTTTAGGGCCGGATTGGTCGAAATACCAACACACGGCGTAGCGTCGCAGAGATACGGCTTGACCACCGTAAATTTGCCCTCTTGAATGCAAGGTGATACGCTCGGTAAGTTTGAGATAACGATCCTTTCGAAATCTCAGATGAAGCCAACTACTAACCTCTGTTCCCAATCGAATATCGCCGCACTACTTTCTCTTCGATATGACAGATGATTCTCTCTTCGAAATGAATATGACCTTCCTTTCGAAATGAGGATTTGCGCCTGCGTGATATAGCCATTCGGCTCTCTGCAAGTTGTCATTCGCATTCGTGAATGACAAGCTGCAGGAAGCCGAATACGACAAGCACAAGTCTACGATAGCAGGTGCCAGAACTGTCCTTTTGAAATGATTTATGACTCTCTTTTCGAGAGCCGAGCCGTTTCTATAGGACGAAGTCAGATAGAAACGGCTCGGAGACGAG
>JAFXAC010000038.1 GCA_017522125.1 Clostridia bacterium | reverse complement strand
GGTGGGACAAACGAAGGTACAGGTACCGCATCCGAGGCAGGACTCGGCAAGGGACTTCCATTCGGGAGCGTCAAAGAATTTTTTTGTCTTATCCGCACCAAATGCGTCAGCCTTAAGGTCAGCAAGAGGAAGCCTTGATATCTTTTCTCTGATAACCGCCTTCATACCTTCAACGGCGGCGGGGTCTGCCTTCTCGGTAACGCCCTCGAGGCGAGAAAGAAGCGCACTTCCCTTTTCCGTGTTTGCCTGCAGATACAGAGCGTCAACGCCCATCCACGCCGAAACGTCTGCCCCAGGCTCTGCGGCGTCTATGCCGAAGGTCGAGCAAAAGCAGGTGTAGTTAGGATTCGTGCATGCGAGCGAAATGACGGTACAATGCTCGCGGCGGTTTGCGTAATAGCTGTCGGGGGTATCGGCAAGGAAAACGCGGTCGAGAATGTCAAAGCTCTTGACATCGCACGCGCGGACTCCGAAAAGAACGAAATCCTCGCTCTCACTGCGGACGTCGATTATCTCGATGTTCTTTCCTTCCATCTTGAAATCCACGATGCTCTCGCTCTGCGGAAAGAAGAAATCCTTTGCACTGCTTGAGGTGTTGAGCGCCTTTGAAAGCTCCACACCCTTTTGCCATTTTTGAAATTTTGCGCCCGTTTTTGCGGTATCAACGGGAACGTAAAGCGATGCCTTTTCGGAAATGGCGGCAAATAACTCTTCAATTTTATTTATATTGCACTTACGCATTATTGCCTCCCTTTCCGACTGCCTCTGCGGGCTCTATGTCATTTTCGGAATAATTGACGAGCGGCGCACGGCTACCCTCAACGGCACCCGCCTGATATTCGCCGTAAGCCTCGTTCATATCCTTTATAAGCTTTCTATTGAGCAGATGAAGCGGAATGTGCTGGGGGCATACCCTTGAGCATTCACCGCAGTCGGTGCATCTGCCCGCAACGTGAAACGCACGAATTATGTGGAACATTTTTTCCTCAAAGCTATCGGAGATAGCCTTGTTTTCAAGTCCCGAAGCGGGATTGTCGAAAACGCATTTTTCGCAGGTGCAGGCAGGGCATACGTTGCGGCAGGCGTTGCATCTGATGCAACGGGAAAGCTCGTTTTGCCAAAATGCAAATCTTTCCTCTGCGCTCATAGCCTCGATGCGCTCGACCTCGTCAAAGCGGTTAGAGTCGATGACCTCGCCGTTTTCGCCTACAAGCTCATCGTATACAACTGCCTTTTTACTCTTGCAGTTAACGCACTTTTCATAGGGCGCGCCTGTGAGGTCTATCATACCGTTGCAGGGTACGGCGACTACGTAAACGCGATTTCGGTGTATGCGATGCTCCGTAAGAAGCTGATTAAAGCTGTACGTATCGCAGGGCTTCAGGAAAACGAGTATTTTTCTGTTGTCGGCGCGATATTCGGGCTTTTTAGTTTCATTCACAAGATATTTCGAAAGGTTCGCCGCGCAAAAATCGGTATAAACGAAGTTCTCGGCAAGATCCTTCTCATCAGTAAACACGGCGGGGGTGACGTCGTAATTAAAGAGTCCCTTTTTCCAACCGAGGACGGCAGATACCTCACCGCTTGCGAGCTTTTTTGCGGCTATATCCACAAGAGTTCTACTGCTTATCGCTTGCATCTGAGGTCCTCCAATCTTTTGTTTTCACCGAGCGCCGCCACGGTTTCAACAAAGTCGTTCATAGTAGCGGCAAATTTTGCGCCCTCTGCGGCGGAAACCCACTCAACGCGCGTGCGCTCCTTCTCGATGCCGAGGTACTCAAGCATTGAGAAAAGCATTGCCATTCTGCGACGGGTGTAGTAGTTGCCCGAGGTATAGTGGCAATCTCCGGGGTGACAGCCGCAGATGATAACGCCGTCAGCACCGCGCTGAAACGCGCGAAGCACGAACGAGGGGTTGACTCTGCACGAGCAGGGCACGCGGATTATCTTTACCTCCGCGGGGTAGTTGAGGCGGTTGTTGCCTGCAAGGTCTGCGCCCGCATAGGAGCACCAGTTACAGCAAAAAGCGACGATGCGAGGCTTATATTCACTTACTTGCATATTGCATCCACCTCCGACATAATTTGTTGTGCGGTAAATCCGCGAAGATCCATAGCACCCGAGGGACAAGCCACGGTACAAGCACCACAGCCCTGACATACCGCCTCGTTGACAGAGGCGACGCGGCGAACGAGCGTCGTTCTGTCGGGCATTCTGAATTCCTTGTTAACGTAGGTAATCGCGCCGTAGGGGCATACCCTCTCGCAAGAGGAGCAGCCGTTACACATCATCTCGTCCGAGTGAGCGATGCAGGGGTTACCTATAAGCTTATCCTTGGCGAGAAGTCCTATGACCTTTGATGCGGCGGCACCCGCCTGAGAAACCGTTTCGGGAATGTCCTTCGGTCCTTGGCACGCGCCCGACAGGAACACGCCTGCCGTGGGGCTTTCGACGGGACGAAGCTTCGGGTGAGCCTCGGTAAAGAAATCGTTGGTATCCATAGAAGCCGTAAGCATCGTTGCAAGGCTTCTTGCAGACTTATCGGGCTCGATAGCGGCGGCAAGAACGACAAGGTCGGCGTCTATATGAAGCTGCTTGTTGGCGATAAGGTCGGACGCCTGAACCTTAAGCACGTCGCCCTCGGGCGAAACCTTGCCTACCATTCCTTTAATATAATGTACACCGTATTCCTCGACGGCGCGGCGGTAGAACTCGTCAAAGTTCTTACCCGGAGTACGCACGTCGATATAGAACACGTAGACCTCAACGTCGGGGTATTTGTCGCGTATGAGCATTGCGTGCTTTGCGGTATACATACAGCATATCTTGGAGCAGTATTCCTTGCCCTTTTCGGCGGCGGCACAGCGCGAGCCTACGCATTGTACGAAAACGACGGTGTGCGGATGCTTACCGTCCGAGGGGCGCAGGAGCTTTCCTGCGGTAGGTCCTGCGGCATTGGTCAGACGCTCAAACTCAAGAGAGGTGATAACGTCCTTTGACTGACTGTACGCGTACTCGTCAAACTTATCCATACTGATGGGATTAAAGCCCGTTGCCGCCACTATTGCGCCGTAACGCTCCGTGATAATTTCATCCTTCTGCTTATAGTCGATAGCGCCCGCGGTGCAGACCTTGGAGCATACTCCGCACTTGCCCGTTTTCAGCATAGTGCAGTAGTCCGCGTCGATGGTAGCGACCTTCGGCACTGCCTGAGCAAAGGGAATGTAGATAGCGCGGCGGTTATCCATACCCATATTGAATTCGTTGGGAACCTTTTTCTGAGGGCATTTTTCGGTGCAAAGACCGCAACCCGTGCAAAGCTCCTCTTTTACGTATCTTGCTTTTCTTCTTATCTTAACGTCGAAATTGCCAACGAAGCCGTTGACCTCCTCGACCTCGCTGTAGGAATATATCCTTATCTTATCGTTCTGTGCGGCGTCGACCATCTTGGGCGTGAGGATACAAGCGGCGCAGTCGAGCGTGGGGAAGGTCTTGTCAAGCTGTGCCATCTTTCCGCCGATGGTGGGCTTGGTTTCAACTATATCCACGGGGAAGCCCGCGTCGGCAATATCAAGCGCGGTCTGAATGCCCGCGATACCGCCGCCGATAACGAGCGCGCGCTTGGTAACGGGGCTCTCTCCGGGGGTAAGCGGCGAGTTAAGATTGACCTTTGCGATAGCCGCCTTGGTAAGAACTATCGCCTTTTGCGTTCCCGTGAGCATATCCTTATGTACCCAAGAGCATTGCTCGCGGATATTGGCTATCTCGACCATATAGGGGTTAAGCCCTGCCGCCGCGGCGGTCTTGCGGAAGGTCGCCTCGTGCATTCGGGGCGAGCAGGAGCAGACCACGATACCCGTAAGGTTATGCTTTCTGATAGCGTTTTTGATTATGTCCTGTCCCGATTGGGAGCACATATATTGGTAGTTGGTGGAGAAAACCACGCCCTGCTCATTTTTGACAGCCTCGGAAACCGTGCTGACGTCTACCGTGCCCGCGATATTACTACCGCACCAGCACACGAATACTCCAATTCTTGGCATTTAGCTCTCTCCTTTCGTTATTTTGCGTATTTGCGGAATGCGCTGACAAGCAGCTGTTGAGGAACGTCCTCGTCAATTTTTGCGGGAACGTCGTCGGCTCGCAGGTGATTTGCGCCCTGCTCTCTTATGACCTCAAGCCTTATTGCCTCAACGAGCTTTACGGGCTCGACGCCGCGGGGGCATCTATCGACGCAAGCAAAGCAGGTAAGACATTTATAGATGGAGCGAGAGTTGAGCAGAGGCTCAACGTCACCGCTTTCGACCATATAAACGAACTGATGAGGATGATATTCCATCTCATCGTAGGAAGGACAGCTTGCACTGCATTTTCCACATTTCATACAGCGGCGTGCATTGACTCCGCTTATGCGAAGCACGCGCTCTGTAACGTTGTCTTTATTGTGCATCTTCTGTCTCCTTAACTCCGAGAGCCTCTGCGAGAAGCTCGGTAAAATAAACGACGGGAATATCGCTCTTGCCGTTCTTTATAAGATTATATCGGCAAAGCGGGCAAGCGGTCACTATGAGATCTGCACCCGCCGATATCGCGCCGTCAAGCACTTTCCTGCTCTGCTTTGCGGCAGAGTCGGGAGAATCAAGGGCAACGTAGCCGCCACAGCACTCGTTTCTGCTTGCGTAGATCACGGGCTCGGCTCCAAGCGCCCTTATCAGGTCCTCGATGATACGCGGATTTTCCACGTCGTCCATCTGCATTGTCTTGCCGGGGCGAAGCAGCAGACAGCCGTAATACGCGGCGATCTTCTTGCCCTTCAGTGAGTTTTTAACAGCCGCCGCGACCTTGTCAAAGCCGATCTCGTCGCGAAGCAGCTCAAGAAAATGCATAACGCGTGCCTCGCCGTGATATTCGGTGTAGGTGTCGCTTTGCATTCTCATATAATTGTTTACGCGGAAGGCAAAATCCGCATCCGTTTGCATTGCGCGGTTCGTCTGCTTGATAACGTTATGGCAAGCAGAGCAAACGCTGACAAGCGGCTGCTCCTTGGCGTTTGCCTCGGTAAGTGCGCGTATCGAGGAAAGCTTGGTCGCTATCTCGTCGTTAGCCGTTGTAAACACGCCGCCGCAGCACTGCCAATTTTCTATTTCCTCAAGGGTGACGCCGAGCGCCTTCGCCGAGGCGCGTGTATAAGCGTCAAGCTCTTTTGCCGTAGTTTTTAAGGTACAGCCCGGAAAATAGCTAACCTTCATTTGAGAATTCCTCCTTAAAATTTATACCATCTGTTCGGGATGGAATACCTCGTCGAATTTTTCCTCCGTCAAGAATCCAAGCTCTACGCAAGCCTGACGGATAGAGATATTATCCTTAAATGCCTTCTTTACGGTCTTTGCGGCGTTTTCGTAGCCGATGTAGGGGTTAAGCGCGGTAACGAGCATAAGAGAATTATGCAGGTTGTGGTGCATTTTTTCGCGGTTTGCCTTGATGCCCGAAGCGCAGTTGTCGTTAAAGGAAACTATAGCCTCGGCAAGCAGACGCGCGGACTGCAAAAAGTTGTACGCGCATACGGGCATAAACACGTTAAGCTCGAAGTTGCCCTGAGAAGCCGCCATACCAACGGCAACGTCGTTGCCCATTACCTGAACGGCAACCATGGTAAGCGCCTCGCACTGCGTGGGGTTGACCTTACCGGGCATAATGGACGAGCCGGGCTCGTTTTCGGGAATGAATATCTCGCCAAGTCCATCGCGGGGACCCGATGCAAGCCATCTTACGTCGTTTGCTATCTTCATAAGGTCGCAGGCAAGTGCCTTTATTGCGCCGTGAGCAAAAACTATCTCATCCTTCGATGTAAGCGCGTGGAACTTGTTTTGCGCGGTTACGAAGTCCTTGCCCGTGAGGGCGGACACCTTGCTTGCTACAAGCTCGGCAAAGCCCTTGGGGGCGTTGAGTCCCGTTCCTACTGCCGTTCCGCCGAGTGCAAGCTCCTTAAGGGGCTTAAGGGAGAGCTTAAGCAGCTCGATATCACGCTCAAGGCTACTTCTCCAGCCAGATATCTCCTGCGGGAAGGTAATGGGGGTCGCGTCCTGAAGATGCGTGCGTCCGCTCTTTACAACACCCTCGTTTTCAGCCTCAAGTCTTTTGAAGGTGGCAATAAGAGCCTCGGTTGCGGGAATGAGCTTATCCTCGATAGCAATAACGGCGGAAATGTGCATTGCCGTGGGGAAGGTATCGTTTGAGGACTGGCTCATATTTATATCGTCATTGGGGTGAAGCAGCTTTTTGCCCGCAAGCTGATTGCCGCGGTTAGCAATGACCTCGTTGGAGTTCATATTGGACTGCGTTCCCGAGCCCGTCTGCCACACTACGAGAGGAAAATGCGAGAGAAGCTCGCCGGATATGACCTCGTCGCACGCCTTTTCGATAACGGCGAGCTTTTCGTCGGTCATTTTTTCAGGCTTCAGAGCATTATTTGCCTGTGCGGCGGCTTTTTTGAGAATGCCGAAGGCGTGAACTATCTCTGCGGGCATGGTTTCGATGCCCACTCCTATCTTGAAGTTTTCACGGCTACGCTGTGTCTGTGCCGCCCAAAGTCTGTCGGCAGGGACTTTCATTTCACCCATAGAGTCGTGTTCGATGCGGTATTCCATAATTGACCTCCAAAATTTTTATTTTTATATTTCAAGTGCCGATATCGTTTCCTTAAGAACTGCGGCACTGTTGTGGAGCTTTGCTATCTCATCGTCATTAAGCGGAGCTAACATTTTTGAATGTGCGCCCGCGGTTCCTATGACGTTCAGTACGCTGAGGCAAACGTCCTCTATACCGTACTCTCCGTTCATCATAGTTGATACCGTGGTTATGGTATCCGTTCCGCCGAGCAAGCATCTGCACAGATGCACCACCGAGGCGGAAACCGCGAAAAACGTTGCGCCCTTGCGCTCGATAACTCTCGCGCCCGATTTTCTTACGTAGTCCTCGATCTCGGCGTAATTCGGTTCGGGAACGAGCTCTCCGCCGATCGCGATGGATTTGTGACACTCGTGTATCGGAACGTTTGATATATTGGCAAGCGACCACGGAATAAATGCGGAGTCGCCGTGCTCACCCATAACGTATGCGTGTACGTTTTTCTGGTTTATCGAGTAATACTCGGAAAGCCTTGCACGCAAGCGCGATGTATCAAGGATAGTTCCAGAGCCGATGATCCTTCTGTTCGGAAGGTCTGAAAGCTTGCAGAACGTGTACGTCAGAACGTCTACGGGGTTACTTACTATGATGTAATTTGCCTTGGGGGCGTATTTCGTTATCTGCGGGATTATGCTTTTAAGAATATTCACGTTGATCTGCGCAAGATCAAGCCTTGTCTGTCCCGGCTTTCTTGCGACTCCGCAGGTAAAAATAACGATGTTTGAATCAACTGCGTCACGGTAGCTGCCCGCATAGATAGAGCAAGACGAGAGGAAGGGCGTTCCCTGCCTGATGTCAAGTGCCTCGCCGAGCGCTCTTTCGTGATTGACGTCTATCATAATTATCTCGGACGCAATGCCCGTAAGAGCGATAGTGTACGCAATAGTCGAGCCAACGTTGCCTGTACCGATAATGGTAATTTTGTTCATTAACCAAACCTCATTTTTTTATTTTTATAAAGCTATGCACCGACAGAATGCTTCCGTCAAGGGATTTCCTTGTGAAAACAGCGCCGCTCAGCACCATATAGCTCTCCGCGCTCCCCTCCTTGGGAATGGAAACGGAGCCGGGGTTTAAAATAGTAATGCCATCCTTCTGCTCAAAGCACGGAACGTGCGTGTGTCCGTGAATGAGAATGTCGCCGCGCTTTAGTGGCGGGAGCTTTGATGCGTTAAAAAGATGACCGTGGGTCGCAAATATAAGACTGCCTCCGAGCGCCTCCTCTGATATCAGCGCGTAGTCCGCAAGCACCGGAAAATCAAGCACCATAGAGTCCACCTCGCTATCACAGTTTCCTCTGACGCAGATAATTTCCGGCGCGAGAGGATTGAGCATTGCGATAACGGCCTTGGGATCGTAATCGCGAGGAAGATCGTTGCGCGGGCCGTGATAAAGCACGTCGCCGAGCAAAAGCAGTCTGTCTGCGCCCTCGCGCTTATACGCCTCGATGAGCTTTTTGCACCAATACGCCGATCCGTGCAGGTCGGATGCGATAAGCCACTTCATATTGCTACTCCTACAAAAGTAATTATTTTAGTAGAAAACAAAATTTCTCTATTACATTATACTACACGATTGTTAAAATTTCAACAAACATTTTATAGAAATATATATAAATTTTTTTGCGAAAGTTAGCGAATATTAGGCAAAATGACAAAATCGCCCTGCGGCGTGCTGTCGCGGGGCGATTTTGTATTAAATTCAGAACGCCCAATTGCCGTTTCTGAACACGGGAACGACCCGTCCGTCGCGGCATATGGCATCGATATTAAGGTCCTCGGAGCCTATCATAAAGTCAACGTGTATCATGGAATCGTTGACTCCCATTTCCCTGCACTCCTCAAGGGTGTATTTTTCGTAATCCTTGACGCAATTGACAAAGCCCATTCCGAGCGCAAGGTGACAGCAGGCATTTTCGTCAAAGAGCGTATTGTAGAAGGTAAGCTCCGAGTTGCGAATAGGCGAATCGTACGGAACGAGCGCGACCTCGCCGAGATACGCCGCGCCGTCGTCCATAGATATCATCTGCTTTAGAAGGTCGCAATTTTTCTTCGCCGTAACCTCGACCGCCTTGCCGCCCTCGAATCTCACGGTGAAATCCTCGATAAGCTCGCCGCGATAAGAAAGTGGCTTCGTTGCCACGACAAGTCCGTCGGCACAGCCGCGCTTGGGCGTGGAAAAGACCTCCTCGGTCGGAATGTTGGGGTTGAAATATATACCCGAGCCGAGTGCGTTCTCGCCACCACCGAGGAAGGTCGAGCACTCCATCATACCGACGGTAAGGTCCGTTCCGTTCGATGAGGTGTAATGCAGCTTTTCGATGCCGAGAGAGTTCAGATACTCGCTCCTTGCGGCGAGGTCGGCGTTATGCGCGTCCCACGCGGCTACGGGATCGTCGCCGTCCGCGCGAGAGGTATAAAGGATAGCGTTCCAAAGCTTTTCGACGGCTTGGTTCTTCTTTTCGGTCGGGAACATCTTTTTTGCCCATTTTTCGCTCGGAACTGCGGCGATACACCACTGATACTTATTCTCCATTCTGTCGCGGTAGGGCTTGATTATCTTATACTTGCTCTGCTGTGCCGAAGCTATCTTTTTCTGATCGACGCCCGAAAGTCCGTCGGGATCGTCGGACTCGATATATATCATTACGGGGAGCTTTTGTGCGCGATGCTCAAGACGCTCGATCTCCCATTTTTCGAGCGTGGACAAGACCTTGAGGCTACGGTGGCGGTAGTGAAGCTTCGTGAGCGCCTGATCGCTCCATTCAACGATGACCTTTGCCGCGCCTGCGCGATAGCATTCGTCAACGAGCATTCTGACGAATTCGGGCTGCTCGACGGACGCCATGACCATGACCTCCTGCCCCTTTTGCACGTTCGCGCCCTTGCGTGCGATAAGGCGCGCGTATTTTTTAAGAACTGTTTTTTTCATTTTCGATCCTTTCGTAGGTTTTTACGAAATAAATTATAACACGAATGAAATGTAATTGCAAGAAAAAGATAAAATTTACAATCCTTATCTATTGACAGTCACGGGTAAATATATTAAAATATTATTGTAAGCACAACGCGCAAACAAGGAGGTAATAAAAATGGCAAAGCATATAACGAGTGCAACTTTTGACCAGATAGAAAAAAGCGACAAGCTGTGCGTAATAGACTTTTGGGCGCCTTGGTGCGGTCCTTGCAGAATGCTCGCTCCCACCATTGACGCATTAGCCGAGTCAAGCACGGCGGACATATATAAATGCAACGTCGACGAGGAGAACGCGCTTGCGATAAAATTCCGTATAAGCCTTATTCCTACGCTTCTTTTCGTCAAGGGCGGAGTTGAGGTACACCGCACGACGGGCGTGCTTTCTAAGGAAGAGATAGAAGCACTTATTGCGAGGTTTTCGTAATGGTAAGGCTAAACGAGGACAAGGAGATAGTCAAGATCATCAAGGAAGGACTTAAAGCGAGGGGGGGCTATTGCCCTTGCCGTCTTGAGATGACTGATGACAATAAATGTCTTTGCAAGGAATTCAGAGAGCAGATAGCGGACCCCACGTTTGAGGGCTACTGCCACTGCAAGCTATACTATAAGGATAACAAATAAGGAGCAGTATTATGCTGACGTACGTTGCAACGTGTATGTTTGGGCTTGAAAAGCTTCTCGGCGAGGAGATAGACGCGCTCGGACTCAAAAGAATAATGACTATGGATGGGCGAGTGCTGTTTTCGGGCGAGCCTTGCGACTGCGCAAGGGCAAACGTCAATCTGCGCGTAGCGGAGCGTGTTTACGTCCTTGTCGGCGAGGCATTCCCCGCCCCGACCTTTGATGCGCTTTTCGAGGGCTGTCGCGCACTGCCGTGGGAGGACTATATCGGCGTAAACAACGCCTTTCCCGTTTCGGGGCACTCGATAAAAAGCCAGCTTACGTCAATTCCCGACTGTCAGAAGATACTTAAAAAATCCATTGCTACCCGTCTTGGTGAGAAATACCGTCTGAGCGTGCTTCCCGAAACGGAAGCGGTGATGAAAATTGAGTTTTTCATCTTCAAGGACGAGGCGTATCTTATGATAGACACCTCGGGCGTTGCTCTGCACAAGCGCGGATACCGCCCCGTAGCCAACGCCGCACCGCTTCGTGAAACGCTTGCGGCGGCGCTCTGCCTGACCTCGCGCGTACGCGAGGACGTTATGCTGTGGGACCCCTGCTGTGGATCGGGAACGATAATTATCGAGGGCGCGATGATAGCGACGCGACGCGCACCCGGACTTGATCGCTCGTTTGCGGGCGAAAGCTTTGGCTTTTTGCCGAGCGAGCTTTGGGCAAACGCGCGTGAGGAAGCTCGCTGTGCAATCATCAACGACTCGCACTTTATGGCGCGCGGAAGCGATATCAACCCCGACTGCATCACGCTGACGAAGGAAAACGCCCGACGCGCGGGAGTTTTGGCGCACGTCGAGCTTGCGCACGGAGATATGCGCAAGATACGCAAGCCCGTGCCCGACCGCAAGGGTACGATAATCTGCAACCCGCCCTACGGTGAGCGAATGCTGTCGATGCGCGACGCAGAGCGCCTTTACCGCGATATGGGAACGGCGTTCCGCGCTATGGAGCCGTGGCAGGTCTACGTGCTGACCTCGTGCGAGTATTTTGAAAGACTGTACGGCAGACGCGCCGACAAGGCGCGAAAGCTTTATAACGGAACGATACCCGCTTATTTGTATCAATTTTTCAAACCGCAAAGATAAAAGACAAAAGCTCTCGGCGACACAAAACGTCGCCGAGAGCTTTTTCGGGGTAAAAACGAATGACAAATAATAAAAAATGAATAGTACAAACAAAAATCCGTTCTCTTTTGAGAACGGATTTTTGTTTGGGCGTTTTGAACTTAATGACACAGATGAAATGTGCGTGAAAACCAAGGATTTCTTTAAAACTTAACTATATTTATTCAATAAATCAACATATGCTCCTTTGTAATAAAAAGAGTGACCGTTTTTATTTTCTCCTAACTCAACTAATCCCAAATGTTTTAAAATACTTTGCGATTTATAATTGTTTTTATTTGCATACGCCTCTACATACATAATATCTTTAGGTAAATTTTTAATTAACCAATTATAGAATTCAGAAAACAATCCCGTTCCTTGAAACTCTTTTTTTATTTGTATTTCTTCCATCATTAACGAATGTGTAGTATAGCATAAAAGCAAAAATAAATCAATGCGAAGCATTGTATATCATCAACGGTGAAAGCGTTGCATATCATCAAAACGAAGTTTTGTATATCATCAAGCCGACAGAAATTATATACACACCTTCGGTGTGATGATATACGCCGCACTCGTGCGGCAATGATATACAGCCCTACAGGCTGATGATATACCAAGCCTTCGGCTTGGATAAAAAAACTCTCGTTCCGAAGAACGAGAGTTTTTTGGGATCATAGTAGAAAAATGCAACTCTAAATTTTCAACTCTAATTGCCGTAATATCTCTGAGTTCAGAGCTTCATCCGATTTTGAAAGCTTCTCCCAGGCACTTTCAACATATTCCCTGATCTTTTCAGGAGTTATATGCCAAATGCCATCGTCATCCCCTTCCAAAAACATAAGACAATGCTTCTCCTCCGGAGACTTGATAAAATCCAAATACATATCACGCGCCTCAATCAACTCTCGCATACG
>JAFXAC010000037.1 GCA_017522125.1 Clostridia bacterium | reverse complement strand
GGCGGGCAAAAATCATTCGTTATTGATTAACGGTTTGATTATTAATAGAAACGGATAGCATTTCCGTAGGTATCAAGATCTGCCTGGGAGATGAATCCAAGCTCTACAGCCTGATTTCTATCAACGAGCTTAATGCCATTGTAGTAGCAGTTTGTGAAACTGAAGACATTAGAGGTGGCAGTTCCAGTATAAATGTCAAAGTCGTATCCAGCTGCGAAGTCGCAGTTTACAAAAGATACGCCATCGTATGCACGGATGGTATGGTACTCAGCGGGCTTGAAGGTGCAGTTCTCAAAGAGAACGCTGGAGTAGTTGCCGCCAAAGCTTCCCCAACCAACGAGGGTGGAGTTCTTAACGGTGAAAGCGTAACCGTTACCGTTACCAATGTTGAAGTAGTAAGAACCGCCTGCTGCGTAGTAGTTGTCAAGGGTGAGGTCACCGGTGAGAGCACCGTAAGTACCAACACCACGACCAGCGCCTACGATAGAGAGGTTCTTGATGGTACCCTCAGTTGCAACGATTGCGAACTGGGAGTTGCCGTTAGCGTTTACAGGAACGGTGGAGTAGATAACGTGGCCGTTACCGTCAACAACAGAGCCTGCAGCGAGGGTGATGGGAGCGGTAACCTGTACGTTCTCGGTAAGGATGGTGGTGCCACCTGCAGCGAGGTCAGCAGCAAGCTCAGCCTCGGTGTACACAGGGTACTTAGCGTCAACGTCGTACTGATCGTCGAAGTCGTCAGCCTCGTAAGTCCACTGGGTAGCAGCGAGCTTAAGACCGAAGATGATCTCGGGCTGGTTGGTGAAGCCCTCGATGCCCTCGGTGCTGATGTTACCGGTAAGATCGGTAAGGAAGTTAGCCTCATTGCCTACGTAGGTGGGCATGGTAACAACAACCTCAAAGATCTCCTCGTCATCGCCTTCGCCAACCTTGTAGTCGTTGGGAAGAAGAACGAGATCGCTTGCGTATACAGCATTCTTTGCATCAGCAAAGGTAGTGGTTGCCATATTAGCAAGGTAATCATCGCGGTCTGCAGAGGTGAGAGCGCTGGTGTCAACAACACCGGTGGTGAGGTAATCGGAGAGCATAAACTCATCTCCGTATACGTTTACACCAGGGGTCTCGTTAACAACATTGATACCGAGGTTGCACTTAACAGCAAGGGTTCCTACGTTGCGTACGCGGAACTTTACTACTTCGGTGTAACCGGGCTCGTAGAGTGCCTCTTCGTTGAAGAGATTGGTGCTCTCGTCAACGGGGAGCCACTCTTTGATCTGACCGTTTTCCATAACGGCATAATCGAGTTCGACATCGAGGTTACCGGAAACTATTCTGTTTCTGCCGGCAACAACGGTATCGGTGAACCACGCGTAAGTGGTTCCGAGGAGCATCGAGAAGCAAATAATGAGTGCCATTACGCTTGCGAGGAATGCTCTTTTGGTGGTCTTGCGATTCGTCATTTTTGTTTACCTCCTATTAAGTTTTTAAATGGACGAATTATCTAAACGCCTATGGCGTGAAGATCAAATTTAAAACGGGGGATGTCCCCCCACGGGGGTAAAATGCGAAGCTATTAAATTGTCAAATCCCTTGCGCAACACGTTTCGCGTCCAAACGCGCTATGCAGAAGGCATATCTGTGATTTTACTGTCTGTTGTCCGTAACAGTTCCACCCGCGCCCGTTACAAGCGAGCCTGAGGTGAATTTGATATCTCCGAACTCACTGATAACAAGCTCGCCGTTTACGGTAATATCACCGCCCGTTACGGTAAGCGTTTTATTGTTGAGGTCGAGATATATCTTTTGTCCTGCGGGAATCGTGAGTGAGTCTATCGACATATCCTCACCGATGATAAGTATGCTGTAATCGCTCTGCTTTTGGTTTCCGCCGTTCTTCGTTATCTGATCCATAAGATAAGCAAGCTCCTCACCCGTCATAATGGGGTAAACGGCGTAGTAATCGTACTGCTTGTCAAAGTCGTCCGACTCGTAGGTGTACTGCGTTGCCACGCAGGTGATACCGTACTTTATGTGGGGACGGGGATTTACCTTCTTGATATTAGCCTCGTTGCCGATCTCCTTCGGCATATGAAGGACGATATAGCCTATCTGCTCCTCACCCGGAAGCAGGGCGAAATCATAGCCCTTGTTAGTGCCGACCTCGGCGTAGCTGTTCTTGACCTCGACCTCGCTTATCTTGGCATCAACCTCGGTTGCGAATTTATCAAGGTCATAATCCTTAACTCTCTCCGCCATAAGTGCCTCGGACGTGTTCTTTATACTTCCGTCGGGATTATACTCGGTTTCAGCCACGTACGAGCCCGCCATAATAACGTCGGAAACGTAAAGAGGCTCGCCCTCGAACTCCTTCCTGAGAAGGTCGTCCTCAAGCACGGAAACGTCGATGTGATACTTGAATGCAAGCGTTCCCTTGTTCTGTATGCGGAAATAAATAACCTCCGTATGAGTGGGGACCCATATAGCCGCGTCGGGGAAAACCTCGGTGTCCTCACCGACTATCTTCCAATACGTTTCGCTAAGGCTTGCCTTAAAGGAAAGCTCCATATCAAGATTTCCACTGATTATTCTGTTTCTTCCCGAAGCAACGTCCGCTGTAAACCAAGCAAACGTAGAGCCCACGAGCATAGTAAGGCAAATGAGCATAGCCAAAACACCTGTCAAAAGCGCACGCATGGTTGATTGCTTTGCCATTTTCTTACCTCTCTTTTTTCAGAATTTGCCGCTTACGGCATCAATGTAGTATCAGTCCTCAGTCTTGTTTTGCGCTTCGTTCTCCGCCGCGGTGCTTTCCGTCGGCTCGGCGGCGCTTTCAGTAGGTTGCGCGGTAGTCGCCCCCTGCTGAGCAGCAAGCTGCTCCTTGAGCTTTTGAAGCTCTGCCATCATTTCAAGGGATTGACGTCTTTCTTCCTCGAGCTTCTTCTTTTCCTCGTCAAGCTCCTGCATCTCTTCCTTCTTATAGCGGCGGAACGCGCCGATAGCGACAACGCCGTTATATATTATAAGGAGGAGAAAAGGAACGAGAATGCAGATTATGTAGCCCGGAGTGGTCTTTAAAAACTGGAAGAAATGTCCGAGCCAAGGAAGATGGAAGCTGTATTTTCCGAGAATGTAGGGATAGGTTACGACCGTTTCATCATCACTGTCGGTCGTAGTACCGTAGGTAATGAAGCCGTTGTCGCCGTGCTCGTCTTTAGTAAGAGAACGGATTTTATGCGTTATGGTTTCGTTGAAGCTATTTTCGTTCTGCGAAATGAAGGTGATGATATCGCCTGCCACGAGAGTAGTGGGGTCTACCTCATTAACGACTACGATATCGCCCGCGCGGAAGGTGTCGCTCATCGAGTCCGTTTGCACGATGAAGAACTTAAGTCCAAAAATGTCTCTATCCGTCTTATCAAACGTATTTACCGAGAAAATGGTAAATAGCATCATAATAACGGCAAACGCCACAAACGTCCACACCAAAACGTTTTTAACGATATTCAGTGCTTTTTTTCCCATAAAAAGTTCTCCTGTCTTTTAATCAAACAATCTGTTGGGGTTGTTCTTAGTTTGTACCGCATCTGCGCCCATATCAAAGCCAAGCTCAAGCCCCTGTCCCTCGTTGCCGACGGTAGTGGGCATATGGAAATATGCGGTAAAATAAACCTTTTCTCCGATCTCAAGAGTATCGTCGGCGGCATGCACGCGCGCCCTCGTAAGCTCGGAGGCTAAACCCTCGTAAAGAATATCGTCGCTGTCCTTTGGGGTGATCGTAACGTATATCTTATCGGCGAGATCGCCTTCAAGATTCAACATATAAATTTTATAATACACTTCCCACGTGCTGAGGTTTTCTATAAAGAAATCTCTCTTAAGCGTCGCGCCCGGCTCAAAGAGGAATTTTTCCTCGTTGATTATAGGGTTACCGTCGTTAAGATTTATCTTAACTATACCCGTCTGGAAAAGGTTGTTTTCCACGGAAACCGTTGCCCACACGAGAGCAAAGGTGGTTGCCGTCAAGCAAAGCGACAGCAAAATAAGCGTTATAATGCCGACGGTAAGGCGTCTTTTTGTCTTACTGCTGCTCATCGTCTTCCCCCTCCCTTCGACGCTTGATCAAAAGCGGAACAAGTATGAGCAGGATCACTGCCATAACGCAGATTATCACGATGGGCTGCATAGCGTCGCCTGTATTCGGGGGATCAAGCTCACCCTCTACCCACCAATGAAAATCGGCAATAAGGCGTCTGTTCTGGTGGCGGTTGCCAACGCTGGTTTCAAGATATGCAGTAATTTCGTAATAAAGCTCGGAATCAACTCCGTCCTGCGGTATTACGGTGAAGTCAAGACTCTCGGGCATACTCTTCATCAATCCGTCGTAGAGAACCTCTCCCGTGTTGAGGATCGTTATTCTGCACTTCAGGACCTCTGCGAGTATCTCATAGCCCTTTCTGACCTCTGCTCGGTATTTAACTGTGACGGTTTCGCTATGTGCCACTCTGACACAGAAATACTTCGTTTCCACGTCACCCGGAAACATATTCATTACCTCGAAGGGGACGTTGTCACCCTCGTTTCTGTTATGTAGGTAAAGCGACACCGCAGGGATCTGCGTTGCCTGCGCGGTCGTATCTGCGGCGGTGGTTTCGCCCTCGTGTATGTCGGGCAGACTTCCAACCTCCGTTTCCTCGCCATCGGGTATCTTGTCGCCCTCGGTTTCCTCCTCGGGAGAAGCAGTAGTTCCCTCGGGAGTGGGTGTGGTGACCACACCAATAAGATTGTTAGGGACGGTGGTAGTGGTCTGCATACTCGGAGCAAAATGTCTGTAGAGCAGCACGGAAACCAACGCTATAACGCTGACTGCCAGCATAACGGACAAAACAACTATAAGCGTTTTAAGCTTTTTTGACATCTGCAAGCGCCCCCTTTTCCGAAGATTTGAACGTACTGTACGCCAAAAAGGTATAGTTAGCCATAGCGACAACTATTCAAGTATTATAATAGCACAGAACGGTTGTTTTTTCAAGTCTTTTTTGATTTTTTGCCAATTTGCACAAAAGTTTCTTCAAAAATTGTTTACTTTTACCTTGGCAAAAGCGCCGTTTACGCGGCGTTTGTAAAATTATAGTATTTTATCCAGAACGTCCGCTATTTTTCGACACGCTTCCCCGTTTCCGAAGGGGTTTTTCGACGCGGACATTCGCGCGTACAGCCCAACATTGTCAAATAAATCACAAAGTGCGTCGGTGACTGAGGAAAAATCCGTACCTACGGGCAAAAGCACGCCCGACGCCACCCCCTCCTGTCGCTCGGTCTTATCGCGCAGCACTATAGTCGGCTTGCCGAGGGCGGCCGCCTCCTCCTGCACACTTCCCGAATCGGTGAGGATAAGGTGCGCACGCACCATAATATTGTGGAAATCCACCACGTCAAGCGGCTCGGTGAGCAGCACGCGCTCACAGCCGTCAAGCACGCTGTGCGCGGCAGTGCGCACGGCGGGATTGCGATGTACGGGAAAGATGACCTTTACGTCCTCGCGTGCTTCGGCTACGGCTCTGACCGCGCGCAACGCCTCACGCATAGGCTCGCCAAGGCTCTCGCGGCGGTGCATCGTAAGCAAGACCGCGCGGCTTCCGCTTGCCCATTCAAGGCAGGGATGCGTATATTCGTCGCGCAGGGTGTAGTGCAGTGCGTCGACGACGGTATTTCCCGTAACGAAAACGTCCTCTGCACACTTCCCTTCCTTTATAAGATTATCTCGCGCAAGCTCAGTGGGCGCAAAATCGTAACGCGAGATGAGCGACACGGCGCGGCGGTTGAACTCCTCGGGATAGGGCGAACGCACGTCGTAGGTGCGAAGCCCCGCTTCAACGTGGCACACGGGGATATTTTCGTAAAAGCAAGCAAGCGCCGCCGCAAAAGCCGTGGTGGTATCTCCGTGGACCAGCACGGCGTCGGGGCGCACCGATGAAAGCACGCGGCGCGTTCCGTCTAAAACGCGCGACGTAACGTCAAAAAGCGATTGCTCCTCGCGCATCACGCCAAGGTCGTAGTCGGGCGTCACCCCAAAGGCGCGAAGCACGCCGTCGAGCATATCTCGGTGCTGCCCCGTGACGAGAGCGACCGTATTAAAATGATCTCGGGAGCGCAGCTCAAGAAGAAGCGGACACATCTTCACAGCGTCGGGGCGCGTTCCGAAAACAAGCATTACCGTTTTCATATGTTGCTCCTTACAGAGTTATGAATACAGTATACATTTTATCAGCGAAAAAGTCAACACAAAAAGGGGCAAACGCCCCTTTTTCGTTTATCAAAGATAGTCGCGCAGGTCAATGGCAAGGCGCTCTTCGAGGTTTATCAGGCGCTTGGTAACGTCCTTTGATACCTCGTCTGCCGCCTTGTACTGATTGAGATAACGGTTAAGGGACTTAACTCCCATATTGCAGCCGTCGGTTATAAGGTCGGCAATGGTGTTGTCCGACTCCTTCATTCCGAGCTTGAAATTGGTCTTGACGTGGCTCATTCCCTTCGCCATAGGGTTTGGGTCCTTTCCCTCGTCGCCGTATCTCGTGAGCATCTCGCCTATCTCAACGCCGAGCTTATCGTGCTCGGTCTTACAGCGAATGAGATATTCCTTTAGCTTTTCGCTTCTGACGTACGGCATTACCTCGTCAAGCGAGTCAACGCCCATTTTCACACCCGCATCGCACTCGCGAAGCAGCTTTATCGTATCCTGTTCTATCATTTCGGAATCCTTTCTGATGTAGTTACAAAAAGTATTCCACGCCGTGATAGAATTTATACCCGAAAATGAGAATATTGGTTTTACACTATGCTATAAATCCGTTCCCCTTTAATATTTCCAAAAGGGACGGCGAGATGACGTACGCCTCATCCGTACCAAACCCTATGCACCAGCCGCTGCCGTCAAAAAACAACGACGCTCTTATCTTTAGGTTGGGGTGCTTTTCGGAGCGCATAGTTATCCCTTTTTCACCTTGTGATTGCGTAAAATAATTATATTCAAGGCTATCCCCCGTCATTGCCTCCGAAAAAACGATCTTATCCGACGTTCCCTCAATAACAAAGACCTCGGAGCCGTAATCATAGCCTTGCTTCAAATAAACCTCTTGCCCTCCGCCAACGCTGAATACGTAATCAGGGGCTTCCCGTGTGTCGGAATAATATCGGGTAGAAAAAGGAAAGCTGTAATACCGGCCCAATTCAATATCCTTCTCGTTTAGTTCATGATCACTTATACTGTAAAAAAGTCGGGAGGCATAATATTCCGCCCCCTGATATAGCAAGACACTACCGTTGTCGCCCTCT
>JAFXAC010000036.1 GCA_017522125.1 Clostridia bacterium | reverse complement strand
GGGGGATATTTATTGCTTTAATTGTATGACGAAGAACCTCTCCAAATCGAAGATTTGGACATAGTTCGCGCTACCGCTTGTTTTGGTCAGCACCGCATTTTGCGCGAACTTTAGGTTCTGAGTCCTGTCACTTCGACCAAAAAACACAGATGGGATTTTTCCCATCTGTGTTTTTTAGTTTGAATCGCACGACGATGAACCTCTCCAAATCTTTGATTTGGAGATATTTGCGCGTATAGGTAACTGACAGATATGCAGAGCAGCAAGCGCGCAAATTTAGGTTCTGAGTCCTGTCACCAGCAAAGTGAGGGACCAAGGCGAAGCGCGTACGCGCTGCCAAGGGCGGAAAAAACGGACGAGGAGAGGGGGCGACGCAAAGAAGCAAGGCATCCAAAAGAACGCGAGATTACCATTGCGAAAAGGTATTCGCTGTTGAGTTCTTCGCTATTCCGAGAATTTTCAACAGCGCAATTAATAAAATCCGTGCTTGAGTTTATTTATTTTCTCTCTGCCACAACTAAAACTAAATATGTAAAAACAATGTATGGAAGGAAGAATGGAATAAATGCCACTTCGGTAGAAATGTCTGAACTTTCATTTAATGTTACGAGAAGGTAAAGATATAATACGAATGATATAACAAACGTAAACACCGTAAGCAATTTTGACAAATCTTTGCCTTCTGTAATACCGAACACAATACCTGCTAAAATCATAGCGCTAATACCCGCTGTAACTATAAAAAACACATCATCTAATACTACCATAAAAATGAAGCCTACTAATCCACCTATTATGATGCTAAGAATAATTCCAATAATCCTTTTTGCTGATTTCATAAAATATATCCTTTCAAAATAAAAAGTGCGGCTACCGAAGCAACCGCACAAAAACGCAAACTCCGATAGTCGCCAAACTAACCTCGCGTGAAAAGAGTGAACATACTATTTTCGTTGAAAGAGGAATTTGCATTTTATCAAATTCACCAACGAAAATAGAATCTCCAAAAAAGAGTCTAACTATCCCTAAAAATAAAGATAGTACACCCTTGTTTCACGTTTATTAAGTTAGTTTGGCATAATTATTATACCCCAAATTACGAATTTTGTCAATAGCTATATTGATTTTATATCAGCTACACGCACCTTTGGATAAGAACACACAGTCACTATCTATCCGCCAAAAAACGACATATACTGTAGTGGTGGCTTCACCAAATCTACAAAGGAGGTAATTTTATGAGCAGACAAAATCCATTTATGCAAAACAACAACGAGTGCAATTGCAACGAATGTCAAAACGGCTGCAAGGATCAGCATTGCTGCTGTGATGACAAGGATAAAAATCCTTGCGTAGTATGTCCGCCAGGGCCCGAAGGGCCGCAGGGGCCGCAAGGACCGAGAGGTCCTGCGGGTGCGCGTGGTCCTGCGGGTCCCGTTGGTCCTATCGGTCCGCAAGGTCCGATGGGGCCACGAGGTCTGACTGGACCTCAAGGACCAGTCGGTGCCGCAGGTCCTATCGGTCCGCAAGGCCCTGCGGGTGCTACGGGTCCCGCAGGTGCGCAAGGCCCCATAGGTCCGCAAGGCCCTGTAGGAGAAACGGGCGCGCAAGGTCCGCGGGGTATAGCGGGCGGCGTTTTAGGCTATGCCGATTTTTACGCGCTGATGCCGCCCGACAACTCGGCAACGGTCGCCCCCGGCACGGACGTAAGCTTTCCGCAAAACGGCCCTATCGCCAACACGAATATCGGCAGACTTGGCCCTTCGTCATTCAATCTCGGCCCTATCGGCACGTATCAGATACTGTTCCAAGTAAGCGTCACCGAGGCAGGACAGCTTCTCCTGACCTTGAACGGCGCGGATCTTGAATACACCGTCGTAGGACGCGCCACGGGAACGTCGCAGATCGTGGGAATGGCGCTGGTATCGACCACGGCGGTCAACTCGGTTCTAACCGTGCGCAACCCCGCAGGCAACGCCGCGGCGCTCACCGTCACGCCCCTTGCAGGCGGCACTCGCCCCGTTTCCGCACATCTTGTGATCACTCAGCTGTCTTGAATTTGATAGCAGGAAGTTAAACAAGGCACTTGCTTACGCAAGTGCCTTTTGTAACGCTAAAGCGCGTCAAATATCGTATTTTGCGAGTATTTCGCTCGGCGTTTTTCTAAGGAGCGAGAGTATCGGCATAGTGCCGAACAAAAGGCTGATAGCCGCAATTACGGCAAGTATCGCGCCCGCGTACCACAGGGGGTAGAAGAAGATGCCCTCCACGAGCGAGGAAAGCCCCATTGCCATATACAAGCATCCGCTGGTCAGGAAATACCCCACGAAAACGGTAAGCGCACACAAAACTATCGCCTCGATAAAGAACTTGAAGGCAAGATTCTTCTTCGACACACCGATAGCGCGGTAAACGCCGACCTCCTTTATGCGATTCATCAGCGACGAGCGCATAATAAAGTACATACAAATGCTCATCAGCACAAGGACTATCGCCATAGCAATAAGACTGCTTACGATATCGCTGACGGATTCCTCAATAATGCCGTCAAATATCGAGTCGGGGCTCAATATCGTGCTATAGCCCTTGGGCGCTTCAAGACTTGAAAACTCAGCGTCAAGCCACGCCTTCGTCCTTGCGGGGTCGGTGGAATGCAGGACGGTGTAGCAAACATTACCGATATACGCCACGTCGCCGTAATAACCACCCATACCCGTTTCGGGCGCATAGCCCACCGTCACGTTATACCCCAACGCCGACGGATGCGTTTCGCCAAGGCGCTGTGCGGCGGCAATATAATCCTTGCGGCTGACAAGATACGAGCTTGTGTATATATATCCCTGCCCGTCCCACTTAAAGTTATAAAACTCATAGCGGTACTCATCAAGTAAATGGTGTAGCTTCTCCACACCCTCAAAGCTACCGTACTTGTCTTGCAGCTCATTATACGAGGGATATTTTCCGTACTGCGCCCTGTATTGCTGCGCCTTGTAATAGTCCTCGGGGAGATATAAGAACTTGGCTTCCTCGATATTCATATCGTTATAAAGCCAAAGGTTAACGTCGTCGGGGCTGAACACGTAGAGCTCGCGCAAAAACTCGTCGCACCTGTCGTAGTAATAATCGCAATACTCATAGTAACGGCTATCTCTTACACGCTCAAGCTCGCGGTAGAATTCATCGCCGTTCACCACGAGATTCGGATTTTCCGTCTTTACGATATTTTCAAAATATGCGTACTCGTCAAGCTTTTGCACGCCGCTTTGCTCCAGCCACGCGTGGTAATCGAAGCTTACCTTCTTTATTTCGGCAACCTTAAGCTCCACGCCGTTTATCTTTATGCTCTCCCCCACTTTGGGGTAATCAACGTCTTGCATCGCGTTTTTGATAACAAGCACCGTTTCGCCGTCCTTGACCTCAACGCCAAAATCAGAGGCAAGCGAAAAATATGCGCCGCTGCCCACGTTCTTTGCAAGCGTAAGCTCGTCGACGTATACGGCAGTTTCGTCCGAGTCCACGACACCCGCTATGCGCAAGGGCGAGCCGCCTATCGGATTTGCCGAAACAAGACCAATAAGGTCGCTGATATCCTCGATATATCCGAGAGTTGATTTTTCAAGCAAGCCCTCGGCTACCTTACGGGAGATGAGAGCATCGCTCTCGGTAAGTCCGTCCCGCTTGCCCGCAAGGAGCGCCTTATCCTGCGCCATAGAATGGCTGAGGTAAACGGCATTCGTTTCAATTCCGCTTTCCAAAAGCATATCGGTAAACGTTTCAAAGCTGCCCGCGCGGAAAACCACCTTCGAGTCACCCCTCGGACTGCCGTAGGTCAGCCGCGCGAAATCTATCGCGCTGTCAGCACCTCCGACGGCGGCGTTAAGCCTTTGCGAAACTTCACCGCTTGGCGTGTAAACGTAGAAAACGTTATGATTATAGGAGCTTTGTACGTTTATGATATCGTCAATAGCCGTTCCGAATATCGCGCCCATAAACACTATGACCGCCGAAAAGAGGCACATACAGGCGGTGAGGAGCTTTTTGCCCTTTTTACGATTTTTAAAATTGGCAACGTAGCCGCTTTTTATCGACGAGGACAGCGTAAACAGCCTACCGAAGCGTTTTCCGTTTACGGGAGTAAGCCTTGACATATCAATGCTGTCTACGGCGTGCTGCTTTGCCTTTTCCTCATAAACACCCTCGCGCAGCTTGACCTCGCTCGACTCGTCGATAATATGCACCCTTTGCGTGCCTATCTGAACGTAGAGCTTGCCGCCGCTGTTGATTATCTTAAGCCTTACGGGAACTTCGGGCGTCTCGCCGTAGAACTCCACCTCGGCGTTTTCGCTCTTTATCTCGGTGCGCTCAAGCTCGCCAAGATAGATATCGTTCTTGTCGCGTGCCGAGAAGCCGTTTGCCGCAGAATTGTTCTTAACGCCAACCACTCTGCCGTCCGAAAGCTCGATAACGGTGTCGCAGTAGTAATCAACGAGATTTGCCTCGTGCGTAACGAGAAGCACGAGATGGTCCTTCGATATAGCCTTGAGAAGGTCCATTATCATAACGGTATTTGCCTCGTCAAGATTTCCCGTAGGCTCGTCGGCAAGGATTATGCGCGGATTTTTAACGATTGCGCGCGCGATAGCCACCCTCTGCTGCTGACCGCCCGACAGCGTGTCGGGGGTACGAAGTCGGTATTTTGAAAGCCCTACGTTAGCAAGCGCCGCGTCCACCCTCGCCTCTATCTCATCGGGGTCGGTCATACCGCAAAGGCGGAGCGCGTCGGCAACGTTTTCAAAGCAGCTTTCCTGCTTGTTGAGGTTGTAATTCTGAAAAATATATCCGATATAGGCGTTTCTTACGTCGTCGGTGTTTTTCCTGATGCTCTTACCGTCGATGGTGAGCGAGCCCGCGGCAAAGCCGTCAAGACCGCCAATGACGTTGAGCAGAGTGGTCTTACCGCAGCCGCTTTTACCGAAAATGGCAACCATACCCTTATCGGGAAGCTCAAGGCTTACGCCGTTTATGACGTGATTTTCATTCTGCTTTCCTTTATTAAAATACTTGTGCAGATTTTTAACGCTGATCATTCTGCCGCGCCTCCCTTCAGAGCCTTTTTAACGCTCTCGCCAAAGAGCTTGCGTATCTGCTTGTGCGTAACGCGCACGGTAATGAGTATCATACCGAGGAAGATGAGCGCGTACTGCCAAGCGTAGAGATAGGTGAAATATTCGTTGAATTCGGGCGTTGTAAAGATGAGCACCGCCATCACCGCCACCATAATAAAGGCGGGAATGAGCGAAAGCAGCATTCTGACGTACATCGCAATGCGAATGACCTTTACCTGAATGCCCATCGAGCGCATAATAGCCATATCGCCCTTGAACGCGCCAAGGGTGCGACCTGTGCAAAGGTTGATAAAGAATGCAAGGAATATTACCGTAATACCCCACATAAACGCCATCATCACACCCGCCACCACGGTAGCTATAGCCAAAAACGCATCGGGCTCGTAGGTGGTGTCGGACACGATGGCGATATAGCCCTCGTCGCGCAGTCCGTCGACGGCGGCGCGAGCCGCCGCATCGTCCTCAAAGAAGAACGACACCTGCTTGTAGGACTCACAAAGCACGTTCTCTGCGATATCGCAAAGAAGCTCGTCGCTTATGATAAGCGCGGATTGCGTATCATAGCCGAAATAGTCCGTAAACGTGGGGGTCTTATCCGTCAGCTCCGCGTCGGTAAAGGTGCGCCTGAAGGTCTTTTCGGTTTCGCCCATAGCTGAATAATAATCATACTTTGCGTACATTGCTTCAAAGGTAACGCTGACCTCGGGCTTGCCGTGTACGCTAAGATTTTTCACGGTATTCGCGTAGTCCCTTGAGCTGATATACACCTTATCCGCGGGCATATCAAAGGAAGGAATGATAGCTCCAAGCTCAACCCTTTGGGTCTGCTTGTCGCCCGCACTTACCGTTGCGTATATATTCTGCCTGCTGTTTTCAAGGCTTGAGAGATAGTGCATCGCCGTAGCCACACGGAAGCCCTCGTCGGTGAAAAGGCACTCCGCCGTGAGGTTATTATCGTAATAATATTTAACGCCGACGAGCTTAAGGCTCATTGAAGCGGCAAAAATACCGTTTATTTTGAGCGAATCCTCGCCAACTATTGGCTTTAGATATATGGGCAGATACAGGAACACCTCGTCCGCCGCCTCCGGATAGCGACCGACGATGCCGTCGCCGTAATCCTTGCCGTAGGTGTACGTCGCGTCCAAGTATTTAGGTCTGTTCGCAGTAGCATCCGTGGGAGGGAGCATAACCCCCTGCGTGCTTCCTGCGTCAAGCAGTATATCGAAGCGCACGTGCTCCTTCGCGCCGTATTTGTCGCTTATTTCCTTTATCTCCTCCTCGGTAAGCACCTCGCCGCTTTGCTTGGTAACTACAAGGCGACCGTCGATATGCTCGAACATATAGTAAGGCTCGAACAGCACCGCCGCCTCGCCGCACGTTGACGTGACCGCAAATATTCCGAGCGTGCCAACTATCATAAGCAGACAAAGGAAGAGCGAAAGGCGCGGCTTTGCCGTAAATATACTGCGTCCGAGCGTTATTCCGTCCCTTCTCTGCTTTTTCCTTTTCGCTCTTTCCGCTTTTTTGCGGCTTTCCCTCTTTTCGGGAACAGCATCCGCGTGCGCACTCGGCACGGTAGCGGCAGGACGAAGCACGTGGTCGGACTCTACCGCGCCGTCAAATATGCGAATATGGCGCGTAGCATACTCCTCGACCTGCTCGAAATTATGCGTAACGACGATGAGGAGCTTATCGCGCGAAACCTCGCGCAAAAGCTCTATTATCTCGCGTGAGGAAACGCTGTCAAGGTTTCCCGTAGGCTCGTCGGCAAGGATAATGGGGCTTTCCTTGGCAAGAGCGCGCGCGATGACCGTCCTTTGCTTTTGTCCGCCCGAGAGCTTACTTCCCTTTTGGCGAAGCTGTGCTGAAAGACCTACGCGGTCTATCAGCTCAAGCGCGCGGCGGCGGCGCGCCTTTTTGTCTGCGATGTGCATAAGCGCAAGCTCGACGTTCTGAAGCACGCTAAAGCTTTCAATAATATTATAATCCTGAAAAATAAAGGATACGTACTTTTCCCTGTACTCCTCCCATTCGGGCTGAAGATAATGCGACGTGGGCTGCCCCTCTATAAAAAGCTCGCCCTCCTCGTATGAATCCATACCCGATATAACGTTGAGCAGAGTGGATTTACCTGAGCCCGATTTGCCCGTTACGGCAACGAACTCGCCCTTGTCAAACGAGAGATTTACACCCCTTATGCCGACGGATACGTTACCGTCGGACACGTATATTTTACCAACGTCCTTTAAGGTTATCAAAGCCATATCAGCGTCATCCTTTCTCGGCTTTTTTCTAAATTATAGCATACAAATATGAACAAATTAAGGCACGGACTTTAATATCCGTGCCTTAAATAAAATTATTAGTCTATAGCTCTTTTCCTTCTCGTGAAGGCGGCAGAGAATACCAAGGACGAGAGTGCAACGATCATTACGGGAACGATAAGTGTGCTATCCCCCGTATTGGTGGGAGCGTTATACACAAAGGGAGTGGTGTACTCGTAGCTGCCGTCCTCGTAAATGACCGTAGCTACGTAAGTGCCGCTTTTAAGTCCCTTGGTGTTAAGCTTCGCCTCGGTCTGTCCCTCAAGAGGCTCGCCAACGTCGATCCTCTTTACGGTAGCGGTGACGGTGGGAGCAACCGCGCCATCCTTGACCTTTACCATGATCTCGTACTCACCGTCAACGCCGATGGTGTAAACGCCATCCTCGCTCGTAAGCCTCATTCCCTTGTGGCGGTCGCAAACGACAGCCTCTTTTACGCTGTCGTTATCACTGAACGCAACGGTAAGAACGTCGTCGCCATCAAGAGCTATTTTGAAATAGAAGGCTATATTTTCACCCTTCACGGTGGGTGTCCACACGCCATCTGCGCAGGAAACGCCCTCCTCGGCAGGAAGTGCATTGTCCGCGTTTACCGCTACGGTATCCTCCTCGGAATAGGTGTGCCACATAATAGCGCTAACGTCGCCCTCAACGCCGACGGTGTAATCGTTCTCGGCGGACGGCTGTGCCGTTATTGAGCCTGCCGCAAGCGCGGGAAGCGCAAGGGCGGAAAGCGCCAGACAGAGCGCTACGAATATCGTTGAAATTCTTTTGAGTGTCATATTTTTCTCCTTATTTATGCAAGAAACAAAAACACAAGCGAAAGTATCATATATATAAGAATTATCGCGCCAAGCACGACGAGCATCGGAACGAACATACGCTTTACAGCGTCGGTGTACGTCTGCCAGCGCTCGCGCGAGCTTGTGCGATAGCGGACGGGTGCTTGCTTGGCGGAAGATTTGCGCGGCTTTTTTTCGCCGAACATACCAACGCCGCCAACGCCCGACATATCCGCCACCGTACTGCCGTCGTCTATATATACGATCTTTTCCTTTTTCTTCTTCTTTTTTCCCATTATGAATTTTCCTCAAGCAGATGGCAGGCGGCAAAATGTCCCTCGCCATACTCGCGGTATTCGGGGCAAACGTGCTTGCATATCTCCTTTGCGTAGGGGCAACGGGTATGGAAGCGACAGCCCTTGGGGGGATTTGCGGGCGACGGAATGTCGCCTGTCAGCGCAATTCTCTTCATCTTTACGCTGGGGTCGGGGTTGGGTATAGCCGAAAACAGCGCCTTGGTGTAGGGGTGAAGGGGCTCTGTGAAGATGTCCTTTTTCGAGCCGAACTCGACCATCGAGCCGAGATACATAACTCCGATCTTGTCGGAAATGAACTTAACGACGGAAAGATCGTGAGAAATGAAAAGGTACGCAAGGTTCATCGACACCTGCAGCTCCTTGAGCAGATTGATTATCTGCGCCTGAATGGACACGTCGAGCGCCGAAACGGGCTCGTCGCACACGACGAGCTTCGGATTTACCGAAAGCGCGCGCGCAATGCATATCCTCTGACGCTGACCGCCCGAAAACTCGTGTGGGTATCTCTCGTAATAGTAGTCGCGCAAGCCGCACTTCTCCATAAGGGAAAGCACGTAGGATTTTATCTCGTTCTTGGGGACTATATTATGTACCGCAACGGGCTCGGAGAGGATTCCGCCGACGGTGCTTCGTGGCGGCAGGGACGAGTACGGGTCCTGAAAGATTATCTGCATCTTTTTTCTGTACTGGCGCATCTCGGACGATTTAAGGCTAGTGATGTCCTTGCCCTCGAAAATGATGCGTCCGCCGTTTGCGCTGTGGAGCTTGAGTATTGCCCTGCCGAGCGTGGTCTTACCGCAGCCCGACTCGCCAACGATACCGAGCGTTTCGCCCGCCTTAAGCTTCAAGGAAACGTCATCGACCGCAACGAGCGAGCGCGTGACCTTGCCCGTGATGGTCTTTTTAAGCGGATATTCCTTGCGAAGGTGGCGCACCTCAAGGAGCGCGTCCTCGTCATAGGGGAGCGCAAGGTCTGCCTCTATCTGCGCCTTTCGCGCCGCGAGAAATCTCGCCTCCTCTGCCGCGTCGTCGTAAACGCACGGCGTAGTAAGCTTTTCATCAGCCATTGTCGCTCACCTCCTCCGAGTAAAGATGGCAAGCCACGAAATGCGTGGGGCTTACCTGCACCATTTTAGGATACTCGCCCGAGCAGCACGCACGGCACTCGTGGCATCTCTCCTTGAAATAGCAATGGTTGGGCATATTTACGGGGTTGGGTACGTTACCCGGAATATTAAAGAGCGTCTCGCCGTCCGAGTCAAGCGTGGGCTTTGACTTTTGCAGTCCCTTCGTGTAGGGGTGGCGCGGATCGTGGAATATCTCGTCCGCAGTTCCGCGCTCGATGACTCTGCCCGCGTACATTACGACGACGTAATCCGCCATCTCCGCAATAACGCCGAGGTCGTGAGTGATAAGCAAAATAGAACCGTCTATCTTCGTTTTAAGGTCGCGGAGCAGGTCAAGTATCTGCGCCTGAATGGTAACGTCAAGAGCCGTCGTGGGCTCGTCCGCGATGATAAGTCGGGGGTTGCAGATAAGCGACATAGCTATCATTACTCTCTGTCGCATACCGCCCGACAGCTCGTGCGGGAACGATTTATACACGCGCTCGGGCATTGCTATGCCGACAAGCTCAAGCATCTCAAGCGAGCGTGCCTTCGCGCTTTCCTTGGTCGCGCCCTTCGTGTGAATGAACGTGACCTCGTCAAGCTGCTCGCCTATGGTGAATACGGGGTTAAGGCTCGTCATAGGCTCTTGGAATATCATAGATATCTGCTTGCCGCGCAGACGGTATATCTCGCTCTGCGGCATTTTTGCGATATCGTAGACCTTGTCCTCGCCCGTTTCGTCATCGTGGAACTTAAAGCGTATCGAGCCCTCGCATATCTGTCCCTGCGGTCCTTGGATAAGGCGCATTACCGACATACTCGTAACGCTCTTGCCGCAACCCGACTCACCGACGACGCCGACGGTGGCGTTCTTCGGAACCTCGTAGGAAACGCCGTTTACAGCCTTTACAACGCCCTGCTCGGTGAAAAAGTAGGTGTGCAGACCGTCTATCTCAAGGATATTCGCGTCGTTCTTCATCTCGGTGATGAACTCCGACTCGTCAGCCTTGCGGTTCTTATACGCCTCAAGCCTTTTTATCTCCTTGGCGTTAGCCTTGGCGATAGCGCGTATCTCTCTACCCGAAAGGTAGCCTTTATTTTTCTTTTCCGCCATTTCTTACCTCCTTGACTTCGGGTCAAGAGCATCACGCAAGCCGTCACCGACAAAGTTGAAGCCCAAAACGGCGATAACGATGCAGACACCTGCGGGCACCCACACGTTGAGGTGGTGCTGCAGGATATCCTGATTTGTGGAAATGATGTTTATCATAGTTCCCCACGCGGCGTAAGGTGCCTTAACGCCGAGGTTAAGGTACGAAAGCGTTGCCTCGTAAAGTATCATACTGCCAAGGCTCAGGCTCATCTGCACGATGAGCTGGGGCATTACGTTGGGGATAAGGTGCTTGAATATCTTGCGGCTTGCCGAATATCCCATTGCCTCGGCGGCGACCATATACTCCTGCTCGCGCAGAGAAAGTATCTGTCCGCGGACAAGGCGTGCCGTTCCGGGCCACGATATGAGCGAGAGGAACGCCATAAGCAGATATATTCGGTATTCCGCGGGAACGCCGTATTCGGGCGCGTCAAGCGCGGTACTGATGATAAGAAGTATCGGTATACCGGGCAGACAGATAAGCACGTCGCACACACGCATTATCACGTTGTCGACGACTCCGCCGAAATATCCCGCAATACCGCCAAGCACTACGCCAAGGGCGGTGATGAGGAACACGGCAAGGAAGCTTACCGTCAGCGATATCCTACCGCCGTACATAAGTCTGACGAAGATATCGTAGCCCTCGTTATCCGTTCCGAGAATATGCTCGGACGAGGGGGGAGCAAGGAAATTGTCCTTGAGCGATTTTTCCGTGGTCTGGCGCACGGTATACTCCACGCCGTCGACGGTGTAGGTAGTAACTGCCGTTGCGTACTCGGTCTTTCCGCTTTCGTCAAGCTCTATCTCGCCCCACGCGGTGTAAACGAGGGGCCCTGCAAAGCTGAAAATAAAAAGTCCGATAACCATAATAAGACCAACGATACTCAGCCTTGAACGGAAAAAGCGGCGAACTACCATACGGGTAGGCGACATAAGGCGCACGTTTTTATCAAGGGGGGCTTCGGTGTCGTGCGACTCCTCTGCTACGTTTATTTTCTTTTCTTCCATAGCGCGCCTCCTTACTCGATCTTTACGCGCGGATCAACGACCGCGTACATAAGGTCCGCAAGCAGAATACCCAAGACACTGAGCACCGCAAGGAACATATTATAGCCCATTATAAAGGGGATATCACCGCGGTTCATCGCGTCAAGCGCGATGTTACCGATACCAGGGAGGTCAAAGACCTGCTCGGTGATGATAGCACCCGAAAACAGAGAGGGCAAAAGTCCCGCAAGCGAGGTAACGAGGGGTATAAGGGTGTTGCGGAACGCGTGCTTATTGATAACTGCACGCTCACGCAGTCCCTTTGCGCGTGCGGTACGAATGTAATCCGAATTCATTACCTCAAGCATATTCGTTCTCGTCATTCTCATTCTCGCGCCGATGCTGAGAATGATAATGGTGAGTATAGGTATGAACATATGCTTTACGTAATCCCAAAGCAACGACAGTCCCGTATTCGTGACCGTGGCGTCCACGAGTCCCGACGGCGGGAACCACCCAAGCTTTAAGGCGAAGAAATCCTTTAGCATATTTCCGAAGAAGAACGACGGAAGTGAAATGCCTATCATAACGAGTATGGTAACTACGTAGTCGCGGAAGCCGTACTGATGCGTAGCGGCGGTGATTCCGAGAGGGATAGCTATCATAAACTCAAATACCGTGGCGATAAGGGCGATAGCAAACGATATACCCATATGCTCGAAGATGACCTGCGCTACGGGTATACCGTAAACGAAGCTCGTTCCGAGGTCGAAGGTAAAGAGCGCACCCAGCCACTTGAAATAGCCCCCGAGAATGCCCATGAAGCTGTTATCTCCAAGCCCGTACATCTCGTACATGGCGTTCACCGTTTCCTCGCTGACGGTCGCGCCGCCCTGATTGATGGCGTTGATCTTATCTTGGATAAAATCAACGGGCATCAATCTTACAAGGAAGTATATGATCATAGAAACGCCAAGCAGTATGAGTACGGCAAAGACCAATCTTTTAATAATATACTTTAACATAAGTCACTCCGATTTTATTCGGCAAACTCGATCTCCCAGATTCTGTCCAGAGGCGAGGAATAGGGGTTCATCTCGGACTCTGCGGGAAGGGACTCTGCTTTAATAACGTTGGAATTGTACGCGTAGAGAACGCTTCTCTGGTATACGGGAAGCTCAACTGCGAGGTCAAGTATCTCCTCCATAGCCTTTTCGTAAAGCTCGGTACGGACTGCCTGATCGTTGGTGGAGCGTGCCTCGTCGATAAGGTCGCTGAGGTCCTCAAGTATCTTGGTCTCCTCAGGGCTTCCGCTGGTCTTGATGTAGTTGTAGCCCCAAGCAAGGGTGCTGGTTGCGGTGGAATCCTTGTGGTATACCTGATAAAGGTCGGGGTCAAGTGCGCTTGACCAAGCTGCTGCCCAAACCTCGAGAGAGCCCGTGTTTATCTTGGTGAGTGCCTGCGTATCGCAAACGACGTCTACCTGCCAGCCAAGCTCGTTAAGAAGCGTTGCGGCATCTCTGAATACCTTATACGTGGGGTGGTCCTGAAGCGACGAGCCCGCAATGGTGAAGGTGACCTTCAGCTTGCTGTCGCCTGCGCTGACTCCTGCCTCCTGCATATACTGCTCAATCTTCGAGATAGCGATATCCTTATCCCACTGACCAATCTGAGGATAGTCCTTGCCGTTATCGGTAGCGGCAGTTCCCTGAGGATATGCCCAGCTTACCTTGGACATGGGCCAATAGATCTGCGATGCGGTTCCCGCACGGTAGTAGTCGAGTGCGAGAGAGGTGTTCATCGCGCACATAATAGCCTTACGGAGATTGATATCATTGACCTTTGCGGCGTTAACGCCGATGTAACCGTAGCCGAGCTGATCCTCGGTGATGGTAACGAAGCCGTCCTTTGCAAGAGCCTCAAGCTTTTCGTAGTTGTCGGTGGTAAGAGAGGGGGAAATGTAGTGTACGGTGCCGTTTTCAAGAGCCGCGATAGCGTTGTTGGAGCTTACGATCTGGTAGCGTACCTTTTCGATCTTTGCGTTCTCAATGCTCTCGCCAACGGTGTGGAAGTTCTGATTTGCCTTGAAGTAAACGACGTTGTTGGTGTAGAAGGAGCTTTCCGAGGGAGTGTCGCTGTTGGAGCTGTCGGTAGCCTTGTATGCGCCCGCACCCATGGGGAGCTTGATGTTTCTGGTGGACTGAATAACGTCAGTCATAAAATCAAAGGAAGCGAACTCAACGCCGAACTTGTTAGCGGCGATGTCAACGCCTACCTTGCTTCCCTCGCCGTAGTAGTGCTGGGGAGCAACGGGAATAGCGAAGTTCCAGATAGCCTTGGGGTCAACGTCCTTGATGGTTATCTGAAGAACGTCGTACTCGGCGGTGTTGGTAACGGTACCGTCGGCGTTGTGTCCCGATGCTACGGTGTAGCTATTGCCGTTTACGGTAATGGCGCTACCCGCCTTATCGGTATGTCCGAGGGAAACGATACCCGAAATGTTCTGAACTGCGAGAGAGCCGTCGTCGGCAATATTCTCGTGAAGGATTACCTCCTTCGCCTTTGCGGTGTACTCGGTAAGTACGGTGGTTGCGGTTGCCCAATAGCTGAGGATTATGTTAAGCTCGCGAGCGATCTTGTCGTTGTAAACGTAATCAATAGCGGCTTCCTTGGTGGTGATGGTTGCGGGATAGTCCTTGGTAAGAGATTCTATCTTGGTTCTGTCGACCTTGCCGTTTGCACCCTCGGCGTACTTGGTGGTAACGTAGCCCTCGGTGTACATAAAGCGGAAGATCTCGTCGGAGAACTCGGCGTGCGACTTATAGGGCTCGTCGGTGTAGGACTCCTGCGCGGAGAGGTAGTCGTCACCAAGCTCCTCCTTGAAGAGCTTGAGCGCGTAATCGTAGTCGGCAAGGAGATTCTGGTTGGAAACGGTGCTTGCATCGTTGGAGATGGCACTCTTGTAGCCGGAGCTTATGGAGTGAGCAAGGATAGCAGCCTTCATCTCGTCGTAGCTGACCTCCTTGGTGGAGGAAGCCTGCATCTTGGAGTTGAAGAGGTTGATAAGCTCGTTCATTCTCGCCTGAGCGCGTGCGCTTGCCTGCGATGCGATCATGCTGTCGCCGTCGTTAGCACCCGAGCCTACGGTCTGAGTTCTGTACTCGGAAAGACCGAGGATCTCGGTGGAGTAAAGCGTGGACGAGCCCGTGTAAACGGGGTCAAGGTAAACGTAGAAGTTGAAAAGCACGTCCTCCATAGTAAGAGGGTGTCCGTCGGAAAAGAGGATACCGTTCTTAAGCACGAAGGTGTAGGTGATGGTCTTGTCCGCGTTCTCGACTACGTCGTAGTCCTTAACGACAACTGCCTCGCCGTCGCCGTAAGCCACCTCGACCTTTTCGTTAACGAACTTGGAGGAGAGCATACCGATCTGCGTCATGCTGACGATGGTGGAGTCGGTAGCGGAGGTTGAGAAGAAGGGGTTGAAAAGACCGTCAAGCTGCTCGGTCATAATAACGAAGGCGTCTACGTCGCCGCTTGAGCCTCCACAGCTTGAGAGAAGAGATACAGAGCCGAGGCAAAGCGCAAGACAGAGTATCAGCGAAAGGATTTTCTTTTTCATGTCGTTTCTCCTTTAATTAATTATTAATTACAACGTTTACCGTGTTTCCGTCCACGGTAATAATGACCTTTTCGGGTGCGTCGCCCGTAGCGGCGCATTTTATAGCGGAGAGGTCGATTCCCTCGACGCTGCCCATTCCGCAAGCAAGTCCTATCGAATAGTCGCTCGTTGCGAAATACGCGCCCGAGGAGATGAGAAGCTCTCCCGAGGTGACCTTAACGCCGCTTATCTTCGCCTGCGCGGAAGCCGTGCCCGCGAAAAGACCGAAGTTCGCGCCCGCGTTGCGCGCGCCCGCCTTGATGGTGAAGCTGACGTTCTCAAGGCTCAGGTCGGTGATGCTGCATTTTTCGGTAAGGTTACCGAAAAGTCCTGCGTTAAGTCTTGAATTGTCCGTTTGCGTAATTTTTATATTGCTGAACTTATGTCCGTTGCCCTCGATGCTGCCGACGAAATTGCCGTACATAAAGGACGTGGGCCATATCTCGTCCGCGAAATCGAGGTCGGCGTGGATAACGTAGTTACCCGCGACGCTCGCGTTATCGCAGAACTGCTCGGCTGTGTATATGTGGAACCATTCGCCGTCGGCATAGTCAAGGTACAGCTTCATATTGCCGCCCTCGGCAGTACCGTTTTCGTAATTGATAACACCCGTGTGCGAAAGGCTCTCGCCCTCTGCCGCATTCTTGCCCTCGGCATCGAAATACGCGGCGGTGAAGGTGCTACCCTTCACGTCGGGGAATTTATAAAGCTCCAGCCGTCCGCTTTCGGTGCTCCATTTCGGCAGAGTGAGCTGCATCGCACCGTCGACGGTTGGGTCAAATTCGTAGCTTGAGATAAGCTCACCCGTTTTGAGTGAGTGGAAATCCACCTTGAAAAGTGGTATCCACGCGGCGTAAAGCGTTAAAACAGGCTCGTCCGCCGAATATTGCTTGCTTGCGTCAAGCGTCAGCGTGTCCGCAGAGAAATCCCATCTGTCGCTGTATGCTCCGTCCTCGCCGCGGCTGTACCAGCCCGCAAGGAAATAGCCCTTTTTGACCGCGATGAACGCATCGTTTCCGCGCAGAGCGTTATCGGGAGCAAGCAGAGCGACCTTCGCCTTGCCGCTACCGTCCTTCGGAAGCTCGGAAAGGCTGTAGGAGTCCACGATTACCGAGGTGTTCGTTGTAAACGTGCCGCCGTTTGCATCGTACTTGACGCTGACGGTATAGCCCTCGGCATTGTTCGTCTCATATGGGGATACCTCGCTTCCGCAAGAGGTTATGACGGCAAGGGAAACTGCAAGAAGGAGTATCCCAAGCACCGCTTTTATCCTTTTATTCATATCCGCATCTTCTTTCTTTGGGGTGTCGGCAAGGCCGACACCCGTTTTTTATTCTTCTGTTTCTGCTTTTTCTTCGGCTTCTGCGGGCTCGGTGGGGGCGTTGCCCTCGCCGCCGTCCGTCTTATCCTCTTTCTTTTTCTTGGGGCTGAGGATAAGCGCCAAAAGTGCGATAAGCCCTATCGAAAGGACGAGTCCCGCGCCAAGAAGGATAAAGGTCATAGCGGGGCTTACTGCCTCGCCGTCGCCGTCAACTGCGGGCGCGTCCTCGGTGGGTGCAAGTGCCTTTATTCTCTGCTCGGCAGAAACGAGCTTCTGATAATTCGTAACGAGAGCTTGCTGTTCAAGCGTTGCGATCTTGTCGTAGGCTGCCCTTGCCGCCTCAACTACTGCCTTCTGGTCGTAGCTTACGCGCTCGGGGATAGCGTCGATCGCGGCGATAGCCGCAAGGGTTACCTTGTCGGCGGCTGCCGCACCGTCAAGCGATATACCGAAGTACTGCGACATAACGTACGAGCCGTAGTACTCGCCGTTGGTGGGACGCACCATAACGAGCTTGTTATCAACGTAGCCGACGTAATCCACAAAGCTTGCGCCGTAGAAAATATTGTTATACATACCGTCGGTAACGTTCCACATAAAGTAAGGAACAAGCCCCATACCCGTTATCGGAACCTCGTTGCCCTCGTAATCGGTGTAATTACCGTAGTCGCCGCTTCCTGGGACGTGTGCGAAGCTTTCGTAGTAGCGAGCGTCGAACTCCTCCTCAAGAATGGGGGCGCGATAGCTCTCAAACACTACCATCTTAAGGCTGTCGCAGAGGTAGAACGCCTTGTGACCTATCGAGCCAACGGTGTAAGGCAGAGTGACCATTGCAACGTCGCTTCCTGCAAACGCAAGCGAGGAAATGCGGACCGTGCCCGTAGCGACCTTCGCGTCGGCGTTATCTATTCCCGCGTAGGTTATAAGCTCAAGTCCGCCGTTTGCGGTCTTGCAGTAGAGCGAGCCGTCTATGACGGAAACGCTATCACTTATATCGTAGGTGTAGCAGGGAGTGATATAATCCTTGCCGTTGAAGGTGACCTTCTGCTCGGTGCTGAAGGGAGAGAGCACGCAAAGCGCGAAGGGGTTGTCGCCAAGCTCCGTAAGCTTTTCACCAAGCACTACCGTAAAGGGAGTTTTCTCCTCCTTGGCAAACGCGCCGCGTCCGATGCTCTCGGCACCGCTGAGGTCTGCCTCGGTAATGAGCGAGTATGCAAACGCATAGTCGCCAAGCGTCTTTATCCTCTCTTCTCCGTCAAGGCGCGAAAGCTTGTCGCAGTACGCAAACGCGCCCTCTCCGACGGTGATATCCTCGCCGCCGAGGACTACCGCCTCAAGGCGTGCGCAGTATACGAACGCAAACTTGTCTATCTCGGTAGCCTTGGGAAGCTCTACACGCTTGATGCCGCTCTCGGCAAACGCGTTCTCACCGACGAAGGTGATGTTGCCGAGGTTGATATTCTCGATAACGATACAGCCCATAAACGCGTGGGCGGGTATGCTCGTTATCTTGTCGCCAAGCGTTACGTTAACGAGCGAACGGCAGTAGGAGAACGAATGCTCACCGATGCTCTCGGCGGCACTAAGCGTGACCGACTCAAGCGCGGGGGCGTGGTAGGTATAGCGGATAGTACCGTTCTTCGTAACGGCGGGAATGGACATTCCGCTATCGTAGCAGACGTAAAGCACGTCGCCCGAGAAGGCGTAATCGCCTATCTTAACAGCGCCCGAAAGGTCGATGCTCTTGAGCGAGGTGGTGTTGTAGAACGCCATATAGCCGATATCCGCACCCTCGCCGAGCGTGATGCTCTCGATGGACGCGTGACCTGCAAAGGCATTCTCAAGGATCTTTGCGTTCTTACCTATCGTAAGAGAGGTAAGGGGTGAGAAATACGTGTAACGGAACAGCTTTTCGCCGTCCAGAGTAAAGCTTTCTATCTTCGCGCCGAATTCCTTACTGAAATTAAACGCGTACTTGCCGACGGTTACGCCGTCGCCTATCGTTACGCTTGCAAGCTTTTCGCACTCGCTGAATATTCCCTCGGGAAGAACTGCGCCGTCGGGAACGCTTACGGACGTAAGGTCGGTCTTTGCGAAGGCGTACTTGCCAAGCCTTGCATCTGCTGTGAATGCGGGCAGAGCGGTAATTGCGGTGTCGAAGAAGGCGTAGTCGCCGATATTAGTGAGCGTGCCAAGCGTTACGCTTTCAAGGCGCTCGCAGGAGGCAAAGCCGTAATCCGAAACGTAGGTGACGCTCGGAAGCACTGCGGTCTTGAGCTTCGTGCAGTGGGAAAGCGCGCCCCTTGCCACCGTGGTAACGGCAACGCCGCCCATATCAGCCGCCGTGATGGAGGTGAGCGCGGGCGCAACCGCTACGAGCTGCTTGCCGTCGGCGGAAATGACGTAAGACGCCTTTTGCACCTTATACGTCTTATTGCCTGCCGCCACGTCGAAGGTAGCAACGGCGGTGCGTCTGAACGCGTACTCACCGATGAGATTGACCTCAGCACCGATGGTGATGGACGTGAGTGCCTCGCACTCGTAGAACATTCCCGCAGGAATTACCGCGGACCTTACCTCGAAGGAGGTAAGCGACTCACAGCCCGTAAAGGCGTATGCGCCGTATTTCACCTTGTCCGCAACTATCGTAACGCTCTTAAGGCTCTTACAGCCCGCAAACGCGTACTGTCCGACGGATTGGAGCGTCTTTGAGGTGGTAACGCCGACGAGCTTCGTGTTGCCCGCAAAGGCGTAATCGGAGATTATGCATATTTCGGGAAGGTCGATAGTTCCCTCAAGCGCACAGTTCTCAAAAGCATTCTGGTTGATTATCTTAAGGTTGTTTTCGCCGCTGAAGGTTATCTTCTTAAGCGCGGTACAGCCGTAGAACGCGCCGTACTCGATAGACTCCAGAGTAGAGGGAAGAACGACCTCCTCAAGCGCCGTAAGATTTGCAAAGGCGTAGGAGTTTATCTTCTTGATGCCCTCGGGAAGAATGACCTTGGTGATGGTGTTATCACCGATGTACCAAGCCTTTGACGTTTCGGCATCGTCAAACGCCATCTCGTCGGGCGTTTTCAGAACGTACTCGAAGTTCGAGAACGCGAAGCTGCCGATGTCGGTAAGGGAGAGCCTTGAGGGCACGCTTACCGTTCCGCCGTTACCGTAATAGTGCGTAAGGCTGGGGCCCGTGGTCAGGTAGGGGTCCTTGACCTCGACCGTAACGGTTTCGGAATAATAGGTGCTCTTGCCGTCAAGCAGCACCTTCATCGTAACGGAGGCAAAGCCCTCGGCACGGGCGGTGACTACGCCAAGCTCGTCGATGCTGACGATGCTGTCGTTGCTTGACTCAAACGCGACCGTGGTATCGCTTGGGAAATACGCGTCAAGGTCGTAGTTAAGACGAACAGACTCGGACGGGAACATGGAAAGGTTGAATTTACCCTCGAAGAAGCGGACGTTGCCCGTATCTCCGATATCCTTGTCGTCGTTGTTGACTATGTAATACGCCTTCAGCGTTTCGTATCCCGTAAGCCTGAAGATATCAGCTACGGGCTTATCGTACTTGACGTAGCCCTCGTCACCCTCGCCGCGAACCGTCAGGTTGAAGGTGACGCTCTTGTCAGTTCCCTTCACCGCCGCCTTGATGACCGTTTTACCCTCGGCAACAGCAATGAGCTTGTTGTTTACCACGCGGGCAACTGCGGGACGGGACGAGGAGAACACGAGAAGCTCCGACCACTCGCTGTCGGGGTAGATCAGCGGAGCAAGCGCGTAGACCTCGTTGGGATTGAGGGTAAGTCCCTCCTCAAGTCCGTCAAAGTAGAAATCAATGTAATCGGTGGGAAGTCCTACCTCGTAGGTAGCGTAGTTGAGCGCGTAGTCGTAGCAGGTAACGACGAAGGTGTTATCGCGGTACGCGCCGTCCTTTATCTCGTAAATGTAATCGGTAAGCTCGCAGGTCACGTAGGTCGTGCCGTTGCGAACGGAATAGATGGGGGTAAGATACTGCTCAAAGCTCTTCATCTCAACGCTTGCGTTGCCCTCCGCATCTGTAGCGGTGGTAACGTAGCCGAGCTGCATAGCCATCGAGTAATGGTTATCGTACACGGCAAACTTGGCGTAAAGGCGGTTCTTGCCGAGAGCCTTATCGTACTCGTAGTAAAATTCAACGTCCTCAAGCGTCGGAGCCTCAAAGTCAACTACAAGCGGGAACTCAAAAACGTTCTTTTCGTTGGTTTCGAGCGCGCCGTTGCCGTAGTCGAGGTATCCGACGAGGCGCACGGTGTACTCGCTATTGTTGGCGAGATTGTAATCCATTGTGTCGAACTCTATCTCAATGTTTGCGGGATAGATAGAGCCGCCGTCGCCGTAGGACTTACGCACGTCGTAGTCCACGGTCTCAAACACGACCTCGCCCGTGGTATCGTCGGTAATGGTGATGACCACCTTTGCCGCACTTCTGAGCATTCCCGCCCAAACGAAGCGGAGCGAGTGTACCGTTCCGACCTGATTTGACAGCGCGATGTAGTCGCGGCTTGCGGAAATTATCATATCGCTCGGGTCTTGCGTAAAGTAGTAAGAGCCGAGATAGCTTACGTAATCGTCGGAAACGCCGCCGACGGGGCGCGTAGCGTACGCGTCGGGAAGCGTCTTGTCCTCAACGGGAATGGAATCGTCAAGCTCGTCCGCGTTGGTCTCGTAGTAGTCGCGGTCAAGCATAGGAGCCTTTGTCCAATCGCCGTAGAAGGTAAGGAAGGGAATGACGAGGTCAACGCCGCCCTCTGCGGTGCAGTCGAGCTTTACAAAGCCCTCGACGTACATACCGTTTGCAAAGGACTCGTCAAGATACTTCTTGTCCTCGTCGGAAAGCGTCAGCGTCAGCTTGACGGTCGCGCTCTTGCCGCCGTCGACCGTTACGGTAGTGCCGCTGAGCTGTCCGTTTTCAACGGAATCGATGGTAGTCGTCGCGCCGCTGAGGACGTAGCCCTGCTCGTCGACGGTGGTCTCACCCGCATTCGTCTTGGTGTCGCTTACACCCTCGGTGATAGCTATCACGGAAAGGTCGTAGGAGAGTGCCTCGCTGCCGAAGTTCTTTATCGTGAACTTCATCTCGTAAACGCCGCGCTTTTCGGCGTCGTCACCAAGCTCAAGCTTTGTCTTGTCCATCTCCTTGCCCTCGGCGTCGTAGGTGATAACGTACGCCTTGGTCTTTATAGCGGAGAGGAGATTTGCAAGTCCTGCGCCCTGCTTTCTTACGGCGTAGGGCAAGCCGTTTTTGTTATATACGATATCCGCAGTAGACATCATCAGGCAGTTGACGAGTGCCGAAACCTTGACGTTGTCGTTTGCGATATCGGGGAAATTCTCCACGACGTACTGACGAAGGAGAATAGCGAAGCCCGAAAGGTTGGGGCAAGCCATCGAAGTACCCGAAAGTCTGTCGTAGCCGCCGCCCGTTACTGCCGAAAGAATGTTTCCGCCGTGTGCGGTTATCTCGGGCTTGATGCCGAGGCTGGGGGTGGGGCCCCAAGAGGAGAAGTCGGACATAAAGGGACCCGAGGTCTGCTCCTTGCTGATGGCAACGGTGCCGCCGCCAAGCGCCGCAAGTGCCTCACCGTCGTCCTGCGAGATGGAGCATACCGCGATCTTCGCGTCGCCGACGTTCATCTTGATATCACCCGATACGTTATTGTAGATGATGATACCCGCCGCGCCCTGCGCCTGCGCAATTATCGCCTTTTCCTCAAAGGTGTTAGAGCCGCGTCTGACGAGGGCTATCTTGCCCTTAACGTCAAGTCCCGTGTAGTCCGCGCTTCGTCCGACACCCGGGATCACCACAAACTCGATATCCTTTGCATTTTCACTGCCAAGCAGGGCTTCGACGAAGTGATTTTCCTCCGACGCGCCGTTGGTGGATTCGGTGAAGTATATGATCTTCTCGCCGTACTTGATGTAGGGAGTTTCAACGCCGTTGATGGACGCTACCGACATCGCTCCCGCGTAGGTCGAGGGAGAGCCGACAGTACCCGTGTCGGGGTTTGAGGTAAGTCCGAGGTTACCGTTAGCCTCCGAGCCGTAAGCGGAGCTGTAGCTGTTGGATGCGGCAACGATAAGGCTGATGCCCGCCTCGCGTATCTTCTGATATACGCCGTTTACCAGCTCCTCGTCCGACTCGCGGCTAAAGCCGCAGGACGTACCGAGCGACATATTGATAACGTCAACGCCGAGGATAACGCAGTCCTCAAGCGCCGAAAGTATCCACGAGCTTCGCGCGGTATCCATAACGTCGGAGAATATCTTCATCGAAACGAGCTGTGCATTGGGAGCAACGCCCGTGATGGTATCGTCCTTGCCCACGATAACGCCCGAAACGTGCGTTCCGTGGTTGTTATGAGTGGAATAAGGGTCGCTGTCCTTGTCGGCATAGTCAAAGCCGAAGGGGACCTTATTGTTTATGTAAACGTCGTCAACGGTAAGTCCCGCCGCAAGCCCTGCCGCGGTGGTGCTGTCAACGAGCTGTGCCACCATATCGTAGGTAAGACCGAGCGTGGTCGAGGTGAAGTTCGCGGGCGAGAACGCGCTGTGGTTGTAGTCAAGTCCCGTGTCAAGCACCGCCACCACCATTCCGCTTCCGTCATAGGAAACGTCGGAGCTGTTGAAGATTCCCGTATCGTAAACGTTTACGGTGTTTTCAACGAGCTGGGTTTCGGCGACCTTGTATTCCTCGCTGACGATGGCTCTTGCGCCCTTGGGAAGAACACCGCAGGTAGCGGCGAAATCCCTTGCCTTGATAACGAGCTCAAAGCCGCTGAGAACGGCGGTGTAGGTCTCACCAACGCTGTACGCAACGCCCTTTTCGTCAAGGGCTGAAAGCACCTCGTTCTTCTTTTCGGAAACTGCGCCGACCGCCTTTTCCATTCTATCACCCTCGAGAGCAAACTCCCCGAAGGTCATAGACTTGTCCGTATGCGAATAAAGCTCAAAGAGATCGTCCATATCGAGCTTCACAATCACGGAAATATCCTGATCGTCCCTTACGTTTTCGGGAAGCTGATACATGACCGAGCTGTCAAGATAGTCCTTGTATCCCGTATCGATAAGACCGTTCAGTCTATCGATGAAGGACGCGTCGTAGCTTGTCGCTCCGACCGAGGACGTGGAGGCTGCCCCCATAGCAATGACGAGAGCCATTGCAAAGACAAGAAGCCTTGAGAGTAACCTTGTAGCCTTGCGTTTTTTCATGGTTTTCGTTCCTTTCTTTTGTCCCGCGCGAGCCTACCGCGTTTTCGTATTCACGGCAGCCGTCCGAGGCGCAGAATGTCGCCCACGCTCGCGCTGTGGGCGCACTTCTTGATTTTACATAATCATACATTGTATATTATAACATAATATAGTAGTAATTGCAATAGATTTTTACCCGATAAAACAAAAAGTGGCGGAAAATTCCGCCACTTTTCGTTTCTTTTTTCAATTACGCCTTTTTCAGCGTGATGGTAAGCTCGGTAGCCTCGCCGAATGCAAACTCCTCCGCGTCGCAGGTGTAGCCCGCAGGCACGCCGCTAAGGAACTTAACGGTGTAGGTGTCCTTTGCCTTCTTGAAAACGGCAACGCCGCTGGCGTCCGTTCTTGCGGGGGTGCAAAGACCTCCGAAGCATATCTGCACCATAACGCCCTCAACGGGTGCGCCCTCGTTATCGACCACGGTTACCTTGTACTCGGTAAGTCCGCTGTCAACGGTAGTGTCAGCAGGAGTGGTAACGGCGGGGGTAGTAGCGGCGGGAGTGGTAGCGGCAGGGGTGGTGTCCGCACCGCCGTCACCGTTACAGCCTACGCAAAGCATTGCCATAACGGCAACGAGCGCAAGCGCTATAATTCTACTTAATGCTTTCATAATATTCTCCTTCGATAAATTATCTTACGCGTAGTAGCAAAGCAGGAACATCCACGCAATTTCGTTGTTTACTGCGGGAACGTCGCCAAAGAGATATCCGACGGAGCCTGCCTCCCACCAGCCGTTATACTCGCCGACCTGCGTAATGATGTAGCGCAGATCCTCGGTAAGCGGGTAAACGCACGTGTTCGAGTCGGCGGCGGCAACGTATTCCATAAGGCACTGGTTGTAAATTTCCTTCTTGACGAACTTGCCGTTGCTATCGTAGAAATACTTGCCGAGCGCGGTCTTTTCCAGCGCATCGGAGATCGAAATGCGGGGCGCGTCAAGGCCAAGCCGAACGAGCGCCACGGGGCCGTCCTTGCTTCCGATGTGGTAGAAGCCGTCCTCCTCGTTCAAAACGAGGTTATACGTTCCCGTAGGCTTGGTAATATCAACGTTTATAAGCGTTTTTCCATCGGGAAGGGTGTATTTTTGGGGTGTATGAGTACCCTCGTACACGGTCCACGGAGCATCTGCCACGGAAAGCTCGGCGTCACCCGTGCGCTCAATGCCTATCACGCACTCGTTTATCGACGCGTCGGACGCGTCAACGCCGATGACGTACATTCCGCCGATATTGCCCTCGGTGACGTTGATGCTAAAGCCACCGCTTATCTTATCATCGGAAATATCCAAGCCTTGAATGAAATGAATACTGTTGCCATAAAGCCCTAAGGCAGTACCCTCAACGGTGGTGGTTATAGCGTACTTTCCCGAAACGGCGGGGGTAAAGAGGAAGTAGGTCCTTCCGTTATCCGCCTTGTTAAGAGTAACGTACGTGCCGCCCACGCCGATATTGTAAGCGCGGAACTCGCCGTAAATATCCTCGTAGCTGCTGCCCATTACCGCACCTACGGTGACGGTAGCAGTAGTCACGTCCTTGGTAAGCGTGATATTCTTTTTCGCATAGCCAAGACCTGCACCAAGCACTACCTCGACGGTGTATATCTCCGCGGGCAGCTTACGCTTAGCCACGCCCTTTGCGTCGGTGGTGGCGGCAAGGACCTCGCCCTGCGCCTTGAAATTGACAGTAACGCCGCTTTGCGCCTTGCCGAACGCGTCAATAACCTTTACCGTATAATCCTTCATCACCACGACATCGCTTAAATTGGGTGCGGTAGTCGTGGGGGGTGCGGTAGTGGTAGGCGGTGCGGTAGTGGTAGGCGGTGCGGTAGTGGTGGGCGGAGTGGTGGTGTCAGGAACGGTAGTGTCGGGAACGGTTGTGTCAGGCACGGTCGTATCGGGCACGGTAGTGTCAGGCACGGTTGTGTCGGGAACCGTAGTGTCGGGAGCTTTCAAAAACTCGTCGAAGCCGTTTGCCTGCTTCTGAACGTAATCGTCCGCGGTGTAATAAGCAAGAGCCGCCTCGAACGCCGCCGCGTTATCTATCTCACCGTACTTTATGACGCATACGACGCCGTAGCGGTCAACGATGACGGTGGTGGGGTAGCCCTTGATGTCGAAAGCGTCCTTGAGGTCGTCGCCGCAGCTCGCCATAGTAAAGCTCAAGCCGTTGGCTTGCTTAAACGCGGAAATATCCCTGTTGGTATCTCCACAGACCTTGGGGGAAAGCGCAACGAGTGCTATCGAATCCTTGAATTTCTTATAAGCTTCCTCTACAGCGGGGAATTCACGCTTGCAGGGGTCGCAGTTGGAGTACCAGAAATTTATCACCAGCGCCTTCTTTTCGGCAAGAAGTGCCTTAAAGGAGAGTGTTTCGCCCTCGGGGGTGATTATTCTGTAATCGCGGATAACGCTTCCCTTTTCATACTTAACGCCCGTAAGGTCGGTGTTGTCGCTTATCTCCGTAGCAAGAGATATCTCCGTGCTTACCGACGAAACGGTGTACACGTCGGAAACGGCGTAGCCCACGGGGACCTTGTCAAGAGAAACGTAGTACGTTCCGCCGAGCGCGGCGGTAAAGCTAACCTTGCCCTCGGAGTCCGTGGTGGCAAAGGTCATAAGGTCGGTCTTTTCGCTGTCGGAGTAAACGGCAACGCGGATACCCTCAAGCGCAAGTCCGTTTGCGGTCCTTACGACGACGGTATGCGCGGTGTCCGCGCCCGTGGTCTGGACCGTCGGGGTGGTGCTGTCGGTATTTCCCGCGCCGCCCTCGTTGCCGCCGCAGGCGGTGAGCGCGCTCACCGCAAGCGTGGCAAGGCAAAGCACGAGTGCCAAAAGCCTCAAAGTAAGTTTATTTGATCTCATATCAATAACCCATATAATCGTAGTAGTAGCAGAGCTTCAGCCAGGAGTTTTCAACTCCCTCGAAGGTGTACTTATCCATAAGAGTCCACAGAAGCGACGCAAGCTCCTCGTTTACGGGAACACAGCCTGCCCTCTCGGGGTGGTCTGCCTCGTTAAGCATCATAGCCGCGTATTTGTTGGCAGTTGCGGTAAGGTTCTGTCCCTTGCCGTGATAAATACCGTCGTAGATCTCCTCAAGCATATACAGCTCGGCGTACTTATCGTACTCCTCGCCCCATACTACGTTGCGCAGGTGATCGTCGGTAGCCTTAACGTCGTAGTTGAACTTCTTGAGGTAAACGAGTATCTCATCGTCGGTCTCACTGCGGGAGAAGTCAAACGCTCCAAGCTCGATAAGTCCCGAAACCATAAGGGGAGTGCCAAGAACGGGGTCGTACTTGATATTACCTTCGTCATCGTAGATATAACCCGAAACGATGGGCTTGTCGAAAATAGCGGTAATGCCCGAGAAATCGGCGTATATCTTGCTTCCGTAGAGCTGATTTCCGTCAGCGTCCTTGCCAAGATCGTGGTAGTAGTAGCCGTCAGTGCCGAGGACTACGTCGATGCCACCCGCGATGATATCGTAGATAGCGTCGCCCGTTGCGTTAATGTCGTAGGTGAACGTACCCGGAGATGCAAGGCGGAAGTGATCGTACTTCGCACCGAGGAACTCAATATCGTAGTTTATAGAGCCAACGGCGTAAATATCCCAGAACGCAATGTCGATGTAGTAGGGCTTGCCTGCCTCAAGGTAGATCACCATAGAGCAGTTAAGACTGTCCTCGTACATTCTTTCATCATGCTCGTAGGTCAGTATTATTTCGCCGTCCTCGTTAAACATCCACGCCTCTACGTTGTCGGTGCCGTCCGTTATCGAGGTGATACGGTATACGCCCGATACCTCGGGAACAAATTTTGCATACATTCCACGCGGAAGGATAACCCTGTTGTACTCAAAAACGTTGGTGGGAACGCCGACTCCGAGCGTTGCGGTGTATGCGGAGAACGCCGCAAGTCCCTTGATGGGGTCAACGAGCTGCTCGCCGCCCGTTCCGTAAGCCTCGTAGTACTTACAAGCCTTGAGCCACTCCATCTTGTCGGCGGCGTCAAAGCCGACTATCTCATCGACCTTTACGAGAAGCTCGTAAAGCTCGCGGTTGACCGTACACATACCGAGCAGCGCCGAGTTTGACGCGTAGTTGCAGTACTGAACGAGCTCGGTGTAATAATCGTGTCCGTTAAGAACGAGGTCGCCCGCGTATCCGATATCGTTGATAGCCTTCTCCTCGCTGAACTCGGTGCTGCCGAGAAGGTTTGCAAGAAGAAGCGGGCCGTTCACAGAGCCTACGTGGTAGTAGCCGTCAGCCTCGTTATAGAAGATGTCGGCATAGGTATAAGCAAAGCCGTCAGCGCTGGTCGCGGGGTATCTGGGAATGTAGGTGGGAGCAGAGATATCGGCGGACGCAAGGACTCTCATATCCTTGATATATACCGTATCGTCGCCGCTGTTGCCGTCGCTGTCCTTGAGGTAGCAGAGCGCAAGCTCGTAAGTACCCGCCTCAACGGCAACGAAGGGATAGCATTCCTTCCACTCCTCGGGCTCGGAAACGCCCGATATCTGATAAATGTCCTCATCGTCAACGATAACGTAGAGAACGTCGTTATAAAGCTCGCTGGAAACGAGGTAATCAAAGCAGATAGCCTGACCTGCCTCAAGATAAACGTCGGCGTAAATGATAGCAAAGGAGCTTTCAACGCCCTGATTTGACGCCTTGAAGCACTTTGTGCCGTTCTTCTCGGTGAGAATGAAGGGCCAAGAGTATTCGCTCTCCTCGTCCTCGGTCTCGGGACGGTAGGTAACGTTTATATTGCCCTTGTTGAGAACTGCGGAAATGTTCTCGGAGGTGTCCATCGTAAAGGTGGGCTTAACGGTGGGAACGAGCTCACCAATGCTCTTGCAGATGATGGGCTTGTAATTTTCCTCGGTGAAATGAGCAAACGCGCAGGTAAACGGACGCTCGCTCGTGATACCGCCGACCTCAATAAGGCTGATAACGCCGTAGCGGTCGATGAACACGGAGGTGGGGTAGCCGGGAACTGCAAACGCGTCGGGCATATAGGCGGGACAGCTTACCATATCGAAGGTGTAGCCGTAACGCTCCTTGAAGCTCTTTATCTGAGCCACGGTGTCGATGGGGTTGAGCGCGACGATGGCTATATCGTCCTTATACTGCTCGTACGCCGACTGCATAAAGGGAAACTCAAGCAGGCAGTTGGGGCAGTTTTCGTACCAGAAATTGAGCATTACGAGCTTCTTTTCCTTGAAAAGCTCGGAAATGGTTATCTTGTTGCCGTCGGGGTCGGTAACGGTGAAATCATACATGACATCACCTGCCACAAGGGGCTTGGTAACTGCCGAAAGGTCGCCCTTGATGAGCGAGGACGTAAGCGTGATAAACGCGGTATTGCCCGTAAAGGCGTACTTGTCCGCGGTAGCGTAGCCCTTGGGAGCGTCCGAGATAACTACGGCGTAATCCGAGGAGGGCGCAAGCTGGAAGCTGACCTTTCCGTATTCGTTGGTATCGCCGAACGCCTTCATATCGGCAAGAGTCGCGTCGGCGTATACGCTGACGGTAACGCCCGAAAGTGCAAGACCTCCCGACGTTTTAACCTCAACGTTGTAAGTAGACTTATTCTGAGTGTCGGGAGCTGCGGTCGTGCCGTTTTCTCCGCCCGTGGTGGTGACAGCGCCGTCCCCGTTACCGCCGCAAGCGGTAAGGCAGGCTATCGCCGTAAGAAGCGCGAGAAGAAACGCTATGAGCCTTGAGCTTCTTTTCATTTTTTTCTCCTTTTTCCTGCTTTTTTAATTAAAGCGCATTTTTTTACATTATATATGATACCACAAAAGCCGCACCTTGTCAACATTTATCTTTTTTGCCACTGCCTTTTCTTTATTTTGACGGAAAATGCAAAATTTTTTTGTTTTTTTCACACTTATCTGCAAAGAATAAGAGAAAGAAGAATTTTTTCGGAGGTAAACTTGAAAAAAAGCGTTTCATTTATCCTTGCGGTGATAATCGCCGCAAGCCTTCCCCTCGCTTTGACCGCGTGCGGCGGTAAGAGCGAGGCGGGATACACCTACAAAAGCTACGCCTCAAGCCTTGCGACGAATTGGAATCCGCACACCTGGGAAACGAACGCCGACTCGGAGATAGTCGGCTACCTTACCTCGCCCCTTGTCGACGTGTCTGTGCTTGACTCAAAAAAGGGAGAATACCAATGGGTATACGAGGCGGCGGAGTCGGTAAGCGACGTGACCGCCGAGAACAGCGCCGACCTTGTGCGCTACGGCTGCTCGCGTACCGATGCCGACGCGGGCTACGTTTTTGAGATAAAGCTGAACAAAAGCGCAAAATGGGAAAACGGCGAGGCTATAACCGCCGCGGACTACATTGAGTCGATGAAACGGCTGCTCGCGCCCGAAATGAAAAACTACCGCGCAAACCTCTACTGCACGGGTGAGAGTGCGCTTGCGGGGGCTGAGGATTATTATAACGGCAGGGCTGACTTTTCATCCGTGGGACTTTACGCCACGGACGATCACACCCTGCGCTACGTTACGCGCGACTATATCTCGCTCAACTACTTTCTTTCCGCGTGCGGCTCGACGTGGCTCGTATACACGCCTCTTTACGATAGCCTAAAGCAGACCACGGGCGAGCTCGTCACCACCACCTACGGCACGTCGCCCGAAACCACTATGAGCTTTGGCGTTTACCGCCTTTCCTCGCTTCAGGACCAAAAGCAGATGGTGCTCGTTCAAAATGAAAAATGGTACGGCTTTACCGAGGAGGACGGAAAGCTCGTTTCCTACACGCCCTTCCTCGTGGACGGCGAGAGACGGGAGCAATATAAAACGCAGAAAATAGTAATAGACGTGCTTGACGCGCCCTCGGCAAAGCAGGCGTTTTTGCGCGGCGAGCTGTCGGTGTGGACGCCGACGGCGGACGAGCTTGCGTCCTACGGCTACTCGGACAGGCTCTACCGCACTGACACCACCTACACTATGTCGTTTTTCTTCAACTCGAACGCCGACGCGCTTCGCAAAATGGACGAGAGCCGCGGCAACAAAAACAGCATCGTTCTCTCAAACGACTCCTTCCGCAAGGCGATGAGCCTTTGCATCGACCGCCGCGAGCTCGTCAGCGCGACGGCGGGCTACAAGAGCGCGTATACGCTGATGAATTCCCTTTACTACTACGATATCTTCGACGAGGACAAGACCGACGGCATCGCGGGCTACGAAACGAATTACAGAAGCAGCACGGCGGCAATGGAGGCGATATGCAGACTCTACGGCGTAAAATACGGCGAGGGCGAAAGATACAAAACGCTTGACGAGGCGTACTCCTCGATAACGGGCTACGACCTCGGCGCGGCACGCACGCTTATGAAAAGGGCGGCGGACGAGCTTTCGCGCGACGGCGTTTACAAAAAGGGCGAGGATATCCGCGTGCGCGTGGCGTTTTCCGCAGGTGCGCTGTCGTCCGACGATAACAAGCTGATAGCCCTGCTTAACAAATACCTGAACGCCGCCGCAAAGGATAGCGGCTTTGGCACGATAACGGTGGAAGCCGTCGGCAACGTTGAAAACCGCTACAGCGCAGTTCCAAACGGCGAGTACGCCATAGGCTACGGCGCGTGGGGCGGCGCGGCGTTCTACCCCTTCCGTAACTTTGAGCTTTATATGGACCCCGACAAATACTCCGTAAACGAGGCGGCGTGCTACGACCCGAAGACCGAAAAGCTGACTCTCACCGTCGGCGGCAACAGCGTCACCATGACGTGGCAGGCGTGGTCGCGCTCCATGCTCGGAAGCGGCAGATACGCCGCCGCACCCGTCAGCGAAAAGCTTGAGGTCTGCGCGCGTCTTGAGGAAGCCTTCCTTAAGACCTACTACCGTATCCCGCTTTATTCCAGCACGGAAGCCACGCTGCTGTCGCATCAATGCGACTACTACACGGACGAGTACAGCGTTATGTACGGCTTTGGCGGCTTGCGCCTCCTTTCCTACCGCTACGACGACAGCGAATGGGCAAGCGCCGTGCGCGACGGCTTGGACTACAAATAAAATTTTCAAGGAGGCATAGGCTTTGAGCAAAGCGAAATATATACTGAAGCGTATACTGCTTATGCTTCTGACGTTATTTATAATCACCACGATATGCTTTATGCTCATTCGGCTCCTGCCGCGTGAGCTTCCGACGGACAAGGCGCTTGCGGCAATCATAGCCGAGCGCGAGGAGGCGCAGGGCTTGAACGAGCCGTTGCTCGTTCAATATTTTCTGTACCTTAAAAACCTCTTTTTGCATTTTGACCTCGGCACGTCGTGGTATATCGCGCCGGGCACGCAGGTAACGAGGCTTTTGGCGGACAGGCTTTTGCCCACCGTGCTTATAAACGTCTACTCACTCCTTATATCCGCGCCGCTTGGAATACTGCTCGGCGTTTGCGCGGCGATATTCAAAAACCGCGCCGCCGACCACGCCGTAAGCGCGGGAATAATGCTTTTCGTTTCCGTGCCGAGCTATATTTACGCGTTTTTGCTTCAATATGTTTTCTACTTCAAGCTCGGCTGGTTCCCGCAGGTCATGTACTCGCTCTCTGACGCGGGCAGCTCGTGGTTCTCGCCCCGAATGCTCCACAGTATGGTGCTTCCCGTGCTTGCGCTGTCCTTTGGCGAGATAGCCTCGCTTTGCCGCCACACACGCGCGGAGCTTGGCGAAACGCTAAGAAGCGACTATATGCTGCTTGCGCGCGCCAAGGGGCTCTCCCCCTACGGCGCGACCGTGCGCCACGCGCTGAAAAACGCAATGGTGCCGATACTCCCCCTCATCGTGGCGGGATTTGTCGGAGTGCTTGAGGGCTCTGTGATAATCGAGCAGATTTTTTCTATCCCCGGTGTCGGTCAGCTCTACGTCAACTCCGTAAAGCTGCTTGACTACGACGTTTTTATGGCGGACTCGATATTCTACACCTTTATCGGTCTTAGCGCGCAAATAGTTATCGACGTATGCTACGGTCTTATCGACCCACGCATACGGATAGGAGAGAGGTAAAATGAGCTATCCCGATATTCCGCGCTCAAAATTTGAGCGTGCGCCGCGCCCCGCGGACGGCGGCGACACCATACGGCACGCGAGCATCGGATATTTTGCCGACGCGATGCGGCGATTTACCAAAAACCGCGCGGCGATAACGGCGGCGGTGCTGATACTCGCCGTGGTGCTTTTCAGCCTGCTGACTCCCCTTATAATAGGCGACAGAACGCCCGCGTCGCTCGACGCGTATTACGCAAAAAAGCCGCCGCGACTCACCCGTGGCGGCACGCGCGAGGAATTTACCGAGCGCGGCATGATAGCCACGCTCGCCATAGGCGCGGGCGCGTCGGCGCAGGACGGCACGTCCGTTCCCTTTTCCGAGATAAACGAGGAATACGACCCCGTAAGGGGCGAGATAAAAAGGGACGGCAACACGTTCATCGCACGCATAGACCGCTACCTTGAGGTGGGATTCGTCTATATGCAGATAAGCGGCGAGGAGATGTCGAATATCCGCGAGTTTGAGCGCGAAAGCGGTCGCACCGTGCTGTACCCACTCGTCGCGCAAAACGAGTTTTCGGCAGACGCGTCGAACGCAAATCTCTGGTACAAGACCGACCGCCGCTTAAACCCCGTTGACGAGGGCGGCGAGCGCATTCCATACTCGGAAGATATGACGCTTTCGGAAAATTATATGCGAAGTGAGGACGGCACGCCCGTGTACGCCGTTTCGTCGGGCGGCGAGGACGAATACCGCGTGCGCGTGCTTTACTACAACCATTATATCTACAAAAACGGCTTTGCGCCGCGCTACGTGCTCGGTACTGACGCGCAGGGCTACGACCTTGCCCTGCGCCTTGCGGGCGGCATTCGCCTATCTCTCGGCATCGCCGTTTGCGTGTCGCTTATAAACCTTTTGCTCGGCGCGGCTTACGGCGCGATATCGGGCTATTACGGTGGCGGCACGGACACCCTTATGCAAAGGCTTACGGAGATACTTTCGGGCGTTCCGTTTATCGTGGTAGCAACGCTCTTTCAGATACACCTTGCAAAAAAGGTCGGACCCATACCGAGCCTGCTCTTTGCCTTCGTGCTGACGGGGTGGATACCGACGGCGGGACGGGTGCGCGCGCAGTTCTACCGCTACAAAAATCAGGAATACGTCCTTGCGGCACGCACGCTCGGCGCGTCGGACGCGCGCATAATTTTGCGCCATATTTTTCCGAACGCGCTCGGAACGCTTATCACCTCGTCGGTGTTAATAATCCCGTCCGTCATATTCAGCGAGAGTATGCTATCCTTTCTCGGCATAGTCAACCTCGGCGGCGCGTCAGCGACCTCGCTCGGCGCACTGCTGTCCGAGGCGGCGGGCATATGGACGTCGTATCCGCACCTGATGCTCTTCCCCGCGGCGGTGATATCCGTGCTTATGGTGTCCTTTAATCTTTTCGGAAACGGCTTGCGCGATGCCCTTGACCCCTCGGCACGCGAGTAAGGCAGGTAAACGATGAACGAAAATATACTTGAAATAAACGACCTTTCCGTTTCGTTTTCCGTAAGCGGCGCAAGAGTCAACGCCCTGCGCGGCGTGAGCCTTTCCCTGCGCCACGGCGAAACGCTTGCGCTCGTGGGCGAATCGGGCTCGGGCAAGAGCGTGACCTCACGCGCCGTGCTTGGAATACTGCCCAAAAACGCACGCGTGGACGGCGGAAGCATAAAATTTTGCGGAAATGAGCTTATCGGGGCTACGGAAAAGGAGCTGTGCGCCCTGCGCGGGCGGCAGATGGCGATGATATTCCAAGACCCCACCTCCGCCCTTGACCCGATCGTGCGCGTGGGACGGCAGATAAGCGAGGTCATACGCCTTGACAAAAGCGTCGGCGCACCTGAAGCACGCCGTCGCGCCGTCGCACTGATGGGCGAGGTGGGTATTCCCGACCCCGACGAAAGATACGACCGCTACCCCTTTGAGTTTTCGGGCGGTATGCGCCAGCGCATAGTTATAGCAATAGCACTTGCCGCCTCGCCTCGCCTGCTCATCTGCGACGAGCCGACGACGGCACTTGACGTGTCCGTGCAGGCAAGACTGCTCGACCTCTTTGAAAAGCTAAAAAAGGAACGCGACCTCTCGATGCTCTTTATCTCCCACGACCTCGGCGTAGTGGCGCGAGTCGCGGACAGCATAGCCGTAATGTACGCGGGCAAGATACTTGAATACGGCAGGAGCGAGGAGATATTCTACACCCCCGCGCACCCCTACACGCGAGCCTTGCTTGCGTCCGTCCCCGACCCCGACGGCGACGAGCGCCCGCGAGCCATAGAGGGCGCACCGCCCGATATGCGCCACCCGCCCGTTGGCGACCCCTTTGCCGTGCGAAATCCCGACGCTATGCTCGTTGACTACGAGCTTTTTCCGCCGTTTTTCAAGCTTTCACCCACGCATTTCGCGGCAAGCTGGAGCTTGCACCCCTGCGCTCCGCCAAGCGAAATGCCCGACGTGCTGAAAAGAAGAATTGAAAAAAGGAGAAAACGATGAACGAGCCCCTCTTACGCATAAACGACCTTCGCCAAGGCTTCGGAAAGGGCAAAAAACGCTTTTACGCCGTCGACGGCGTAAGTCTTTCGGTAAACGCGGGCGAGATATTCGGGCTCGTTGGTGAATCGGGGTGCGGAAAGACCACCCTCGGACGAAGCGTGATAGGACTTTACAAGCCCGAGGGCGAGATATTCTTCGACGGCAAAAGGCTCACGGGAAAGCGCGACAGCGGCGACATACAAATGATATTCCAAGATCCGACCTCGTCACTCGATCCGCGAATGACGGTGGGCGAAAGCGTGGGCGAGGGGCTTGCGATAAAGAAAACGCTTACGAAAAAGGAGCTTCGCAAAAGAGTGACAGAGGCACTCACGCTCGTCGGGCTGCGCCCCGAGCACGCAAGCAGATATCCGCACGAGTTTTCGGGCGGTCAGCGTCAGCGCATAGGCATTGCACGCGCGATACTGACAAGCCCCCGAATGATAATCGCGGACGAGCCCGTGTCCGCGCTCGACGTGTCGGTGCAGGCACAGATAGTCGACCTGCTCGACTCCCTGCGCCAAAGGCTCGGGCTTACGGTAATTTTCATCGCGCACGACCTTGCGGTGGTCCGCTATTTTTGCGACAGGATAGCCGTAATGTACCGCGGGAAAATCGTGGAAACCGCGCCGTCGCGCGAGCTGTTTGCGCTTCCGCTTCATCCCTACACACGCGCCCTGCTTTCCGCCGTGCCCATCCCCGACCCTCGCGCCGAAAGAGAAAGGCGACATTTTATTTACACGCCCACGGACTCCGAGGGACAAGCGAAAATGCAAAAAATAAGCCCCACGCGCGAGGTGCTATGCACCGACGCGGAAGCTAAAAAATATATCAAAGTGGTGCAAAATCACACCAAAACCGCCCAATAAACCCAAAACAATCCCATAAAAGTGGAGCGATATCCCACAAATGAAGATTTTACGCAAATTCACCTCAAAAACGCTTTTTCTACTGATTTCAGGCGGCGCTTGCGCCGCTCTGTATCTATGGCGGCGCGGCGGCAACGCGCCGCCCGCGCTGCTCGCGTCCGACGCACTGACGCTCCTTGCTACGCTTTTTCTGTCGATTTTCGCGCTTACGAAAATAAGCCGAAGCGGCTTTTTTGACACGCTGACCTATTCCCTTTCCTACGCCGCGCGCCGCCTTACTCCCATCTCCCGCCGCGGCGAAAGCTTTGACGAATACCTTGCGCGAAAAAAAGAAGAGGCTGCCACGAAGGACAGCCCCTTGCCCCTGCTTGTCGCAGGTATTATTTTTCTTTTTGGCGCGGTAGCCCTTACCGCAGTATTTTACAGCTCCTCGACCGACACGACGCCGGGTATCTGAGAAAGCATAGCCATAACGTTTTCGTGCGCCATTTTCTTTTTGAAGCGTATGGAAAAAACGGCGGAAAGATGCACGCCGTCGGCGGCGGTGGATTTTGTGTATTCTATCTCTGTAATGACCATATTATGCTTCGCCATCTCATCAACGATAAAGTCAAGGTCCTTGGCACTCCTGAACTCCATATAGATATTCATCGAGCGCGCGTTGGCGATAACGGAATACTCAAGCTTTGAGAGAAGCACCTCGGCAACGATAACGAGGGCAACGGTCATAAGTGCGCCCATATAGAAGCCCGCGCCGATGGCAAGACCGATGATAGCCGAGGTCCAAAGACCTGCGGCGGTGGTGAGTCCCTTGACCTGACGGCGTGCGGTGACGATTATCGCACCCGCGCCGATAAAGCCCATACCCGCAATGACCTGCGCACCAAGACGCGCGGGGTCGGTGGCAAGCCCCTGCTTTACGAGGAATTGGCTCGTCAGCGTGGTAAGCGTTGCGCCGATGGTGATGAGCGTGTGCGTGCGAAAGCCCGCGGGGCGGTGCTTATACTCGCGCTCGATTCCGATGATACCGCCGCAAAGAACGGCAAGAAACATACGCACGCATATACCGACTATGCCTACGCCCTTGGCTATTTCAATAATTTCAGAAAAAGTCATATTTCCGCCCTCCTTTTAAGTTTCTTCAACGGATATAACACCGTCGATAGCCGCAAGAGTCGTTATTATTTCAATATGCGGACGGCGCTGCGGCAGGCGCATCTCGATAACGACGTTGGGGGATTGCTCCTTGAACTCCTTGACGTTCGTTACCTCAACGTCGTATATCTTTATCTTCATCTCGCGCAGCTTGTCAAGCACCCTCGGCAAGCACGCCGTTTCGGTGATGATGACGTTGACGTTCATATTGTACGTTCTCGACGTCAGCACGCGCTCAAGATAGTTAAGAACCGTGATAGTGACCATAATGGTCAAAAACGCCATTATCGCGCATTCGTAATAGCCCGCGCCGATGGCAAGTCCCATACACGCGGACGCCCAAAGACCTGCGGCGGTGGTAAGTCCCTTGACCTGCTGGCGCGTGGTGACTATTATCGTGCCCGCACCGAGAAAGCCGATGCCGTTTATTACCTGCGCACCGAGGCGCGAAACGTCGGTCGTTTGCCCGAGCACGGTGAAAAGATACTGTCCCGTACACATCGCAAGGGACGCGCCAAGACAGACGAGAATGTACGTTCTGAAGCCTGCGGGACGGCGCTTTCTGCCTCGCTCGATGCCTATAATCCCGCCGAATATCACGGCAAGGGTGAGCCTTGACGCCACACCCAAGGCATCTACTCCGCGAAACAGATCAAAAAAAGCTGTGATCGCTTGCATTTATCATTTCGGGGCAACGCCCCTCTCCTTATTATGTATTTATTTATAATATATTATTTTACCATAAAAAATTACATAAAGCAATAGTTTTTGCAAAAAAGACGAAAACGGAGAGCATTTTGACGTATTTTTTATAGAAAAACACGAAAAGACAAGTTTTTCTTGACACTCGGCGCTTATTGTTGTATACTTTTATTATCTATTCGAAAGGGGAAAGGTTAATGAAGCTTCCCGAAATTTTTGGCTCTATGGTATTTGACGACAGCGCAATGAAGTCCCGTCTGCCGCAGAGCGTATACGATGCTATGAAGCGCACCATCGACGACGGTCGCTCCCTTGATATAAGCATAGCAAACGCAGTCGCCGAGGCTATGAAGAGCTGGGCTGTCGAGCGCGGCGCAACTCATTTTACACATTGGTTCCAGCCCATGACGTGCATCACCGCCGAAAAGCACGAGGCGTTTATCGTTCCCACCGCAAACGGCAAGGTGATAATGGAATTCTCGGGCAAGGAGCTGATAAAGGGCGAGTCCGATGCGTCCTCGTTCCCGTCGGGCGGCTTGCGTGCGACCTTCGAGGCACGCGGCTACACCGCGTGGGACCCCACGTCCTACGCCTTTATCAAGGAAAACACCCTTTGCATTCCCACCGCCTTCGCCTCCTACAGCGGCGAGGCGCTTGACACCAAAACTCCCCTTTTGCGCTCTATGGAGGCGCTTGCAAAGCAAACGATGCGCGTTTTGCGCCTTTTCGGAAACGAAAAGGTCACGTCCGTCAAGACCACCGTCGGTCCCGAGCAGGAGTATTTTCTTATCGACCGCGATATGTTTGAACGCCGCCGCGACCTCGTTTACACGGGCAGAACGCTGTTCGGCGCAAAGCCTCCGCGCGGTCAGGAGCTTGCCGACCACTACTACGGCACGATAAAGAACCGCGTTGCCGACTTTATGCGCGAGCTTGACGAGGAGCTGTGGAAGCTCGGCGTGCTTGCAAAGACCGAGCATAACGAGGGTGCGCCCGCACAGCACGAGCTTGCCCCCATATTCTCCACCACCAACATCGCCGCCGACCACAACCAGCTCACAATGGAGCTTATGCAGAAGGTGGCAAAAAAGCACGGAATGGTCTGCCTGCTCCACGAAAAGCCCTTCAAGGGCGTCAGCGGCTCGGGCAAGCACAATAACTGGTCCATCGCCACGAACACGGGCGTAAACCTCTTTACCCCCGGTGACACGCCATACGAAAACGCACAGTTCCTTCTCTTCCTCTGCGCCGTTCTGCAGGCAGTTGACGATTATCAGGACCTTCTGCGCCTTTCCATCGCATCGGCGGGCAACGACCACCGACTCGGCGCGTCCGAAGCGCCCCCCGCGGTAGTTTCCGTATTCCTCGGCGACGAGCTTGAGGCGGTGCTTGAGGCTATCGAAAAGGACGTCGGCTACAACGCCACCGAAAAGCAGCCCTTGCGCCTTGGCGTTCACGTGCTTCCGAAGCTTCCGCGCGACACGACCGACCGAAACCGAACCTCGCCCATCGCGTTTACGGGCAACAAGTTCGAGTTCCGCACGCCCGGCTCGTCCGCGAACATCGCAAGCATCAATATTATGATAAATACCGCCGTTGCCGAGTCTCTCCGCCTTTACGCAGATGCGCTTGAGGGTGCAGAGGATTTCAACGGCGCACTCCACGACCTTATCAGAAACGTTATAATCCGCCACAAGCGCATAATCTTCAGCGGAAACAGCTACGACGAGGCGTGGATAAAGGAGGCGACCGAGGAGCGTGGGCTTCTTAACCTTGCCACCACTCCCGACTGCGTCCCCTACCTCACCGCCGAGAAGAATCTTGAGCTTTTTGCGCGCCACAAGGTATACACCGAGGCAGAGGCTCGCTCGCGCTGTGAGATAATTCTTGACAATTACTCAAAGCTCATCTCCATCGAGGCGCTGACGATGCTCGATATGACGAGGAAGGACATTCTCCCCGCCATCAGCCGCTTTGAAAACGCGCTTGCCGATGCGTACCTCGCAAAGAAGAGCGTGCTGGCATCGGGCTGTGCGGGCATCCGCGCGGACTACGAGGCAGACCTTTTGAAGCGTCTTTCCGCGCTTGCCGAGAGCATTTCGGACGACACGCGCGTGCTTGACGAGGCACTTGAGAGCGCCCGCGTAAGCAAGGATGCCGCCGCAATGTCCGCCGCTATGCGCGACCGCGTTATCCCCGCGATGGACGCCCTTCGCGCCGCAGTTGACGAGGCGGAAACGCTCACCGCGTCGGACTTCTGGCCCTTCCCGACCTACGGAGATATACTGTTCAGCGTAAAGTAAAAACGCGAGGCGTTTTTACAGTGATGTATTTGCCTTACGGCAAAAATGATGCGCGCTTCGCGCATGATGAATGATGTATTTGCCTTACGGCAAATATTAAGGAAAAAAAGTGGTTGAAGCCGCGCTTCAACCACTTTTTGTTTTATTAAACGCTTTTTGCCCCGCAAAAAGCTACCTTAACATTTTGCGCAAGCAAAATATTTCACATTTGCCCTTGGGCAAATATTTCACACGCCGTAGGCGTATTTCACCCGACGAAGTCGGATCTCACTGAAAACGCGAAGCGTTTTTCCCTTCGGACTCTCGCCGTGTGCTTGGGCTGTGCGAAAAAGCGGCGATTAGCGTTAGGCTCCCTCCGAGAGGGAGCTGTCGAGCGAACGCGAGACTGAAGGAGAGTGCGCGACAATACCACAAGCACTCGTTCCATCAAG
>JAFXAC010000035.1 GCA_017522125.1 Clostridia bacterium | reverse complement strand
TGCTGCAAACTATTCCAAACGATAAAGAATTTTTGCAGTATAAAGAATTTTTAAAAAGCCTATAAGCTTGCAACGCGAAATTGTAAGCGAGCATTATTTGGATATATTAAATAAAGCCTCGGCAAGTTTTTTCTTGCCGAGGCTTTAATATTTAGCGTTATTAGTAATCCTCGCCGTCTTTATCGTCGTCGGCAACCTGAGTTTCCTCGAACTCCTCCTTGCCTGCGCCGCAAAGGGGGCATACCCAATCCTCGGGAAGATCCTCAAACTCGGTGTTGGGATCGATTCCGCTATCGGGGCATCCCTCGGATGCCTTGTACTCGTAGCCACAAAGATTACATACGTAAATAACCATTTTTACCCTCCAAAAATATAAAGCAATATCTGATTTCGGGTAGGCGATACAGCATCGCCACCTCGCTAAAAATCGTTCATTAATAATATAATCAAAATCAATGCGCTTGTCAATATATAAATCAAAGATATTTCAAAAAAATCTCGATTTTTTTCGGCAAAAAACTGTGATTTCTCACATATTGCGTCATTGATACATAAGATATGCACGGATATCGTTTTTGAAGCGCTCGATATCCTCCGTCTCTCCGCGCACTACCTCGTCAACGTCAAATCCTCCGTGGGCGGTCAGGGTGTCGTTTCCGTATCGCTCGCATATTCCCCACTCGTTCCAAGTAAACTCGGAATACTCGCGCATAGCGGCAAGCAGGTGCAGACCGCATTTGTGCGGGCTGTAAAGCGCCCTGTCGGTTATATTTATCTGTACCCCCTCGCATATCTCGCCCGCGTGCTTGCTGAACGTGGGTGTAAAATACGCGCGGCTGAAGAACACTCCGTCAAGCCCGCGTGAATTCATATGCTCCGCAAGCTTGCGAGAATCTATAAATGGCGCGCCGACGATGTCAAACGGGCGCGTAGTTCCCCGCCCTTCCGAGATATTCGTAGCCTCGAAAATACAAGTGCCGATATAGTTTACAGCGCAGCCAACCGTCGGAATATTGGGCGATGGGTTGTACCACGGAAGGTCGGTCATATCGGCATACGCCGCCCTCTCCCAGCCGCTGACGCGTAGCACGTGAAGCTCACAACCGATATTCTTTTTATCGTTTATATACCTTGCAAACTCGCCCACCGTCATCGAGTAGCGCACGGGCAGTGCGTATTTGCCTATAAAGCTTGAAAATCTGCTCTCGTCAAGCACCGCGCCCGCGATAGCGTCAAGGCTACCGCTTATGGGATCGGGGCGGTCAAGCACAAGCACGGGAATATTACGCGCGGCACATTCGGTCATAATGTGGGTAAGGCTGTAAATATAGGTGTAAAAGCGCGCGCCGACGTCAGCAATATCGTATACAACGATATCGCAAAGAGAGAGTGCTTTATCAATTTCGGGATTCTTCCCTCCTCCGATATCGTAAACGGGACAGCCCGTTTCCGCGTCTATCTGCGTGCCGCCCCAGCCGCCCGCCTGATGCACGGAATGTATTCCGTGCTCGGGAGCAAATAATACGGTAAGGTCATAGTGCTCGGCAAGCTTTACGTAGGAGGGAACACCGCGTTTATCAACGCCCGACGCAGAGGTCATAAGTCCGCATCTTCTACCCTTCAAAAGCTCGCTCGCCTCGTCAAGCCTATCCGCGCCGCAAAGCACGGTATATATATTTCTTTTCATATTTTCCCTCGTTTTCAAAAGCGGTGTCCTTGGACACCGCTTTTTTCTTATTTGTCAGCAGGGAGCTTGCGTGCAGTCTTGCCCGCCTCCTTGGGTGCGATATCGCCCGATCTCGTAAGCGCCATCTTGGTCAGCATAGGTCCTGCAAGCTCGTATACGAGAACTCCGAAAAGGACTATGTTTCTGATGACCGAGCCGCCGCCTACGTCGGACTTAGCCACCGTCATAGCCATTCCGAGTGCAACGCCTGCCTGCGGCAAAAGCGTTATGCCGAGGTTTTTAACGATATTATCGTCGCATTTAGTCATTTTTGCGCTGATAAATGCGCCCAGATATTTACCTGCAGAGCGCGAAAGGATATAGAATACTCCGATACCTATAACGACGATATCGGACAAAATGCTAAGGTCAAGCTCCGCTCCGCTTATTACGAAGAAAAGGATAAACAAGGGATACGTCCACTTGTCCGTTCTGTCCATAATTTCGGGGGAGAAATCGCAAATGTTGCAGAAAACTGTAGCCAGCATCATGCAAACGAGCAGAGTTGAAAAATGAACGTGTACGCCGCCCACCTCAAACTCAAGCTGAGAGAGGGCAACGGTGAGAATTACTGCGGTAACGGCAAGAGAAAGTCTCTTTGAATTGGAGTGGAAGAACCTCTCCGCAAACGAGAACAGAAGTCCCATTACGAAGCCGAGAAGCAGCGAACCAACGATCTCGATAAAAGGCTCTACGGCTATGGAAACAACGTCGATTTGCGAAGTAGTCATAGCTCTTGCTATACCAAAGGATACTGAAAACACGATAAGTCCCACCGCATCGTCAAGTGCAACGACGGGAAGCAAAAGGTCGGTAAGCTTACCCTTCGCTTTATACTGCCTTACGACCATGAGAGTTGCGGCAGGGGCAGTTGCAGAGGCGATAGCGCCGAGAATGATAGCTGTGGAGATCGGAAGTCTGTCACCGATTATAAAGTGGATACCGATAAGTACGGCATCCACCAGAAGCGTCGTGAATACCGCCTGAAGAATGCCTATAACGAGCGCCTGCTTTCCGATGTGCTTAAGCTCGGAAAGCCTGAATTCGTTACCGATGGCAAACGCAATAAAGCCAAGAGCAACGTCGCTGATTATTCCAAGCTCCTCAACTGCCTCAAGGCTGACAAAGCCAAGTCCGCCAATTCCGAGTGCGCCAAGGCAGAAAGGACCTACGAGAATGCCCGAAATAAGATATCCCGTTACTGCGGGCAGTCCAAGCACCTTCATAAGTCTTGA
>JAFXAC010000034.1 GCA_017522125.1 Clostridia bacterium | reverse complement strand
GCTTAGCATCAGTAAACAGCACCTCATAGTCTTGCTCGGCATTTAAGGATTGGCATACCCCTGAAAACAGATCAAGCTTTCCGAGCTCTTCAACAGCAAGCAATGCACGTTCCTTATGCGTGCGAAAGCTCTCAATTTCTGGTTCTGTCGGATAATTGAAGTACACGTAGTCCTGATGCGGGCACAAAGTGTTTTGACCGACGAGCTCGGGAACGAAAATCTCTTCATCAATTTCTCCGCAGATGTTCATATATCTGCTCCATTCCGAGCCTTCCGAGTCATATGGCGGTGTAGCAGTAAGAGAAATGATCTTCACATCCTTATCAAGCGCAGAAATAAATTTTTCAAGTGCTTTCTGCCACTCGTTTTTGAGATGATGCGCCTCGTCAAGACATACGGTTTTTATTCCGAATTCTCTCATGGCAGCAAAGATATCGACATCAGAGCAGTCAATATCTTCATCTTCGGTTGCAGATATCTTATCTACCGCAGTATATAGAGCTTGATACGTTATCGAATTTATAAGCGTGATATTATGTAGGTCATTCGAAAAGAGGGACGAAAAATCTTCCGCATTATCAAGAAACAGATCCTTAAATCTTTCTCCCCACTGCTGGCGAATTGCTGTTGTGGGGGATAAAATGATACAAGGTGAAGCCAACCGACGAATCAGCTCAAGACCAAGGACGGTTTTTCCGCTACCCGGTGCTGCAACGATATTAATTTTGCCGTCTTTTAAATATTTATTAGCGTTATCAAGAACACGTTGCTGATAGTCGCGAAATTCACCTTTAAAATGTATGTTATTAAAGCTTTCCATTGTATCTTCCTCCTGTCAAATATATTATATCATAAAAATCAAATAATTCAACAACAAAAGTCGCACCTTAAAGTCCTTTAGACTCGGAAAAGGTGCAAAAAACAAAAGGTCAAAAAACAGCCCTTAAAAGCCGAAAAAGCCTTGTAAAACAAGGCTTGGGTGCCAAAAAAGACCTTGCATATAAACCATAATGGTTTGGATTACAAGGTCTTTTCAAAAATTAATACTTGCGTTCTTGCTTGATGCTTTTCATTATTATCTGTCAAACGCCTTATCACTTCATACGTCTGTTTTTATATGTTCAACTGCTATGGGCACACACGATACTGCGAGCAGAGAGAGATGCCCCAACAAGACCGCCCACGGTGCTTCAAAGAGCAACGCGCAACCAAAATATGAAGTAACGTCCACTACCGTTAATTGCGGCACGAGCTTTGCCGCGACGAACAGAACTCCGCCGACACCTAAAAGCAATGCGACGAGCTTGGGCGTTGAGTTGACGCGCCTTGAAGCGCAGGAGCTAAACGCCATGATCAGCAAAGCTCCAAGGAGCGAGAGGGCGAACTTACACACTAACGCTTGCCACAGCCTTATGCCAAGACAAGCAAATTCCACCCCTGCGCCCGCCGCATAAGCCGTAGCGCTCGGCAAGCCGAATCTCAATGCAAAAAAGGCAACGTCTGCGGCGTTGAACAACGAGATCACCACGAGGGAAACGGCAAACGCCACCGCGGCTTTTCTGCGGCGATGGCGAGCCATCGCCTTACGGTTCGTGCGCAGATTTGCGTTCAATACCCGAATAAATCCGCTATCGTTTTCGGCGTTCACGTAAGGAACCAATATAAGCACCAACGCGGCGATAAGGAAAAAGTCCTGTGGCTTATTTATAAGCCCCGCCCATCCTACCGCGTAAACGAGCTTCGCATCCATTCCCTGCTCTATCAGCTTGCCGAGTGAGTCGAGCTGCTTATCAATATCCCGCAAAACGTTATTCGTTATATCGGCAAGCCCTGCCCTTTGCAAAGCCGCAGAGTACTCCGCCTCGGTGCATTCGCCGTTCGTAAACTTCTCCTTCAAGCGGCGAGCCTCGGAGACCTGCTCGGCTGACCTTATCCTTTCGTCTATAATGTACGCGCGTTGCTCGTCAAAGCTCATTTCGGACATTTGCAACACGTGGTACTTATATATTTTTTCGTAATCCCTACCGTCGTCGCGGTAAACGACGGCAAGGGTGAGGGTATGTATCACAAGCAGACAGATAAATATCACTATCGCGCTTCCCGAAAGCATCTTTTTTATCTCATATCCGTAAGCGCCGCCCCTCGCACGCGCGTGCTTTTCCCCGCTCGCGTTCTTTACGGTGAGCACCGTACGCGCTCTTTTGAAAAGAAGCATAGCCGCAAGCGCAAGCACGGCAATAAGCACCGCGGCGAAAAAGAGTGCCACGAGGGGTTGAGATACGAAAACGCCCGCTATCTTCATTCCCTTGTAGCGCAAAAGCCACTCGTTTGATATAAAATCGGTGATGGCAAAATTGCCAAAGAAGGAGAATGCATCCTCGACAAGAGAGCTTCTTAATATCTCGGTACTGCATATAAGGACAACGCCAAACACGGCAAGATGAAAGCGGCGCAGCATCAACGCCGCGCAAAACACAGCAAGACAAGCGCAAAGAATAAGCACGAAAGCAATACCGAAGCGGCAGAGAATCGCCGCCGCCACGCTCATATCGTACGGGCATAGCATATACGTCGGAATGCTTTGTATGGGCGCGAAAAAGCCCGACACTCCCGTGCACACGAAAGCCCCCGCAAGCGCGGCGGCAACAAATGCAAGCCCGGATATGAACACCACGAGCGCAACGGACGCCATCTTGCAAACGCAGATCTTATATCTGCCCTTTTTATTCGTCAAAAGCACAAGGCTTGAACGGTATTCGCTGTGAGCCGCGACGATCGCCGCAAAAATACCGACTGCGAGAGAAAGCGCGTAGGGGTATGCCGTGGACAAAGCCGCCTCAAAGCCGCGCGCGCGGCTGGAAACGTCAACGTCCGCAAGGGCGGAATATTTTTCCACCACGCCAAGCTGATACAGCGCCATTTCGCTTTCCTTATCGTCTATCTGGCGATAGTTGGTCTTTGCCGAATAGATAACGGTATCAAGCCTTTTTGCAAAGCGCGTGCCGTAATTTTCCACCTCGGTAACTTGCTCGCCAATACCCACAGCAAAGCTGATAACGAAGCCTGCGCAAAGCATTATGATGATCAGCCTGTTCCTGAAAAGCTTTAAAAGCTCATACTTAAAAAGCATCGTTCTACCTCTCACCGCCGAAGATCTTTAAATAATAGTCCTCCAGCGTTGCGGCAACGGGAACTGCGCCCTCGATCGGCTTTTGCGGCGCGATGGCTCTTACATCCTCGCCGTCAATGCGAGTCAAGCCGTCGTATACCGCCCCCTTGGGAAGCCGCCAGCAGTACGTATCAAATTCACTCAAAAGCGTTTGCAGCTTGCCCGCCTTAACTATCCTGCCCTTGTCAAGAAACAATACCTCGTCAGCGATATCCTCAACGTCGCTGACTATGTGCGTTGCAATTATTACCGTCATATCGGTGCTCATTTTCTTGACCGCGTTTTTAAAAAGTATCCTTTGCAAGGGATCAAGCCCCGCCGTCGGCTCGTCAAGGATAACTATTTCAGGCAGCCCGATAAAGCCCTGCGCGATGGCAAGGCGTTGCCTTGTTCCGCCTGAGAGCGATCTTATCCTTTTGTCGCGTGAGGAGCTGATGTCAAACGCCTGCATAAGCGCCTCGATATGCTCGCGCCTTTTATCTACGCCGTTTAGGACGGCGACGTAATCGAGCATTTCGTAAACGGTGAAATACGGATACATCGCCGCTTGTTGCGGCACGTATCCTATTTTCGGTCTTTGTGGCGCATCCTCGCTTTGCGAAAAGCAAACGCTTCCGCCGTCGGGTGCAAGATTCCCCGTTATTATGTTCATCAGGGTGGATTTTCCGCTTCCGTTAGGACCGAGGATGGCGTAGATACCCACTCCAAACTCATAGGTGAAATCAACGAGCGCCCGCGTGCTTTTGTAGCTCTTGCTAACGTTAATTATCTTCATCATAGTTTTATCACGGAGAAATAATAAAATTTTCTCCCGTCGTAACGTTCACAATCATCATTTCCTCGCCGTGCTCCGAGGTCGAGCCGAGTCGCTTGACGTATATGCCCACGTAATCGCCCACGTAGCGGTGCTCCCACGATGCCGAAACCATTTGAGATATGCAATATCCCTCGGGAGCATCGCAGAGCTTTCGCGTTTCAAACGTATCAAAGCTGACGTATTTCAGCTCGGTGATGGGATCGCCGTTTTTATATTCGGTAAAAATTACGCCCTTGGGATCGTCAAAAAAGTCCAATCTATACCAATAAGCACCCTTTACCATATCGTGAATCTCGCCCGTTACGAGGTTTTCGGCTGTGATATTGAACGTATATATAGCGTTTTCTCCCCACACTACCTCAAAGTGCTGCTCGTAATCCCTTATCATTCCGCTGTGGTAATCCGAGGGCTGTCTGTTCTGATATTCAAGGTCGGTGGTATATCCGCCCGTTTCGTCCTGCCAAAAAATATTCGTTTCCGTTATTTTTTCGGGGCGCGGGCCTTGGTTTACGGGAACGGGGGCTTGCGTCAGAGCGCGCAGCTCGTTCGTTTCCATATTGTACTTATATATGTGCCATTTGCGCCCAAGGGGCTTGCCCGCCTCGTCGTATTCGATATTAGCAGCCGCAAAATACGCAAACGAGCCGCCGATTATGGGAACTTGAGTATATTCGCAGTCCATTATTTTAACAAGCTCGCCCTTGCTTATGTAATAACAATAGACCGTAGAGGCTGCTCCCTTTTTTCTTACGTAAACGATGTGGTCGTCTCCCACGCAGTATTTGTCCACGTCGGTCGCGGTGCAATCCTTATGCTCGCACGCGGGATCGGGACACACCACGGTGGCTTTTTTATTTGTAAGGTCATACCTTATAAGTCGCCCAAGCCATTGCGCCGAATATATGCACGTTTCCTTTTCGGCATCGGGAATATCCACGCTCGGCGTGCATCCCACAAGGCAAAGCACCGACACCGCCGCCAAAAGTAACGCCAAAAATCTTGTTTTCATTTCTATCTCCTATAAATTATCGTTTAGCGCGATTCGTCCTCCACAAAAAGCTCGTCAATGGAAACGCCAAACTCGCGGGCGATCTCGGGGAGCAGCATAATATCGGGCAGACTCGTGCCGTTTTCCCATTTTGAAACGGCTTGCACCGAAACACCGAGTCTTTCTGCAAGATATGCCTGCGTGAAGCCACAGCGATGTCTAAACGATTTGATATTTTTTCCAATATTTATCATAATTATTCCTTATACTAAATATTTAATATACTTTTTGAAAAGACCGCCCCTTCTTTGCAGTTTGCTCCAAGACTATGCTACCACAACTGATTTTAGCAGTCAATCTTATCGGCACAAGTGTAGACAAAAAGGGAACGTTCGTTTTATTGCATACCGCGCACCGTGTTGAAATCCCCCGCTTGATATGATATAATATTGTAGAAGCTAAACCGAGGAGGTATCCTATGATAAGCATTGCAATATGCGACGATTCGTTGCAGGACGCGACGCGCTTGAGAGGGGTTTGCGAATCCTTCAGCTCCGCTTGCGAGATCGAGTATAGCGTTTTCACGGACGCAGAGGAGTTTTTAAGCAAGCATCAAAAAGCGCAATTTGATATCGTGTTTTTGGACGTTGAGATGCCAAACCAAAGCGGACTTGACGTAGGCAAAAAGATACGCGCCGCCAATAATCAAACTATCATTATTTTCTCAACAAGCTATCCTCAATACGCAATAGATGCGTATGATTGTGAGGCTTTTCACTATTTGCTAAAACCGATCTCCGAGGAAAAATTAGAGTTCACGCTCAAACGCGCCATTAAGAAGATCTCTCTTTCCCGCCAATATCATTGCATCAAGATCCACAACACCACCCGCCGCCTTCCGCTTTCGGATATTTACTTTATCGAATATTGCAGAAAACACATAATTTATCATACTAAATATGATGTTATTGAAACGACGGGCAGATTTTCCGACGTTATCGATGCTCTCCACAATCACGGCTTTTATCAGGTTCATCAGGGCTATATCGTAAACTTTGATAAGGTTTATGATTTTAAGGGGTATTCGATCATTTTGGATGATAAGCGCACGGTGATGATGAGCGTCAGAAAAAAGAAAGAAGTCGTGCTTGCTTACTCCAAGTACGTGGAGGATAACTTATGAGTTTTTTGTTTGAATTCGTTATATGCCTTATTAATGCGGCATTGATGGTCTATCTTTATATCCTTTTCTTTTCATCGTTTGCCGCCTTTAGATTCAACAAAAAAGTTACGTTTTTCCTTGCTCTCGCGCTTATCTTGCTGTTTACCTCTCTTTTGTTGTTTGTAAAAATACCGAGCGTCAAATTCCTGATCTTTATTCTTTTAACTCTTTTGACGTCGCTATTGACAAGCAACAATTGGTATAGAGCGTTATTACTGTCGGGAGTCGCCTACGCTTTATCCGTTATCACGGAGGCGTTTATTACGTTTTTGCTTTCGAGCGTTTTATCTATCAGCAACCAACAAGCCACCGAAGGTCCGTTCTTTATCATCGGATTGCTTCTTTCTAAGGCTTTATTGTTCTTTTTGATCGTCCTCATTCGGCGTTTTGTCAATAAAACACCGTCGCAAGCATCGTGGAAAAAAACGCTTGCTATTTTAATCATCCCCGCGTCCACGATAGCGGTTATGGTATCGCAGTATAATTACTTTATCAAAATGCAAGAATATACCGCCGTCGACACGGTACTAACGCTTTTGTCGTTTACGTTTTTGCTCACGTCAAACTTCATTGTATTTGAGCTTATCGATCAAATATATAGAGACACCGAAAAGGATCAAAAATTAGCCGTAGCAGATAAACTGATAAATTTTCAAAACGAGAACCATAAGCAGTTGCTACAGCACAATAGGGACATACAAAAGATCAGACACGATTATAAAAATTTCTTGATCGGAATTTTGTCTGATTTAAGGAACCGTAATTACGAAAACCTGCAAAACGACATTGAGGACGAGTGCAACAGGTTAAACCTCATATCTCAATCCGAAAACGACCTTAATATTATCGATCACATCGTTGCCGTAAAAAATAGCAAGGCGCAAGAGCATCAGATAAGGATAAACTATTTTTCATCAAACTTAAGCTCCATACAGATCTCGTCCATTGATTTATCCATCATCATCGGAAATGCGCTGGATAACGCAATTGAAGCAGTTTCAAAATTAGAAAGCGCACACGACAAAGACATTTCCGTCCTCATCAACCGCCATAACAACCATATTGTAATTATCATAAAAAACAAGGTTAGCCAAAACGTAGACACAGATAATATGGCTACAACTAAAACCGATTCATTGAATCACGGCTTTGGACTGACTGAAATAAAAAAGCTTGTGGAAAAATACCACGGCAACGTTTTTATTACTTGCGAGGATAAAGTGTTTGAATTGCGTATAATATTAAGCACCGCAAGCAACGGTGCATAACGCAATTGAGTTATATATCCAATTTTACCATCTTTACTTCACGCATTCAAGCACTTGGGATAATTGATGAAATATAGGGATAAATAACAAAAAAACGCCCACGGATTGCGCTTTAGCAATCCGCGGGCGTGCGTTATTAAGCCTTTATCGGTAGGAGTATCTGCACGCCAAACATTTCTCCGTCCTCGTAATAATCAACGATTCCGCCGTATTTTTTAACGGTGGTCTCCACTATCCTATATCAATATCTAACAAAACAACATCAACGTGATTTATTTTTATATATTCAATATCAATTTCTTTTTCCATAAGTCTTTTCAGCGCTTCCTCGCTGTCTTTTGCGTCCATATCAAAAATAGAATTGACCTT
>JAFXAC010000033.1 GCA_017522125.1 Clostridia bacterium | reverse complement strand
GCTCTGCCACACACAAAGACAAGCATATATCGTGCGCGTATGCGCATATTATACTTAATAAGATATTTTTCGTCACCTGCCGCAATTTTAAAACTAAAAACGCATATAATGAAGCAAGCGTCGCCAAAAGCACCCTGCGGTTGCGGAAAAATTCAACTCAAAGTTGGTAGCAACGAGCAGGTGCGTTTGTTATAATACAAACATAGCAGAACATTAAAAATTATCTTATATTTTTTATTTAAGGAGAATTTCTATGTGTGGAATAATTGGTTACACAGGTAGCCGCAAGGCAAAGAAAATACTGCTTGACGGTCTTGCATCTCTTGAGTACAGAGGCTACGACTCGGCGGGAATCGCGCTGTGCGACGCCGACGGCGCTCTTCGCACCATCAAGTGCGGCGGCAGAGTAAGCGAGCTTGCAAGCAAGGCTAACGCCATTGATTTTGACGCTAACCGCGGTATCGGTCACACCCGTTGGGCTACCCACGGCGGCCCCACCGAGGCAAATGCGCATCCCCACGCTTCCAAGCGTTGCGTTATAGTACACAACGGTATAATCGACAACTGCCTTGAGCTTCGCGACGAGCTTTCCGCCCAGGGCTACACCTTCGTAAGCGACACCGACACTGAGGCTGCGGCACACCTTATCGACCGCGAGTACGCGGCTCTCGGTGATCCCGCAAAGGCCCTTTACTCCGCCGCACGTTATCTTTGCGGCTCTTACGCGATAGCTGTTATCTTCCCCGAAAGAAGCGGTGAGATCTGGGCTATCAGACGCGACAATCCCCTTATTGCCGCAACGTCCGCAGACGGCGCTTTCCTTGCATCCGACATCCCCGCGCTTCTCGCTCACACCCGTATGATCTACCGTCCCAAGGAAAACGAGGTAATCTGCATTACCGAGGCAGGAATTACGAAGCACAACACCGACGGAACTGTTGAAGCAATCGTTCCCGAGGAGACCGAGCTTGGCGTTACCGCCGCTGATAAGGACGGCTACGACCACTTTATGCTCAAGGAGATCCACGAGCAGCCCGATGCTATTCGTCGCGCGGCTTCTCACCGTATAAACTCCGATATGCTTCCCGATTTCTCGACCGACGGCATTTCCGAGGAATTCTGGCACTCCTTTGACAGCATTTCCATTATCGCCTGCGGCTCTGCTACCCACGCAGGTCTTGTAGGAAGATACGTTATTGAAAAACTCGCGGGCGTTCCCGTTACGGTAAACACCGCATCGGAATACCGCTACGATCCCCCCGCAATACTCGGCAAGACTCTTGCGCTTGCTATTTCGCAGTCGGGCGAGACCGCCGACACCCTTGCAGGACTTCGCCTTGCAAAGAGTCAGGGACACCCCACCGCCGCTATCATCAACGCTGTAGGCTCCGCTATCGCACGCGAGGCTGATTGCGTTATCTACACGGGTGCAGGTCCTGAGATCGCCGTTGCTACCACCAAGGGCTACGCTACTCAGGTAGCAGTGCTTTGTATGATGGGCATTAAGCTCGGCGTTGCACGCGGAACTCTTGCGGCAGACGAGGCAGCTCGCCTTTGCCGTTCGCTTTCCCGCGACATTCCCGCATACGTCAGCGAGATCATCGGCAGACGCGACGAGATACGCAAGCTCGCAGTTGCCGTAAAGGACGCAGACGACCTCTACTTTATCGGAAGAGGCCCTGACTGCCCCGCCGCTACCGAATGCTCGCTGAAGCTCAAGGAGATCTCCTACGTACACAGCGAGGCATACGCCGCAGGCGAGCTGAAGCACGGAACGCTCTCTCTCGTTGAAGAGGGAACTCCCGTCGTTGCACTCGCAAACGATTCCAGATATTTCGATAAGATGGCAGGAAATATTCGCGAGGTACGCGCAAGAGGCGGCTACGTTACGCTGATATGCACGGACGATTTCCCGCATCCCACCGAATACGGTGACAGCATTTTCGTTCTTCCCAAGACCGAGCCGCTGTTCTCTCCCCTTGTCAGCGTTGCCGCATGCCAGATACTCTCTTACGAGATCGCTCTGCTTCGCGGTTGCGACGTTGACCACCCCCGCAATCTTGCAAAATCCGTTACGGTTGAATAATAAAAATCGGGAGCGTTTGCTCCCGATTTTTCTATACTATCAAAAATCCTACGTGGGCAAGGCTTTCCGCGCTGTCGGGGATATCCGCCTCGATCCCGTTGTCGGCGGCTACTCGCACGGGATCTACTCCGTAACGCTTGGAAACCGACCACAGGGTTTCCCCTGCGCACGGGTAGCAAACGGTTATCCTTGCGGCGTGGCGCGGACTTCCATCGTCTGCGCGGCGCATACTGCCGAAGCGCACCTCGGTTATTGCGTCAACTCCCGTTTTTTCCGACACAGACGCCGCAACGTAAAACTCGGCGTCAACCGCAAGCTCCTCGCCGTCGATACGTCCGCGGCAAGCGCCAACGCTAACAACGGCGTGCGGACAAAGCTCCGCATCAGGCGTGATATCGCCGATATCCGCGCTGTATTTATACGGTATTTCAAGCTCGTGCGAGGCAAGCTCGCTTCCGTTGTCCGTAATGACGAAGCAACGCACCTTACCCGAAAGCTCCATACGGCTGCCAACGAAATCAAAGCTTACGTCGGGGGAAGCCACGCCCCTTACGTCACATATTTTCATTCCGCCGTCAAGCCTTACGCCGTCCACGGCAAGCGTGCCGCCTATGCTGACGTTGCCGTTTATGCAACCTATCGGACGGCGTGTCTGTACGCGGCGTGCGGACGTTTCGGAAACGTTTGAAAGCGCGTACACGTCACGCAGATAGGTAAACGGGTATTTCGCCTGCGCCTCCGCGCAAAGCACGACCTCGGCTTCGCACACAAGATGCCCGTCGGCAACCGTCGCACTGCAAGACGCGAGCGTTCCCCAGCCGCACGCGCCCACAAGCTCCGCCCCCTCACGCGGCTCGCTAAGATACGTCGCCTCGCCGCTTACGGGAATCTTTCGGGTGACGGCGTAAGGACGCTCCCCCTCTCCCTCTCGGCAAAGCAAAATTTTAAGCTGTAATTCACCGCCGCAAACAACGCCCGAGCGTCTTGCCTCGGCGGACGTGATCATCACCTCGCCGCGACAGCAGATAACGCGAAGCTGCTCCGAGTCCGAGCCTGAGCCTACGTCAAAGCTATCACTCAAGGCGATAGCTTCGCTCTTGCCGCAAAGAGTTTGCATAGCGCTTGCAGTCCCCTCAAGACATCTTACGTCGCCGTCGGCAACGCTCTCGCCGCGGCACGCGCACTCGATCTCCTCGTTACAGCTCACGGCGGCGCGTATCCTCACGCGCGAGCGAATATTCACGCGGCGCGGCGCAACGACACGCACGGTGGGCGTTTCTGCTACCGCGACAGCGCGGCAATGACATTTTTCGCTATCGGGGACTTCACCGTCAAGGCTTATTGCCGTTTCGTACTCGGCTGGCAGCTCGATGCACCACACGCCGCCGTCCTCGCCGCCCTCGTAGAGCAACCGATATCGCATATTGCCGCCAAGCTCACAGCCCGACGGACTTACGTAGCTTTCGGGTGGAGATACCGAGGCGTCTACCGATATCACGCGTTTTATCGGGGGCATATAATCGGGCAATGTGTAGTCGTCCGACATCTCAGAAAGCACGTTTTTCTCCGCAAGCGGCACTTCAAGCTCAAAGCGCGCCGCCATTATTTCATTCATATCTTTTCCTCCGTAGTGATATTTTACTGTATTTTATTCTGAAGCACGGGGATATATGCAAAAAACGATAAATTCAACTTACATTCGCTTGTCGAGTGCGAGAAAAGCTATAGCATAGAATTCATTTGAATTACGTGCTATAGCTTTTTCTTTTTAATAAAATTCAAACGTTTCCAAAACGTCGCAAAAACATTGACAGGATATAATTTACTCGCACGGTGAGCGATGCGAAAAACGCGTAAAAAGAAATTTTGAAATTAACAAAACTCAAACATTTCTCAAAACTTTCAAAAACATCAGTAAACTATAATTAATTCACAAAATGAAGAAAGAGGTTATCACTATGAACAAGAACGATCAGGAATTTCTCGTACAGAAGATCCGTACACAGTACACCGAAAAGGAGCATAGCAGTCTTGACGAGCTTAAAGAGCTGGATTTAAAGGTCAAGCGCCCCGCTAACGTGTTTGCATATATCTTTGGAAGCATCGGCGCAATTATTATGGGCACGGGAATGAGCCTTGTCATGACCGACATCGGTGCGACGGTAGGTATTTCCGACCCGATGATCCCCGGTATTGTGATCGGCGTTGTCGGTATGCTTATGGCAATTATTAACTACCCCATCTACAAAGGCATTCTCGGCTCTCGCCGCAAGAAGTATGCAGATAAGATAATCGAACTCAGTGATAAAATTATTAATAAATAAAACGATAAAAAGGACTAAATAAAAATGGAAAACAGAACCAAGACACAGCAGGAGATCGAGCAGGAGATGATGGAGCTGAACGATCAGTTTGCCGCATTCCTCCACACAAAGGGCATTGCGGCGAAGTTCAAGCTGGCTTTCAATAATATGAGCGAGTCTGCAAAGAAGCAGCACGCCGCCGACGTTGCCGAATTTGAGGCAGTAAAGGCTAAATCCGCCGAGGATAACAAGGAATTTGCAGAATTCCTTCGCACCAAGGGCATTAAAGCAAAATACAAGCTGGTCGTCGAGAATATCAAAAAGGGCGCAAAGGCAGCACCCGCCAACACCGCCGCGCAGATCGCAAAGGTCAAGGCTGAAACACAGGCGGCAGTTGCCCGCGCAAACGCTATGGGCAAGCCCCAGCCTGCAACGACCGAGGTAAGTTCCGCTACCCTTGATGCTGAATTTAACGCATTTTTGAAGTCCAAGGGCTTGGACTGCAAGTATACTGTTTCTGTAATGGAAGAATAAGACCGATGAGCGAGGCGCTTTTGCCGTCTCGCTTTTTCGGCGTATATACGGTAGGAGGATAAATAAAAATGGACGCTATAGAAATTAAAAATCTTTCTAAAAGCTTTCGCACGATGTATGCGGTGGATCATCTTGATATGACCGTTCCCGTAGGGGCATTTACGGCTTTATCGTAGAGAACAGCTCGGGTAAATCCACCACTGAAAAAATGATCTGCGGTCTGATCCCTACAAGCGGCGGCTCGATAAAGCTGTACGGCAAGGCTCATACGGACGAAGCAGTGAGAGCAAAAATGGGTGTTCTCATAGAAACTCCCAGCTGTTTCCCATCTCTTACCGTGTTTGACAATATGATGCTTCAGGCGGCAAAGCAGAAGGCGTGGCTTGCGATCTGCGGAAGCCTCGGCGGCGGAATGCTGCTCTTTATGACGGTGTCTATGATCACACCGCTTAGCTCGACGTTTATAAACGTTATTCTCTGCCTTGCGGGCGGCTTGGCGTTCGCTTTTGGGCTTGGCGCTATCAGTAAGGTGATTTTGAAGAAAACGAGCTTAGTATAAAAAGAAAGGACGGACAGCCGTGGCTGTCCGTCCAATTTTGTGCAAACGCATAACGCAGGATATCCTTATGACAACTCGCGCAAGGCGTTTTTTATTAGCTCTCGAGCTGCTTTGCGAGAAAGGCGGCGGCGGTCTGCACGAGCTTTGCTTCGACGCTTCCGTTTTCGGCGCGTGTTGAGCCGTCAGCGCAAAGCGCCGCCACACAGCCGAGAACGTCGCCCTCCGAGATAATGGGCATAGCGCAGGTGATATAATGCGAGCCGCCGTCGATTATCGGTGAGAACTTTGCCTCCCCTGCTCTGTAGAGGTAAAGTCCGCGGCTCTCGATGACCGCTTCAAGCTCGGCGGAAATATGCTTTTCGGCATACTCCTTGCGCGGCACGCCAGCGGACGCTATTACTGCGTCGCGGTCGCAGATAACTACGGACAGCTCACCCGTTTTGTGGAGCGCCTCGGCGTACTGTGCGGCAAACGAGTTAAGCTCGCCTATGGGGGAGTACTTTTTGAAAATGACCTCGCCCTCGCGGTCGGTGTAAATTTCAAGTGGGTCGCCCTCGCGGATGCGCATGGTGCGGCGGATCTCTTTGGGTATCACCACACGACCGAGATCGTCAATGCGGCGTACGATTCCTGTTGCTTTCATTTATATAAATCTCCTTGTTTTCACAGATTTGTAATGTTAGTATCTGCAAAACAAGGAGATTTATACTGTTCTTATTTACTTTTGAACAGAAATATGATATAATAAACTAAAG